>JAUSMU010000143.1 GCA_030645995.1 Gammaproteobacteria bacterium | reverse complement strand
GAGATGCGGCTCTTGGAATTGGGGCCGGGCTCGTCCTGGAACTGGGCACCGTGGGTCTCGGCCACGAAGATGCTGCCATCGGGAGCTACGAGCACGTCGTTGGGCTCGGTGAAGTGCGTGGGCGGATCACCGGCTTCACCCGGCGTACCCAGTGTCATCAGCAGCTCGCCTTGCGGGCTGAACTTGAGCACGGTGTGCCCTTTGCCCGCCGAGTTCGGATTAGCCGCCAGCTCGGCCGCATTCGCGGAGCGTGAGTCCACCACCCAGACATTGCCTTGGCGATCCACATCCATGCCATGCGGCCACAGGATCAGACCGGCGCCGAAGCTCATCACCGGCCGCCCTTCGGAATCGAGCTTCACGATGGGATCAACGTCCGACCCAGCGCAGGAGTTCGCGCCACAGCGGTCGCCGACCCACAGGCTGGTGCCATCGATGTCGATGTTGATCGCGCTGATCGAGCCCCAGGTGCGCCCTTCCGGCGGCGTGCTCCAGTTGCGGACCGTCTCATAGGGATTGGGCAGATTGTTCACGGGCGGCACATTGGCGTGTTCGGCAGGCCCGCGTGCGCCACCCTGCGCCAGGGCAATGCCGGGAACAGCAACGAGCAGGGCGCAGGCGATGGCGGTGCGCATCAGGCGCTGTCCAGTGTGGTTCAGGGTCTTGTTGTTATGCATGAAACACCTCAGAGATATCAACGGATTGGTCTTGGCGGGCGGCACGGGATCAGTCCGTCCGTGCACTCACCGTAGTAGTTTCGAGAGCGCCAGAACATGAACTTTTGGGGCTGGAAAGTCAACTATCCTGCCAGAGCGGTAAGACGCAATGGCACGCAACCGGAACAACTTATAATTTTCTTATCGATAGTTGTACCAAGACAAGATTTAGAATCCAAGATAACCAATGCAGTAATATTCCCGACACGCGCATAGATCACAGCGAGCAATGCGAAGGACCACTACAATGTTCAGATAACGGCGGTGAAATTCGTCGGACATGTCGGGCAAAATTATGTGAGATTAAGGGGTCAGAATATTTGATCTTCGATCTACTAGTTAGAGCCACTATCGTCTGAGTGCTTGCTTGCCCTCGTATGGGGCTTGCTGTTAGTTACAACTAATGACCTTGCGAATGAAGGATATGTAGGCTGACGAACAGAGCAGGTTCTTGGGCATCAATAGACTGCAGGCTGCCGACGAAACAACGCGGATATGTAGATGCATATGGCGCCCCATCACAAGTAGGAGTACGCAATGAACGAAGACCTGCAAGCTGATTGGAATCCGCTGGATGCATTGACCTTGAAGGATCAACGCCGCGCTTACGATGACATGCGAGAGCGATGCCCGGTGGCATATAGCGAATTTATGGGCTGGTCGTTGTTTCGCCATGAGGACATTGTTGCTGTCTTGGCAGATACCGAAACATACAGCAACGTATCGCAGTTTCTGGCCATCCCGAATGGAATAGACCCGCCAGTTCACTGCCAATATCGTGAGCCACTTGACGCCAATTTCGATCAGACGCAGATGGCAAAGTTTGAGCCCAATGCCCGCAAGATCGCCGAGACTCTCCTTGAACCGTTGCTCTACCGTGAAGAAGTGGAATTCATCGAAGCTTTTGTGAACCCCTTTGCGTTGAAAACACTATGCGCTTTGCTTGGCTGGCCTGAGGATCAGTGGGAAAGCCTCGGCGGTTGGGTACATGATAGCCAGCACTCCGCATTCAAGAAGGATCCTGTCGCTGGCAAGGCTCTAGCCAGCTACTTTTCAGAGCACGTCAAAAAAAATCTAAATAATCGACGCGCTTCACCCAGCAATGCAGAAGATGCCACTGACGCCCTGATGAACACCCAGATCGAAGATGTGCAGCTCGAAGACGATCAGATCGTAAGCATTCTGCGCAACTGGACGGCCGGGCATGGCACCGTCGCAGCTGGCTTAGGCATCCTGGTACTGCATCTTGCTCAAGAAAGCGAACTTCAGGATAGCCTGCGAAGTGATCCATCACTTATTTCCACAGCGATAGAGGAAATCCTGCGAGCCGACGGTCCGCTTGTTGCGAATCCACGCACCACTACGCGGCAGGTAGAGATTCAGGGGCGGTCCATACCCAAGGGCGAGCACCTGACGCTGATGTGGATTGCCGCCAATCGTGATCCGCGTAGCTTCGATGAACCCAATGCCATCAAAGTTGAGCGAAATACGGAAGACAGTTTAGTCTGGGGTCAAGGCGTCCATCTTTGCCAGGGGGCACCACTGGCCAGACTCGAGATGCGAGTGGCGATAGAGGAGTTGCTCGCCAGAACAAAGCGCATTGAGCTTACCGGCACTGATGCGCCATGCCGACACGTCTATCCCAGTAACGGTCTCGCCGCGCTTACTCTGCGGCTGCGCTGACAGCTCGAGGATCGTGATGACCAAATTCACTATGCCACTACAAGGGAACCTCTGAATAACTCTGCGGCGCCTCTGCCTAAAGGCCCCGAAAGGCGGGCCTGTCGCGTGCTGCCGCAGCGGCACTACTAAAGAAGAGTGATTTATTGCGGGCGACGAAACATCCCCATATAGGCAGATTTGCCCAATACGTGTCCTTCCATTGCAGCGAGGACGGCATCGCGGGTAGCAATCGGATCATCGGAGGCCATGACAGACACCGTCGTGTCTAGCGCGTACACCTCAAACAGGTAATGGTGTTTGGGGCCAGACGCTCCAGCACCAGGACCACGGTAGACGCGACCGGTTGCGCTGATCTGAGAGGCACCATTGGGAAGACTATCGCCCTGCGGCTGATTTCCGTCTAAGCCCATTGCCGAGCCGGGGACATTCCACACCACCCAATGCACTTGAGTGCGCGTGCCGCGGTTCGGCGCAAAGTCTAAGTCCATCATATTCACCACGAAAGACTGCGTGCCAGCAGGTGCGTTCTCCCAACGAATAGCGGGAGACGTGCCGCCACCGGGCAGCGCACCTTCGGCGGCTTGTGAGAAGCGTACAGGGATGTCATCACCATCGCCAAAGCCGTCTATCGACATTGTGAACGCCGCTGTCTGCGCTTGCGCAGAAGTGAACCCGATCATAGTGAAAAACAATAATGCTAGTGACTTAAACGTGATGCGCATTTTCTCTCTCCTGAAGTTAGATGTCAGTTGTCTGCGCCGGATACTAGTGCGCGCACTGTAAAAGGGTCAAGCTAAGATTGGTATGGTGCGCAGCGGGAACCACTTAGAATTTCCTGATCCATATTTGTACCAAAGCAAGATTTAGAATCCAAGATAACCAATATACAACTTGCGATTGTGTCACCTCATCAAGATATAAACTTAGCGCTGGAGCCATCAACCTTAGCGTCACTGCGGCGTAAGTCAGCGCAAAGCTGCGAAGCATCCACCGGCGGTGGGCGGCAACATTCCCGACACGCGCATAGATCACAGCGAGCAATGTGAAGGACCACCATAACGTGGCCAAAATGCTCAATCCCAAGGTACTGATAAATCCGCCAAATGCATGCCAGGCCATGTAATAGCCCCCAATGCTTCCTGCGATCACCGCCAGAAAATACACGCGCCCCAGGTAGCGATGTAAAGTTCTGTTCCTGCGATAAATCACCAACTGCAAGGGAGAAATTAACAAGGCTATACCCGAGCCAACCACATGCATCGATACCAGAAACAGAGACATGTTCAGATAACGGTGGTGAAACTCGTCGGACATGCCTGGTAGCAGTATGGGAAACGTGATCCCGTAAATGGCTACCAAACCCGCCAGCAGTGCACCGAGAATGAATAATCCCGACATGGCCATATGCCGTTTGGGCCCTTGAGGCAATTCGAAACTAGTCGTCGTCATGGGGACTCCTGTTGAAAATTGATCGTCATCATCTCCGCCTGGAGGTGAAAGTGGTTCTATTTCAACAAGGATGGTGGTCGGAGGCGTCCACTTAGTACCATTCGGACGTGCGATGTGAACGATTCGGACGATTGAACCAGGAAAGGTGGAATTACCGCATACAGTTGTTGCGATACTGCGTTGGCGTCAATCCTGTCTGTTTCTTAAAAACCGAGTTAAAGGTGCTTTTGGAAGAAAACCCGGCTTTCAGGCCCAAATCTAAAAGCTTTATTTCCTGATCCTGCTTCAGATGCTCGCAAACGTACTCTACGCGCAACTTGTTCACAAAATTATAGAAATTCTGCCCTTCCTCCCCATTCAATGCCTCGGACAGATAATGAGTACTAATACCGACAGCGTCAGCCAGTCGTCGCAATGACAGCTCACTATCCAGAAATACCTGATGTGTCTGCATGTGCTGATTGACACTCTCCAACAAGGCTAGGCGAGTATCTTCATCCAGCCTTCCTGTTATTTTTGAGCCCGAGTCGTTCATTAATGCAGTTGCATCTGTCGTAACAGGTACCACGATTTTGAAGAGCTGCGGATTGCGCCACTGAGCCAGGCCAATACCGTAAATCAGAATTACTATTAAAACATCTCCGCCAATGGACAGACCAAGCCCAGTGGTGACCATAGCTACCGCCTTCATGCTCCATATGATCAGATTGAACCCTTGCACAATCCATAACCAATCAAATACATCGGGATTAAAGCCCGCATAATTATCTTGAGCTCGTTGCTGGTACCGATACATAAAGAAGGCGGTATAGCCAATGTAAATATACGCCTGCCCGAATAGAATGGACTGTCCCAGGAGATACCTTACAGGCACTGCGCGCGCACCCTCGACAAACGTCTGTACTACATAGTCGGGCGAGAACAGGAGATCGATGTTGAGCAGGTAACAACACAGAAACGGAATAAAATGCAGCAAATCTTTTGGTCTATAGCCGTCATCGAGAACTGAATGGCGGCAATATAAATATAACAACGCCCCGTAGCTCGCAGGCAAAAATCCTGTCACAGCGAGCAACAATCCGTAACTTTCGATTCCACTTAGTTGTTCGACTATCGGCAGCATAAGCCCAATCGCCAAGAAACCACACCAAACTCCCAAAATTCGGCTGGCATAGCTAATATTGGAAGTGAATAACAGTAGCGTAGAAAGCAGGAATCCCTGAAAGGTACCGATGGCGAAGAGATACTGTAGAAGCGTGGGCATAATGCAGCCAATGTCAGCACTTGAGCTTTTGAGGCAGAGTAATAGAGCGATAGTATCTTGGTTCAAAATCCAGTTCCAGGGATAGTGTGCCAGCTTAAGTACGGCCCCCTGTACCAGCTTTTCGGTGAACTTATCACCCCACTACCCCGACTTCCTCCTCCCCCCCTTTCTAATTTCTGCAGAGCAAAAGTTACTGTGGAAATATGCCCAAGAATAGTTCCAAACAGTTCCAAGCGGAGTGCAAATGCCTCTTCAAAAGTTGACATCTCACAAGGCCGGGGTAAGACTGCGTTGCGATAATTCACCGCAACAAATAACAACAGAGGAATTCACCATGCGTGTTTCAGCACTATTCAGCGCCGCCTTGCTTGGGGTGTGTGCGTCAAGCTCACTTTTTGCGCAATCCACTCAGGAACTCATTGCCCAGGCGATTCGCCCACTGCCCGAAGATTTGCGTGCAGAGGCCACTGTCTTTCGCTATGACCCCACCAGCGGCGAGCGCATCGTGCTGCGTCAGGGCAGCAACCACGTGGAGTGCCGCCCGAAAGATGAAGAGGGTTTTACCCGCTGCACGCCAACTGCCACTGCGTCACGCAGCGACTTGAGCTCTAGATTGCGGGCACAGGGGCTGTCGGATGAAGACGTGAATGCAGCTCTGGCCGAAGCCGAGAGAAAAGGGGAGATCAACGCTCGCATTTTTGGTTCCATCAGCTATCGCTTGTATGACGAGCCGGATCGTATTCAGCTACTGTGGATACTCTCCGTGCCCAATGCCACTCCGGAGCAATTGGGCATGCCCATTGGGTCTCAGCGCAGCAATGCGATCGCTGGAAAAGGGACGCCCTGGATGATGGAACCTGGCACTCCCAGCGCTCATTTGATGATTCCAATCAATGGAACCGAGCTGTCCAACAAGCCTCAGTAGACTCTGCTTGTCACGCGGAACGGGTGGGCCAATTCTGCCAGTGCGACAGAAGCACTGGCTGCCCCCGGTCCATCAATGGGTACGATGCCGTTATCCGCATCTTTAAAAGGTTTGGCTGCTTAATCGCGCTTCTTGTTCCTGCTCTTGATCTTGTTGCGCTCATTCAGTTCCAGAAATACGGCCAGTTCCCTCTCAGCCCAAGTCTGGGCCTCGGCCTCCGTCGTAAAACCTCCCTGCGCTTTCGAGACAACTGTCTTGGTCGCAGTGGCACGGCGAATAATTTCCGCACTCCACTCTTTTGTCACACCTTGTTGTGCTACACCTTCTGATGCAACGCTCGCGATCACGCGGGATTCATATTTCTTGCTGGCTGCCATGAGGCGGGCTCCCTGATATTTTCTAAAATGGTTTAAAGATGGATGTCCGCAACACTACGGACGACGATTCAATTCGTAAGCACACATGTTGACGACTGTCGCGAGATTGAGCGATTCGATAGCGCCGCTGCCGGGTATCGCGAATGGCTGTGCACCGAGCTTCTGCAGCTGCTCGTGTGGCACGCCGCGTGCCTCATTGCCGAACAGGTAACAGTCGCACTCTTTGAATGCCTTCGCGCTGAGGCTGCTGCCCTGCATGTCCAGGCAGGCAATCCTTTTGAAATTAGCCGACAGGGTTTCCAGCGGCACCTCGACTTCCAGCGGCACGTGAAAGATCGCTCCCATGCTGGCACGCACGACCTTCGGATTGAAAGGATCGACCGAGCCGGGGCTGAGCAGGCAGCGGAAATTGCCGAACCAGGCCAGCGTCCGCAAGATGGTGCCGAGATTGCCGGGGTCCTGAATCTCGTGCAGGTAAATCGCCCGCTCTTTCTCACCGGTGGCAGCATGTGGCGTGGCTTGCCCAAGCTGCAGCGCGGCGATGGGCACGAGCGCGGCGATGCCCTGCGGTGTCTGAGTATCGCAGATCTGCGCCATCTGTTTGTCGGTGATCAAATGCTTGCGCAGCGTAGTCGGCCAGTGCTGAAATTCCTCGGTGACATACAGTTCACTCGTGCGCAGTGTCGGCTTGTGCAAGGCTGCGTTCTCCAGCTCCAGCGCCAGGTGCTCGCCCTCAGCAAGAAAACATCCGAACTCGTGGCGGTATTTCTTCTGCTGCAGCTTCTTCAAATCGTCGAGGGTAAGCGCCATGTCAATGTTTCTCCTGCAAGTCAGCCAGCATTGCCTTGGCGAGCGCCTCGGCTACCTTGATTCCATCTATTCCCGCCGAGAGAATGCCACCGGCATAGCCCGCCCCTTCTCCGGCCGGATAGAGACCACGCAGGTTCACGCTCTGCAGTGACTCGTGATCGCGGGTGATGCGCACGGGCGACGACGTGCGCGTCTCCACTCCGGTGAGCACCGCATCATCTCTGTCGAAGCCGCGAATCTGTTTTCCGAACTCCGGCAAGGCTTCACGGATCGCCTCAATTGCATAGGCTGGCAACGAAGGGGCCAGATCGCCCAAACGCACGCCCGGTTTGTAAGACGGCTGCACCTCACCAAACTCTTGCGACGGCTTGCCACGCACGAAATCACCCACCAACTGCCCCGGCGCGCAGTAGTCGCTGCCACCGAGCGTGTAAGCCTGAGACTCCAGTGCCTCCTGCAATTCGATGCCCGCCAGCGGACCGCCAGGGAAATCCTCCTCCGGGCTGATGCCCACGACGATCCCCGAGTTGGCGTTGCGCTCATTGCGCGAATACTGACTCATGCCGTTGGTGACGACTCGCCCCGGCTCGGAGGTCGCCGCGACCACGGTGCCACCGGGACACATGCAGAAGCTGTACACGGCACGTCCGTTCTTCGCGTGATGGACTAGCTTGTAATCGGCCGCGCCCAGTTCCGGGTGTCCCGCATACTTGCCCAGACGCGCCTTGTCGATCAGGGACTGCGGATGCTCGATGCGAAAACCAATCGCGAAGGGCTTCGCTTCCACGAACACGCCACGTCGATGCAGCATCCTGACGGTGTCGCGGGAGCTGTGCCCGAGTGCCAGCACCACATAGCGACTGCACAGCTCCTCGCCGCTGGCGAGCACGACGCCTTCGATGCGCCCATCGCTTCGTCCATCGATTCGCACATCGCTCATCAACAAATCGACAACGCGACTCTCGAAGTGCACTTCGCCCCCCAGCGCACGAATCTCCTCGCGCATGGTCGACACCACGCCGGTCAGCCTGAATGTGCCGATGTGCGGCTTGTTCACGAACATGATTTCCTCGGGCGCTCCGGCGCGCACGAATTCATGCATCACCTTGCGGCCGTAGAACTTCGGATCCTTGATCTGGCTGTAGAGCTTGCCATCGGAAAACAATCCGGCACCGCCCTCGCCGAACTGCACGTTCGACTCCGGCGTAAGCTCCTTCTTGCGCCATAGCGCCCAGGTGTCCTTGGTGCGCGTGCGCACGTCCCTGCCCCGCTCCAGCACAATCGGCTTGAAGCCCATCTGCGCCAGAGTCAGTGCGGCGAACAGGCCGCAGGGGCCGAAGCCGATGATGATCGGTCGCTCAGTGAGGTTGTCCGGCGCCTGTGCCACCACGTGGTAGCTGGTATCGGGGGCGGGACGCACATGTTGATCTCCGGCGCAGCGCGCGAGGATCTGCGCCTCATCACGTGCGGTGAGATCGACGATGTAGACAAAGGTGATCTCGGTGTTCTTCTTGCGCGCGTCGTAGCTGCGTTTGAATACCGTGAAGTCCAGCAGGTCTTCGTCGCGGATTTTCAGGCGGGCCACGATGGCTTTGCGCAAGGCGGTGGCGGGATGATCGAGGGGCAGTGCAAGCTCGGTGATGCGAATCATGTTCAGGTCCTGGCCGGTGGCTCCGGCAGAGGCAGAAGGAATGGCGGCATTGTACTCATCTTGACTGCGGCCTGCTATGCTTCGCTCCCTTTCGCAGGAAACCGGGCAACACGATCCATGGCACGATCCAAGAGCAGTAACCGCTGGCTGGAAGAACACGTCAACGACCCCTATGTCAAAAGGGCGCAGGTCGACGGCTATCGCTCGCGCGCCACTTACAAGCTGATCGAACTGCTCGACAAGGACAAGCTCATCCGCCCGGGCATGCTGGTGCTCGACCTCGGCTCCACCCCCGGCGGCTGGTCGCAGATTCTCGCGCCGATGGTCGGGAGCAAGGGCAAGGTGATCGCCTCCGACATCCTGCCCATGGACGCAATAGCGGACGTGGAATTCATTCTCGGCGACTTCACCGAGGAAGAAGTGTTCAATCAGATCATGGCAGCGCTGGGCGGCACAAAGGCGGATCTGGTGGTATCAGACATGGCGCCCAACATCAGCGGCGTCGATGCGGCCGATCAGGCTGCGTCAATGTATCTCGTCGAACTCGCGCTGGACATGGCCCGACAGGTTCTCAAACCGAACGGAAATTTCCTGACCAAGGTCTTCCACGGTGAAGGCTACGATGATTTTCTCAAGGATTTGCGCACCAGCTTCGACAAGGTCGTCGTGCGCAAACCGGATGCCTCACGCGCGCGCTCAAGGGAAGTTTACGTCGTGGGCAAAGGCTTCAAAGCCTGAGTACGGCCGCACGGTACGCCAGCGCACAGTTCCGGTGAGCATCCCTCGGCCACACTTGTGGGGCAGATTACATCAACATCCACGAGGAGATCAGAATCATGTCACGAGAAAAGAACGATCACTATGTCTGTGAATCATGCAAAGCCGAACTGGTCTATGTGAAGGGCTGTCCGTGTCCGGAGAAGATGCAGCATTCGGAAATCTGTTGCGGCAAACAAATGAAAAAAGTCACCAAATAGTCGAGCGACTGATGCGTGGCACTCCGTAATCAGGGCGTGCCAAGCCCCTCGCCTGACATAGTCAATCCAGCGTGATCCGCAGTTTATTCGAGAATTCCTCCCGCCCCAGCTCCCCCGCAAAGAAACTGTTGAACGACAGACTCACCCGCTCGATGTCTTGCGTCACCTGCTGGATGCCG
This sequence comes from Gammaproteobacteria bacterium, assembly GCA_030645995.1. GTDB lineage: Bacteria > Pseudomonadota > Gammaproteobacteria > Pseudomonadales > Pseudohongiellaceae > UBA5078. Next base: position 3,229 of record JAUSMU010000143.1, on the reverse strand, counting down.
TGCTTCACGTTCGAGGGGAACAGCACGATGTCACCGACCGAAGTCTGCACAAAATAGCGATAGGCGTTGTAGTAGGAGTCTTCCTTGCGCAGCAGTTCATACCACTGATTGTCTTCATTGCGATAGAAATTGATGCCGTCGTGCGGCGCAAGATTGATGTACAACACTCCGCTGACGATGCTGTTGGGGTGCGTGTGCGCGTGATGCGACTGCCCTTTGACCGAAGAGGTCAGCCATGATTGTGTGATCTTCAGCTGCACATCGTTGGACGTGTTGAACACAATCTTGAAGAAGTTGTCGAGATTCTCCTGCAACACCGCGCGGATGTTTTTCATGACTTCTGCGGCCAGAATATTCTTGTTCTTGGACGAGGAGTTTGAAATCGACAACACGGGATCACGCAGCTCACTCTGAAAAAAACGAATTTCCTCCTCGGTAAAGCTGCGCTTGAGCGCTGAGCGGTACAGGGGTACCGCAAACATGTTCATCATCTGGTGGTCCACAGGCCACTCCTTCCGATTGCTATGAGAGGTCATCCATTTGCTTATGAGGAACGCCAATAATTTCTATAAATTTCTCATGAATCTTATAGAACACCACATGCTGACCTTGCGGAAAACTGTAGTAACCCTCGCCAATCTCAGGCCGTGATCGTCCTCTGTATGGCGACTCGGCCAACCATGCGAATCGATTTTCAAGATCTCTCAAATACTGGTTACGTTGTGCACTACCCCACACATGCTTCGTGTAACGGCCAATGCTCAGTAATTCATCTCGAACCCTCGGTGTTATTCGATATTTCTGCATCTGCGTCGGTATCCAGTTCCTTGATCAACATATCCATGGAGAAATTTTCCACAAATTCTCCGTTCCTTGCCTGCTCTGCTCCCAGAGCAAGGTATGCTCTCAACGCTTCCAGCTTACTCTTGCGCTCCTCCATGCCGCGCAGCGCATCACGGACAACCTCACTGGCCGATCCATAACGCCCGCTCACAATCTCATTCTTGATAAACACCTCCCAGTGTTCTCCAAGACTCAAACTGGTCGTAGCCATAATTCACCTCAACTATTCATAAATAACAATAATGAATATAGTAGAGACTTTGCTTCGGCGCAAGCGTCATTCAGTTCTCGCCTACCCCACCAACCCCGCAAACATCCCTCGATACCAGAGTACCGCAGCCATCACGACCATGGCGCCAAGGAACACCCAGGCTTTCCACGGACGTTTCTTGTCCGCGAACGGATCGACCAACGAACGAGTGGAGCCTGGGGGCAGCGTCGCCAGCCCGGTGAGCGAGGCACCAAACGGCACGTTGATGCGCGCGCGGGTGTTTACAGCCCAGCCGTTGGCGTCCAGCAGCGGGCCGAGGTTGCGTCGACGCAGTGTCAGGAACGCCATCATCATCGACGGTCCGGAGATCACCACCAGAACGCCAATCAGCACCAGCGGAATCTGCCACAAGCTCAGCGCGAAGAGTCCCGACACCACGGCCGCCAGGGTCGTGCCAATCGCGCCCACGGCAAGGCCCATGGCAGCGAAGATACCGGCAAACTTGGCGATATCGAAGGCAGGTGCTGCGGGCGTCGCCGCTGGTGATGCGGCCACGGCACCGACGCCCGTCGTGGTCTTGGCCTCAATGTCCTTGTCGCGCGACGCCGCGAACTTGTGCAGCTGACTCTCGATGAACGCCGCCACGCGGTTGTACGGCGCCCAGAAAGCCTGCCGCAGGCTGACAGGCTGTTCTACCACTTTGGTGATGGTGGCGCGCCAGTCTCTGCCCTTGCGGTCGTAAAAAATGCCGTTGCGACCTGGCACCATCAGCTCATCGACATGCCCGCCGGTCAGTGCCGCGACAATTGTCATCGGCGCCTCGCCCTTGCGCTCGCAGTTGCAATACACGAGATAGCAGCCGCTGAACGGCGCCATGGTGGCATGACGCCCCATGTCGTTGACGCGCATCACCAGCTCACAGCTGCGCTGATCCAGATACAGCGTGCCAGCCTGGAAGATCGCCTTACTCTTGCCCCGGTAGAAATCACTGAGAGAAACGAAGTTGTGCAGCAGCGTCACCAGATCGCGCTGATAACGTACGAGCTTCTCGACGGCGTCGATGGTCGACGCAAATACTTTGGCAGCCAGATCCTCGGTGATCAGTGCCGTCACCTGCGCGACACCATCGCCAGCCACCACAGCCTGCAGACGCTCGATGCCGAGCTTGTGCACCGCCGTGTCAGGCTTGGCGGCCTGCCAGGCGCGCCAACCGGCCAGCTGCTGAGACACGCTCATCCAGTCGTCGACAGAAAGTGTGTCACGTGCGCCCAGCAGCGGCTCGATCACCGCAGAGCGCAGTGCTTGAATGGCGCCAGCCCACGCGGGATTGATTCCGTCTGTCAGCGGCAGTGGCTTGCTCGCCACGATGGAGGCCAGGGGCAATGCCGCGACGTCGGCGTCACCGGTAGCAATCGTGCGATTGCCCAGCGCACCATAGACCAGCGGTGCGGGATTGAGCGATTCACTGGCGCGCGTGTCGAATGCCGCCAACTGGCAACGCATGAAATAGTCGTCCACCTTGGCACGCACATTCTCGAAGGCCAGCGCCGCAGCGGCGGTATTGCTTCCTAGTGGAGACAGTAGTTTGTTGTCGGTTGCGCCTTCGGCGTGCCAGGCGAGCACGCTCTGCGCCTGTGCGAAGAATGCGGCCAGCGTCTCGGCACTCGCGCCTGGCGTGCCACTGCGATCAGCGACACCTCCCTGGGTGTCCACGATTTCGACAATCAGTTGACGCACAGACTCATCGGCGCTCAGCTCTGGCGCCACGACGCCATCGCCATTGAAGTGATCGGGAGAGAACAGGCGCGTCAGGTCGGAGAGATCGGCCACCACCAGCGCGGCGTCGGCGGGCTTGCCCATGTACAGCAGCACCCGCTGTGCGGCTTCCTTGATGCCTGCGCCCTCGGCGTCGTGATCCGCAATCGCCGCCACCGGCAGCCCTTCGGCGCGGAACAGGATGTCCGGGTCGACCAGACGCTCGCAGCTCCACTGCACCGCATCCAGAATCTCGGGGACCCTGATCTGGCCATCCGCGTCCTTGTCGAGCAGCGCCGCGGTGCGCGCATCAAACTCCAGCCCCGTGGTCGGGCAATTGAGCACTGTCCACAGCTTGGGATCGAGGCGACCGAGGTTGCGCAGATCTTCGGCATTGTCGAGGGTGACCTGATCGAAGCC
>JAUSMU010000141.1 GCA_030645995.1 Gammaproteobacteria bacterium | reverse complement strand
GGGGTCGCACCATCGTTCGACAATGGCCAACATAACTATCTGGTGAACATGCTGCCGCTGGTTCGTTCCGAGGGGCTTCAGGTCATTGGTGTCATGGGTAAGTCGCTCGATGAGGTCATGGGCCCCTTCGATCAACTGCAGGCCAGCCTGATGAGATGGATGCTGGCCAGCGTGGCGCTGAGTATTCTCGCCGTGTTCCTGCTGACCCGGCTGATGGTGGGCCCTCTGAATACACTCGCTCACCTCGATACACTGACCGGCGTTGCGAATCGTCGCCTGCTGGACGTGAGTATCGGTCGGTTGTGCATGCAACCTGCGGGGGCACCGTTCAACAATTTTGCTGTGCTGCTCCTCGATATGGATGATTTCAAGAAAATCAACGATACGCGTGGGCATGACGCAGGTGACCAGGTCCTGCGGATTATTGGTAGGCGCTTGAAGAGTGCCTTGCGTAAGTCTGATCTGATCGCACGCTATGGCGGCGATGAATTTGCCGTGCTGCTACACGGAGCAACCCGGGAGTCGACACGGCAGGTGATGGAGGCACTGATGCAATCTCTACACAAACCCATGCAGGTGGATGGGCGTGAGTTCCCGGTGCGCTTCAGTATTGGTGCCACGCTGGCTCCCCAGGATGGCACTGAGGCGGCCGTGTTGCTGAAGAATGCCGACCAGGCCATGTATGCCGCCAAGAAATCCCCCCGCGCCTTTGTCTTCTTCGATGAGATCGGTGAACCCGAACAAACCACGGGGCGATTGACTCCCCGCCGCGCATGACCGTTATCTTCACGCGCTTTTTCCGATTGCAAGTCTAAATGAGATCGATTATCATCTGCGCCATGATGCGGTGCGCTCCTTGCTGTCTGATCCGACAGCCATTCCCTCACTCAACCCGCACCGAGGAGTCGTCTCCATGCTTAGAAAATTTACGCTGACGCTGCTGGCCGTTTGTTGCACTCCTTATTGCGTACCGGCGCTTGCCGACGAAGTGAATATCTATTCCGCCAGGCA
>JAUSMU010000140.1 GCA_030645995.1 Gammaproteobacteria bacterium | reverse complement strand
GGCTACGAGCTGATCCTGCTTGATCTGCAAATGCCGGATATGGATGGTTTTCAGGTCATGGAGGGACTCAAGGAAATTGAAACCGAAAGCTATTTGCCGGTGCTGGCTATTACCGCCCAACCGGATCACAAATTGCGCGCGTTTAAAGTCGGGGCGAAGGATTTCATCAGCAAGCCATTTGAGATGGCCGAGGTGCTGGCGCGCGTACACAATATGCTGGAAGTACGCCTGCTGCATGGGGAAGCGAAAAACTACAGCACAGCGCTGGAACAAAAAGTGGATGAAGTGGAGGCCAGTCGCGATCTGATCAGCCGCAAAAGTGACGAGGTCAAGCGCCTCTACGATGAACTGGTGGCGGAACAGAAACGGTCAATCGAGTTGAGCGCCCAGCCAGGCGTCATGGTGGGAGTCGAAAAAGAGGAACGTCTTGCCACGCCATGGTGGCGCAGCATGAGGCTGCGCCACCCCTGGCTGCAGTTCAACCTGCTCACCTCACTGTTGGCCGGAGGCATTGTGCTGTTGTTCCATGACACCATTCACCGGCTGTTGATTCTTGCCGTGTTCGTGCCGATTCTGACCAGCCAGACCAGCAACACCGGTGGCCAGACGCTGGCCATCACGCTGCGCGGACTTGCGTTGGGCGAGCTGAAAGCGGGCAAGGAAAAAGCGCTGGTCATGAAGGAAGCGTTGCTCGGTCTACTGAATGGTGTCCTGCTCGGGCTGGTAGCGGCTTTGGCCATGTACGCGGCTGCCACCCTCATGCACTTGTCTACCGCCCTTATCCTCAGTGCCGTCGTATTCCTCGCCATGACCGGTAGTTGCCTTATCAGCGGCATGTGTGGCGTCATCGTGCCGCTCGCGTTGAAGAAATTCGGCGCCGACCCCGCCACCGCTTCGAGCATCGTTCTCTCCACGGCCACCGACGTGGTGGCTCTGGCGCTGCTGTTTTGGCTGGCAACGGTTCTGGTGAATTGAGATGGGTAAGTTGCAGAAAAAATCTGTCAGGAGCGCACAGGAGCAGCGATTCTCATGATAAGTGCAGCTGATGTTCTTCACGGTAAAATCCTGATTGTTGACGATAAGGAAGCTAATATCCTGCTGCTCGAGCGCATGCTGCGCGGTGCTGGCTATGATTCCATCAGCTCCACGATGAATCCGGGCGAGGTGTGCGAGCTGCACCGCGAGCATGGCTACGAGCTGATCCTGCTTGATCTGCAAATGCCGGATATGGATGGTTTTCAGGTCATGGAGGGACTCAAGGAAATT
>JAUSMU010000113.1 GCA_030645995.1 Gammaproteobacteria bacterium | reverse complement strand
GAAATGCGACAGCGTAATGCGCAGGCCATGCTCGACATCGCGGCGCGCCTCGGATAGACGTTTTTTGAAATAACGATAGCCATCCGCTTCGATCCACGGGTAATACTCTGGCCAGTTATCCAGACGGCGCTGGTGAATTTCGGGCGCAAAAAGCTCGGTCAGGGAAGAACAGGCCGCTTCCTGCCAGGTCGCCCGGCGGGCAAAATTCAGATACGCGTCGCAGGCGAAACGCACGCCCGGCAGCACATGTTGCTGCGAATCGACTTCATCACGGCTTAGTCCGACCGCCTCTGCCAGGCGCAGCCAGGCTTCGATACCGCCTTCTTGCCCTTCCGTTCCATCGTGATCGAGAATGCGCTGCACCCATTCCCGGCGCACCTCCCTCTCATTGCAGTTGGCGAGTATTGCCGCGTCTTTTACCGGAATGGTGGTCTGGTAATAGAAGCGATTGGCCACCCAACCCTGAATCTGCTCACGCGTACATTGACCACTGTTCATGGCCACATGAAACGGGTGATGAATGTGATAGAAGCGGCCTTTGGCGCGCAGACGCTGTTCGAATTCTTCCTTGCTCCATGGGGCGGTCATGATGTCGAGGTTTCCTTCTTGGCTGAAAGTTTGCGGGCGTTGCTGGTGTTGCGGAACAGCAGCGGTTGGGCTGGTGTTGATGACTGTGATGATGCTTGCGCGTTCGCCGCATCGGTAATTTCCGTCACCACATGATGCAGGGGAGAAAGGCTGCACACCGGGTCGGTACTCGCCGCGTCACCCGTGAGCATGAATGCCTGGCAGCGACAGCCGCCTAGGTCGATGAGTTTCTCCGGGCAGCTGGCGCAGGGTTCCTGCATCCAGGCCGTGCCACGGAAGCGCTGGAAGAGCGTCGAGTCGAGCCAGATGTCGCGCAGCGTTTGCGTGCGAATGTTGGGGAATTCCAGGCCGGGGATAATCCTGGCGCTCTGACAGGGCAGCACGTCGCCGTCGGGCGTCACCGTGATGAACGTTGTGCCCCAGCCGTTGCTGCACTTCTTTGGCCTGTCGTCGTAATAGTCGGGGGCCACGAAGAACACTTTCATGCGGCTGCCGCTGGTGTCGCGGAATTTGTTGGTGGCCGCCTCGGCATCCTGCAGTTGTTGTCGGCTCGGCAGCAGCTGTTCGCGATTGTGCATTGCCCACGCGTAGTACTGGGTGTTGGCCAGCTCGACAAACTCCGCGCCGAGGGAGTCGGCGAGCGCAAGAAAATCGGCGACCTGATGAATGTTGTGGCGATGCAGCACGAAGTTCAGCCCGAGCGGAATGCCCTGGCGGATCACCTCTTTGGTCATCGCGAGTTTGTGAACAAAACTGTCGGAACCGCCGAAGCGCGCGTTGGTCTCCTGATCGCTGCCCTGAAAGCTGATCTGCAGGTGATTGAGCCCGGCGTTCTTGAGTGCAGTGATGCGTTCAGTGGTCAGCCCGAGTGCAGAGGTAATGAGATTGCAGTAGAAGCCCATCTTGCTGCCTTCCTGCACCAGCAGTTCGACATCCGGGCGCACCAATGGCTCGCCGCCGGAGAAGCCCAGCTGCACAGCTCCCAGTTTGCGTGCCTGTTGCATCACATCGAGCCATTGCTCCGTCGTCAATTCGCTGCTGCGAGACTTCGGTAATTCCAACGGGTTCGAGCAGTACGGACATTGCAGGGGGCATGCGTAGGTGAGTTCTGCGAGAAGCCACAGGGGAACGGGGGCTCGTTCCGGGATACTGACTTTATCTGCTGGAGGTTTGACGGTCACGGCTTCAGTCCTCAGTGCGTTTGATCCATTCCTGTTGGCGGGCATGTGTCAGAAATTCCATCACGTCGTCCGCCAGTGTGTCGGCGGCCGGGTACTCGCGTTGCAGTTCGGCGATCAGCTCGGCAGCGCGCGTGGGCTGCTGGCAGCGGCCGAGAATTTCTGCGGCAGTGCCGCTGAGTTTCACGAGGCCTTCCGGGTACAGAAGGACGTGACATTGCTGCGCATCTTCCCACTGCAGACGGTAGCGCGGATTGATCTTGAACGTATCTCGTGCGAAATCGAGTGTGCTGCTCACAGTGAAAAATCCATGCCGTCATAGGAGACTTCGATACCTTCCGCGCTGAGCTGCCTGCGCTGCTCGGACTCGTCGTCCAGTATCGGATTGGTGTTGTTGATATGAATAAGAATCTTGCGGGGTTTGAGCATGGGACGCATGACTTCAATCATGCCGCCGCTGCCCGATTGCGGCAGGTGGCCCATGTCAAAGGCCCTGCGATCCCCGAGGCCCACGCAGTCCATCTCGTCATCCTGCCAGAACGTTCCATCCACCAGCAGGCAGTCTGCCGAGGTCATCAATTCTCGCGTCTGTGGAGTCAACTGTCCCAGACCTGGTGCATAGAACAACACCTTGCCACTACGGGTATCGGTCACCTTGATGCCGATATTGTCGCCGACGTGCGGATCGTGCCGATGCGGGGAGTAGGGCGGCGCCTTGCCCGTCACGGGGATGGCCGTGAAGGTCAGCCCGTCGATGCCGGCCATGGTGAAGCTGCTGCCGTCCAGAGGGATGCCGTGACGGCGCACGCCACCGTTCCAGTGCTCCAGCATGTTGAAGAGCGGGAAGCCTGTGCGCAGATCTTCATTGACCATGTCCGTGCAGTAGACGTCGTGCGGACAGCCTTCACGCAGCATCAGCAACCCCGTGGTGTGGTCGATCTGCGAATCCATGAACACGATGGCGCGAATCGCGGTGTCGCGCAGGGCTCTGGCTGGTTGCAATTCGGGAAATGCGGCGAGCTGGCTCAGAATATCGGGCGAAGCGTTGAAGAGAACCCAGTTGAGTCTGTCGCTGCTGATGGCTATCGAGGATTGGGTACGAGGCGTGGCCTTGATCGTCTTATTGCGCACACCGCTGCACATGCGGCAGTTGCAGTTCCATTGTGGAAATCCGCCGCCGGCCGATGCACCCAGAACGTGTACGAACATATGGAACTCTCAGAATTGTAAGTGCTCTGAAAAGAAAAACGCCAGATTGTGGCTGGCGTTTTTCCACTGGATCAACAATGTTTCAGACGTCCTTAACGGGTCTTGAAGTACATAGTGATTTCGAAGCCCAGACGTACATCTTCATAAGCGGGTTTAGTCCACATAACATCAACCTCCAATCGTTGTTTAAGTAATGAGTGTGATTCTCTCCAATCGACTGCATGTGTTTTGTGCAGTTGTAGCGTTTATATCACAGTTTTTTGGATTTGCTACAGTGCTTCATGGTGGAAAAGTGCGACAAATTGTCGCTGACAGCAGGCAGTCCTCGTAGAACGCCAATTCTGCCCGCAATGCCGCCATTTGATTTTCTGGCCGTCGGAAGCCATGCCCCTCGTCGGCAAAGCAGACGTAGCGCGACTGTGGGTTTCTTTTACTGATCTCCTGATAGATTTCCTCTGCCTGATTGGGGGGCACTATTTTGTCCAACTGTCCCTGCAGCAACAGAATCGGCGCATGAATGTTGTCGATCTTGTGGATGGGCGAGCGCTCGCGGTACGTTGCGGCCATCGCAGGATAGGGGCCAATCAGTTGGTCGAGATAGCGTGACTCGAACTTGTGGGTTTCCCGTGCAAGGCGCTCGAGGTCACAGATTCCGTAGTAGCTGACCCCGGCGCAGAACAGGTCACTGCTGGCAAGCGCCGCCATCACCACATATCCGCCGGCACTGCCGCCGCGAATGGCGACACGACAGGGATCGGCCAGACCATTTGCCACCAGATGTTGCACGGCTCCCAGTACATCTTCTATGTCCGCCACGCCCCATTCGCCATAGAGGCTCTGCCGGAAGCGACGGCCATAGCCTGCGCTGCCGCGATGATTCACATCGAGCCAGGCAAAGCCTCTCGACGTCCAGAATTGGATGGCTGGATTAAAGGCGGTTTTCGCACTTCCTGTCGGGCCACCATGGACACTGACCAGCAACGGCGGCAGGCTGCCCTCCGGACCACGGCAGGAGGGATTGAGAGGCGGGTAGTAGAGGCCATAGGCCGCTGTGCCTTGCCGTGCGCTGTAACGAAAATGCTGTGCCAGCGCAATTTCCGAGGTGCTGAGCTCCGCGCCAGCGCGGCCGGTGAACAGGGTCTGCGCCTCCGGCTTGGCAGCCCGCAGATCAATGACGCGAATTGCCCCCGTCTGCAGCGCGGATGCCGCGTAGAACAGCGCTTTGCCATCCTGGCAGAAGACATTTTCCAGCAGTCCAAGCCCGCTCTGCAAGATGCTCAGGTGTTGTGTGTGCATATCCAGCCGCGCGAGTTCCCATTGGCAGTCGCGGTTCAGGGCCAGAAGAATGCAGTCTTGGCCGTCGAAGTCGTAACTGTGCTGGCCGAGTTGCCACTGCGGGGCACACATTTCGGCAGCGACTGGCAGCACAGCAGTGGCTGCGCCCAGCGTCCCTTGCACGTCTGCCGACACCCGATAGAGATTCCACCAGTCACTCCAGTCGGCAATGAAGTACAACTCGCCTCCTGGACCGAAGGAGGGCTGCACCAAGGCGCCGGGACGATCCGGGCAGACCTGCCTCAACGCCTTGAGCCGTCCATGTTCATCCAGTTCGCCGACGCGTATCTGCGTGATATCCCAGGGCATGTAAGGGTGCGACCAGGTCTGGAACGCCAGCAGGCTGCCATCAGGAGACAGGCAGGGGGAGGCAACAAAATCGCTGTCGGCAAACAGGATATCGCCCTCGTTTTCGCGTTGATGTTCGCCTGACTCGTGAAAGGGAATGGCGACGAGCGTGTTGCTTGGTTCCGCAGCGGGATCGCGATTATCCTCTCGCACGCACACGATCCGGCTGCGCGAGGAGTCAACCAGCAGATCGGCATAACGCAACGCGCGCGGCGTTTCGGGGGTAGCGGGCGTCATTGCCTCGGGCGTGCCGCAGGCCATGCTCTGCTGATCGAAGGCCATGCGGTAGAGGCGTTGATCGCTGAAGTTGCAGAAGAAGACCGCGTCTGTGGAGAACGCATAAGAGATGCCTCCGTACTCGTGGACCTGTGAGCGCAGGTTGAAGCCGGGCGGCGAGACGCGCAGCGCGGCGCTGTTCTGCTGACCGACCCCTTGTCCGGATTGGCGCCCGGCCAGAAACATCAGCACCTGTGCGTTGCCCTCCTCGGGGAGGCTGAGGAGGAAGAAAACGCCATGTGCCGAGGAACGCAGCCAGCTGATGGTCTCGGTGCCGACAAAGAGACTCTCTATTGCCAGGGACGAGGGCCAGCGTCCATAGGGGTGTTCTTGCGGGCGAGGCAGTGGGGATGTCGAGGTCACGATTTCTCCGAAGTGCGTGTGTGCAGTTGCCCGCGCGCCATGGACAGCAATATGCCGGGAACGCACAGCGCCGCAGCCAAGGCGAAGCTGAGACGGATGGCGTGTTCCAGCTGCGGGTAGTTTGCGACCGTGAGCGGTGCGTTGCCCATCAGTAGCGCCAGCATCAGGGAGACCAGCATCATGCTGGCGAGCTGCCCGAGCAACCGCGTGGTGGCCACAGCCCCGGACGCGCTGCCGAGATGGCGCGGTGCCACCGAGCCCATGATGGCGTTGACGTTGGGCGACGAGAACAGGGCGAAACCGGTGCCCGTGACTAACAGGGCTGCGGCCAGACTAGTGAGGCTGCTGTCGCTGTTCAGCGTCGCCAGCACGGCCAGGCCGACAGCCGTGAGTGACATCCCCGCTGTGGCGAGAATGCGCGGTTCCACGCGCTCCGACAAGCGTCCGGCGAGCGGGGAGAGGACGGCCATGCTGATCGGCTGCAGCATCAGCATCAGACCCG
>JAUSMU010000098.1 GCA_030645995.1 Gammaproteobacteria bacterium | reverse complement strand
ATGGGATACACAAGTTGACTACGGGTTCTCAATGGATGACGTAGGCTTGAACGGCTGGGGCGATATCAATGTGCAGTTGCAGGCGACCTACATGGATACCTATCAGTTCCAGCTGGAGAAAGGTGGTGTGGTACGGGAAGCAGTTGGCAATCAGAACAGCAATTATGGTGCTGTACCAACCACTCCCCAGGTTCGCGCGAACATGCGCATAAACTGGGCGCTTGGCAATCACACAGTGAGTGCTACCACGCGTTACATTGATGAAGTGGATTTCGATGCTAACGAATTCAGCTTCCAGGCGGGCTTCCCTGGCGCTAAATGGGGTGGGCCAACTGACAAGTTGCGTACCTGGACTCAACTGGATATGTTCTATTCGTACCGAGGATATGAGGCAGTCGGTGGTGAGTTCAGCTTCTCAGTCGGGGCACGCAATCTGTTCGACAGGATGCCACAGAAGACAGGCATGATTGCCGGTGTCGCAGCAGAAAGCCAGGACGTACTCGGCCGGGTTGTCTACGCGAGAGTGAACTACAGATTCCTGTAAACCTTTGCAGGAATCTGGACAAAGAAGCTGCTTTAATCTGCTGATCGGCTTCCCCGCATTTCGCTTGCCCGGAATGCGGGGAATCCCTGTGGTAGTACGAACAACAAGCAATGCTGACATTTCCGGCTGCCGCTGATGCTACCGACGTCATCGCAGGGAAACTGCCATGTATCTGGTGTTTGTGCTGTTCGTTCTGATAGCGCTGATCGTGTTGGCGACGGCGAAACTCAAACTCAACCCCTTCATCACCCTGCTGCTGGCTGCTTTTGTCGCAGCCTTTGCCTATGGCTTGCCGCTGCGCGACATCGAGGCGACCATTCAGCGCTCCGTTGCCCGCACGCTCAAGGCGTCTCCGGTGGCCATGACCGTTGCCCTCTCGACCGGTTTGTTCGCCACGCACACGCTCGTGCCACCGACGCCGGGGCCAATTGCGGCGGCTGGCAATCTCGGCCTAAGCGACAACCTCGGGCTGGTGATTCTGATGGGGCTCGGCTTTGCGCTGATTGCTGCGCCTCGACCACTATGTGCAGGTCGTCTCCACGGCGCCCTCGATGGAGGGCCAGATGGCGCGCATCTAGGTGCGTGAGCGCACTCTGCCGGGAACGCCGCTGCGCAGTGCGGATCTCGCTGGCAAGGTGGTCCTGTTCATCCACGGCGCGGGCTCCCCGGCCGAGGTGGCTTTCGATGTGCCAGTCGAGGGTTACAGCTGGATGGCGTATCTGGCCGAGGCGGGTTACGACACCTTCGCCATGGACACGACTGGCTATGGTCGCTCGACCCGGCCCCATGTGATGAATGATCTGTGCAATCTCTCCGAAACGGCGCAGCAGGATTTCATTCCCGGCATGCTGTCAGCGCCCCCGCGCACCGAGTTACCCGTTCACTGCCACGACAATCGCAATCGCTCTGCCACGCCGCCCGAGTCAGCGCCGGTGCCAGGTGCCGCATTCACCAAGTAATCGCAGCTCGACTTCGACAACGGCTGGAACCGTCAGATCGCCTGCGCCAATCAGGTCGAAGCCGCTATGGGGCGGCCAAAAGGCGCGAACACGCCTAACGTCCGGAGTATTTGAGCTGCCTGTCAGCCAATTCACTCCGTTGTCATTTATAGGCAGAATAAAAATTGCACCAATAATGGGCGCTCTCGCCCCGATATGCCCTATTTGGTGCAGTGAGTGCCGACCAAAAGCCTTAGTACCGCCATTTTTCGGTTGGCATGGGCCTTGCTTTGACTACCTCGTGTGTAGTGCCACACCGCCCCACTTACGCAACGACGTATCAGGAGACACAACCAATGAATATGATCAACGCGATTATCAAGCCCTTCAAGCTTGATGACGTTAGAGAGGCCCTCTCGGAAATTGGAGTTCAGGGGATTACGGTCACGGAAGTCAAAGGTTTCGGCCGTCAGAAGGGACATACCGAGCTGTACCGCGGCGCCGAATATGTCGTCGACTTTCTGCCCAAAGTGAAAGTGGAAGTGGTCGTGAAGGACAGCGCACTGGAACAGACTATCGAAACCATCATCAAGGCGGCCAACACCGGCAAGATCGGCGATGGCAAAATTTTTGTTTACAACATTGAACAGGTTATCCGTATCCGTACGGGTGAGACCGACGACGATGCCATCTAAACTTTCAGGTTCAGGAGATTTCCAATGACTAAAGATTCTAGAATTCCAGCCACTCTGGCAGGCAAAGTAAAACGCACTGCCTGGTGGGGAGTGGCTGCAGCAGCCACGGCTCTCCCGCAGTTCGCAATGGCGCAGGACGCTCCGGTATACAACAATGGCGATATCGCCTGGATGCTTGTGTCGACTGCATTCGTTCTGTTGATGTCCATTCCTGGTCTTGCCCTCTTTTACGGTGGCATGGCGCGGGCCAAGAACGTGCTCTCTACGATGATGCAGATATTCTCCATTTTCTGCCTCATTTCGGTGCTGTGGGTGGTTTACGGCTACAGTATGGCCTTCAGTAACGGTGGCGCCTTCTTTGGCGGCCTGAGCAAGACGTTGCTAAGCGGTGTTGTTTACGACGCCAACGGCTTTTTCGTTGCTACCGCAACGTTCAGCAAAGGCGTTCTCATTCCCGAGATGCTGTTTGCCTTCTTCCAGCTCACGTTCGCTGCAATCACAGTGGCTTTGATTGCCGGTGGCTACGCTGAGCGCATGAAGTTCTCCGCCGTCCTGATCTTCTCTGTACTGTGGTTCACGTTCTCCTACATCCCCTTGGCGCACATGGTCTGGTGGTGGCCAGGTCCTGATGCCTACACGAGCCCGGAAGTAGTAGCAGATCTTAACGCCACCGCAGGCTATCTGTGGCAGATGGGCGCACTGGACTTCGCAGGCGGCACCGTGGTGCACATCAACGCTGGTATCGCAGGCCTGGTCGCTGCCTTGTTCCTGGGCAAACGTACTGGCTACGGCAAAGTCCCAATGGCACCGCACAACCTGACAATGACCATGCTTGGCGCTTCCCTGCTGTGGTTTGGCTGGTTCGGCTTCAACGCCGGCTCCAACCTCGAAGCCAACGGTTATGCAGTGCTGGCATTCGGCAACACGCTGATAGCAACGGCAGTAGCAGCCATCACCTGGATGGCCGCTGAGTGGATTCTGAGAGGCCGTCCCAGCCTGCTGGGCATCCTGTCCGGTGCCGTTGCAGGCCTCGTGGCAATTACCCCGGCCTGCGGCTTTGTGGGCATTGGGGGCGCTCTGGTGATCGGTGTGGTCGCGAGCATCGTGTGCTTCTTCGCAGTGGCTTACGTCAAGAACATGCTGGGCTATGACGATGCGCTGGACGCATTCGGCATCCACGCAGTCGGCGGCATCGTTGGTGCAATCCTCACCGGTGTGTTCGTCAACCCGGCTCTGGGTGGCGCAGGATATGTGGTCGACGGCTGGGTCGGTCCGACGTTCGGCTACGACTCTGGTCAAATTCTGATCCAGGTGAAAGCAGTACTGGTTGCCGTGGTCTGGAGCGCAGTAGTGACTTCTGTCATCCTTGCAGCGCTCAAGTACACGATCGGCCTGCGTGTATCGCCTGAAGTCGAGTCCACAGGTCTCGACCTGTCCGAACACGGCGAATCGGCTTCTCACAACTAAGTCGGCACGAAGCCCCTTCGCTTCTTCCGCAGCAACAGCAATGCCCGTATCGCGAGATGCGGGCATTTTTTTTACTACAATCATGGTCACAATGCAGAACAGTGCGGCGAACTCGCCGAGTTCAAGTGTCCAGAGAGAGTGCCGAAAAAACCTGCCCACCGCGCAGTGGCTTTCCCCCGAGCCCCGCGCTTATACTCCCGGCGTCCGCCCATCGTATAACAACAATCAACGCTGACATTGCTGGCTGCCGATGACGCTGCCGACGTCACGCCCGGGAAGCCGCCATGTATCTGGTGTTTGTGCTGTTCGTTCTGATAGCGCTGATCGTGTTCGCGACAGCCAGACTCAAACTCAATCCCTTCATCACGCTGCTGCTGGCAGCCTTCATCGCGGCCTTTGCCTATGGCTTGCCCCTGCGTGACATCGAGACCACCATTCGTGGCGGCTTCGGCAATATCATGGGCAACATCGGCCTGGTGATCGTGCTGGGCACGGTGATCGGGGTGATTCTGGAGCGCAGCGGTGCCGCGATCACCATGGCGCAGACCATCATCAAGGTGTTCGGGCAGCGTTTCCCGACGCTGACGATGTCGAGCGTCGGGTTTCTGGTGTCGATCCCCGTGTTCTGCGATTCTGGATTTGTCATTCTCAATAGCCTCAAGCGCTCTGTTGCCCGCACGCTCAAGGCGTCTCCCGTGGCCATGACCGTGGCGCTTTCGACGGGACTGTTTGCCACCCACACGCTCGTGCCGCCTACACCAGGGCCGATTGCCGCTGCAGGTAACCTCGGGTTGGGCGACAACCTGGGGCTGGTGATTCTCGTGGGGCTGGGGTTTGCCGTGATCGCTGCGCTGACCGGTCTGGCCTGGGCACGCTTCAGCCGGCATCTGCCGAGCGCGGAGCTGGACGACGTGGAGGCGGTCGACGGTGCGGATCAGCGTGACGAGACGGTTGTACAACTGCTCGACCTGCCCGGACCCTGGCGGGCCTTCGCTCCCATCTTTGTGCCGATTCTGCTGATCTGTCTGGGGTCGGTGGTGAACTATCCAGGTGCTCCCCTGGGGGAAGGCGCGCTCTTTGAGGCACTGAATTTTCTGGGCAAACCGGTGAATGCGTTGATGGTGGGGCTGGGCTGCGCGGTGCTGCTGTTTCGTGGTGCGGATCAAGTGGCGCGGTTCAGCGATTACGTCGGCAAAGGGCTGGTGATTGCCGCGCCGATTCTGCTGGTGACGGGCGCAGGCGGGGCTTTTGGAGCAGTGCTCGCCGCCACACCACTGGGGGACTTTCTGGGCAGCAGTCTCTCCGCCCTCGGCATTGGAGTATTGATGCCCTTTCTGGTGGCCGCTGCGCTGAAGACCGCGCAGGGTTCTTCGACGGTCGCGATGGTGACGGGCTCGGCGCTGGTGGCGCCACTGCTCCCGCAAATGGGGCTCGACAGCGACATGGGGCGGGTGCTCACGGTGATGGCGATTGCGGCGGGGGCAATGACGGTCTCCCATGCCAATGACAGTTATTTCTGGGTCGTGGCGCAGTTCAGCCGGATGGATGTCGCCACCGCGTATCGCGCACACACCGCCGCTACGCTGGCTATGGGTATTGTGACGATCATCTCGGTGCAGCTGGTCGCGCTGGTGGTTCTATGAGGGTGCCGCTGTGAGGTCAGGGCTGTGAGAGTGCTCATTGCGCCGGATTCTTTCAAGGAATGCCTGACAGCGCAGGCCGTGGCGGGTGCCATCGCCGAGGGCTGGCGCCGTGCAGCACCGCAGGATGTGCTGGTGGAGATGCCTATGGCCGATGGCGGTGAGGGCACCACGGTGGCGCTGGTCAATGCCACTGGAGGCATACTGCACGCCTGCATGGTCAGTGGCCCGCTGGGCACTCCGGTCACTGCCCACTATGGGCTGATCGACGCTGGCAACACCGCCATCGTGGAAGTGGCCGAGGGCAGTGGTCTGCACCTCGTGGCGCCGGAGCAGCGCGATGCGGTGCGCGCCTCCAGCATCGGTACTGGAGAATTGATTCTCGCGGCGCTGCAGACTCGCCCCCGGCGCCTGATCATCGGGCTGGGTGGCAGCGCGACCACGGATGCTGGCGTCGGCCTGCTGCAGGCCTTGGGCGCCCGCTTCGTAGACGCACAGCGTCAGCCTCTGGAGCCCGGTGGCGGAGCACTGATCAATCTCGCCCATATCGACATTGCGCCAGTACTGGAACGCTTGTCCGGCATCGAAATTATCTTGGCGACCGACGTAACCAACGATCTGCTCGGTCCGCGCGGCGCGGCGGCGGTGTACTCTCCGCAGAAGGGCGCCTCGGCCGAACAGGTTGCGGCGCTGGAGCGTGGACTGCAGCACTACGCCGCGTGTGCCCGTGCGCACGGGCTTGTTGTGGACGGGTTTGCCGGCAGTGGCGCGGCCGGTGGCGTTGGCGGATCGCTTGTCGGCTTGCTCAGAGCGCAGATCGTCTCCGGCGTGGAGATGGTGATGCGTACAGTGGGGCTAGAGCAGCAGCTGCGTGAGGCCGACATCGTCATCACGGGCGAGGGCAGCCTCGACGCTCAGAGTGCAGCGGGCAAGGTACCCGCCGGTGTCTGTCGACTGGCGCAGCAGCATGGCGTGCCGGTGGTTGCGCTGGCGGGGGTGGTCGGTGCGTCGTTGCAGGCATTGCACGAGCACGGGCTCATGGCGGCGTTCAGCATCGCTCCGGGGCCACTGACGCGCGCTGACGCGCTGGCGAATGCGGCGCAGCACATTGCCAGAACTGCAGAGCAGATCGCGCGCCTGGTGCACGGCGTTCGGTGCTAATAATTTGCAGAGAAACCGTTCCAGAAAAACCACCATTGCCGGAGTAATAAAATGACAATACGTCTCCGCTTGCCCCGCTTTAAATTTTCCGATTTTCACGTGGCCTCTGCATCAGCTGCCCTGTTGTTGGCCCTCTCGCCACCGCTGTTCGCTCAGTCTTCGCAGCAGGACGAGGTATTACGCCTCGACCACTATGTGCAGGTCGTCTCCACGGCGCCGTCAATGGAGGGTGAGATGGCCCGCATCTACGTGCGGGAGCGCACTCTGCCGGGCACGCCGCTGCGCAGTGCCGATATCGCGGGCAAGGTCGTGCTGTTCATCCACGGTGCGGGCACCCCGGCCGAGGTAGCCTTCGATGTGCCGGTCGAGGGTTACAGCTGGATGGCCTATCTGGCCGAGGCGGGTTACGACACCTTCGCCATGGACACGACTGGCTATGGTCGCTCGACCCGGCCCCATGTGATGAATGATCTGTGCAATCTCTCCGAAACGGCGCAGCAGGATTTCATTCCCGGCATGCTGTCAGCTCCCTGTGCGCCGACTTACCCATTCACTGCCACGACGATTGAATCGGACTGGCACGACATCGACGCCGTAGTCGATTACCTGCGGGAACTGCGCGGCGTCGACGCGGTGCATCTGGTGGCCTGGTCGTTAGGTGGGCCGCGTGCTGCCGGTTATGCGGCGCTGTATCCCGACAAAGTCGAGCGTCTGGTGCTGCTGGCTCCTGCCTACAACCGCAACCGCTCTGCCACTCCGCCCGAGGCCGTGCCCGTGCCAGGTGCCGCATTCACCAAGCAATCGCAGCTCGACTTCGATAACGGCTGGAATCGTCAGATCGCTTGCGCCAATCAGGTCGAATCCCATGTCAGGGCTGCTGTGTGGCAGGACATGCTCGCCTCCGATCCAGTCGGCGCCACCTGGGGTACCGGCGTGCGGCGCGCGCCGAACACGCCGGTGTGGGGCTGGACTCGCGAAGTCGTTGCGGCCACTAATGCACCGATGCTGCTGGTGGCGGGCATTCACGACGTGCAGGTACCGCCCGCGCGTGTGAACGAAATGTACGAGGATCTCGGTGCCAGCGACAAGGTGCTTCTCGATCTGGGGTGCTCCTCCCATAACGCCATGTGGGAGATCAATGCGCCGCTGCTCTTCGAGGCCTCGCTGCAATGGTTGCGCGATGGCACGGTGGATGGACAGAGCAATGGTATTGTGCGCAAAGGCTATTCTGAGTAGCCTCTTAGCAACAGATACCCAACGTATTCCCAACAGATATTTACATCGTTGCTTCCACAGGAGTTATTCGGCTCATGAAATTCTCAGGTCTGTTCGTACTGCTCTGCCTCGCCCTCGCCAGCATGAATGCGGCTGCTCAGACCAATGTCTCACAGAACAGGTCTTCACCGTCCATTGAGGACGAGGCTGTCGTCTGGCTGCAGGAGCTCGTCCGCATCGATACGGTCAATCCACCGGGCAACGAATATCGGGCCGTGGAATTCTACTCGCGCATCTTCGAAGCCGAAGGCATTGCCTTCGAGACCGCCGAGAGCGCGCCGGGGCGAGGCAACATCTGGGCGCGTCTGGAAGGCGGCGACGAGCCCGCGCTGATCCTGCTGCAGCACACCGATGTGGTACCGGCGGATATGGCCTACTGGACGACCGAGCCGCTCTCCGGCGAGCTGCGCGATGGCTACATCCTGGGGCGAGGTGCCCGCGACATGAAAGGCACAGGGATCTCCCATCTGGCCGCCTTCCTCAGTCTGCACCGTGCCGGGTTGCCGCTGAATCGCGATGTCGTCTTCGTGGCCAGTGCCGATGAGGAAGCCGGTGGTGATTTTGGCGTGGGCTGGTTGATCGAGAACCGCCCGCAGATCTTCGAGGGCGCAGGGTTGCTTCTCAATGAAGGTGGCAGCGGTAGTCGAACGCTCAATGGTGCAGCGGAAGACGTGGTGTTCGGTGTCGAGGTGACGCAGAAGGTGCCGGTATGGCTGCGCCTGACGGCCGTAGATGTGCCCGGGCATGGCTCGGCGCCGCGCACCACCAGTTCGGTCACCCGTATTGTCGACGCACTGAGTATCCTGCGCAAGAATCCGTTTCCCCCGCGCATCATTGCCCCCGTGGATGCCTACTTCAAAGGGCTGGCCGTGGGCCGCGACGATGACTGGGGCGCCGCCTTCAGCAACATGACGCTGGCGGTGCAGGACCCGGAATTCCTGGCGCGTCTGCAGGACGACAACGCCGGGCGTCACGGCTTGACGCGGGACACGTGTTCCATGACGCGCATGTCGGGTTCGAGCAAGATCAATGTGGTGCCTCCAGAGGCGTGGGCCGAGCTGGACTGCCGCATCCTGCCGGATCGTCCCTTTGAGGAGTTCGTGGCCGGGGTGGAAGCGTTGCTCGCCGACACTGGAGTCGAGGTGGAGGTGCTCATGGCCTTCACACCAGCGATCTCCGACACCACCTCACGTCTGTTCTCCGCCATCGAGCGCGTGACGCGGGAATTGCATCCGGGGTCGCGAGTGCTGCCGTCCGTGAGCACTGGCTTCACCGACAGCCACTTCACCCGCGACAAGGGCATCGTGAGCTACGGTTTCGATCCGATCATCACGCCCGTTGGCGAAGCGACCGGTGTGCACGGCAATGACGAACGCATCAATGTCGAGGCCTTCCGTCGCGGGATCAGCGACATGCGCGCCATCGTTCGTGACGTGGTCTACAACTGAGAATTGTGCACGATGCTTTTGTGAGAGCCTCACCTTGTCTGTGGCTCGGCCGCGAGCGTAGACAACCGCAGCCCGAGAATCTATGCTTCGCGAGACTCTTCTTTCCGTCAGTACCATTGCCACTCACGACATTCGGACGATCAGAAAAAAATGAAAATACTGATGATTTATCCGCAGCTCGACGCTCCCCTCGGCACCAACCACGGCATCGCCTCTCTGGCAGGTGTGTTGCATGCCAACGGTCATGTCATGGATCTGATGCACGTCTCTGAGAAGTACAAACCCGTGCCCAGCAGTGAGGAGATCATCGCTTATATTCGAGAGACCAAGCCGGGTCTGGTGGGCTTCTCCGTGATGTCGCAGCAGTACGACTGGGTGATGGAGAAGAGCAAGGCGATTCGTGCAGCGATGCCGGAGCTGGTGCAGGTGATTGGCGGCGTGCATGTCACCATGGTGCCAGAGGAAGTGCACAAGTCCCGCCTGTTCGATTACACCTGCGTGGGGGAAGCGGACTGGGCGCTGAAGGAGCTTATGGATGCGCTGGAGAAGGGCGACCGCCCGCATCATCTGGCCAATTTCCGTTCCTGGATGGGCGACGTGCCGGTGATCAACAAGGTGGCGCCGTTCCCCGATCTGGCCAAACTGCCGCCGCTGGATTACAACGTCTTCGACATGAAGGCGGTGATGAAGGAGACACGGGGCTGGATGGGTATCCTCACCTCGCGCGGCTGTCCCTACAAATGTACCTACTGCTTCAACATCGAGATTGTCGATCAGTACGTGGAAGACGGTGCCGCGAAGAACGTGAAAGATTTCCTGCGCCATTTCCCCATCGACGTGATGATGGAAGATCTCCAGAAACTGGTGCGCGAAAACCCCGAGATCAACACCTTCATCTTCGACGACGATCTCTTCACGCTGAACACCCAGTACGTCATTGAATTCTGCGAGGCCTACAAGAAACACAAGGTTGGCATTCCCTTCGTGGTCAACGGCCATGTGAATTGTTTCGAGGAAGTGGCGGCCAAGGCGCTCAAGGATGCGGGCTGCATCATCGTCAAATTCGGATTGGAAAGCGGCTCACCGCGTGTGCGACGCGACGTGCTCAAGCGCTACATGAAGAACGAACAGATTGAACGTTCCTTCGCCGCCGCTCATACCTACGATCTGCACAGTTCTGCGTTCATCATGATGGGCCTGCCATACGAAGGACGTGAGGAAATAATGGAAACCATTCGCCTGTGCGCCAAGGTGAAGATGGGGCGCTTCCGCTGGGCGCTGTTCTTCCCCTTCAAGGGTACGGCCGGTTACGAGATTGCCAAGCCTCTGATCGACGAGAGCAAGCTGGCCGGGCAGGGCAATTACTTCGATGGATCCTGTCTGAATTTTGGCGAGGAGCATGATCTCTATCTCGACAAGCTCGCCAAGCTCTGCAACTGGTATGTCAATGCCGAGACCGACTGGGAGTGCGCGCCGATCTACCGCAACCTGGTAGAGAAAGTAGAAGCGATGGACAAGGAGACCTGGATGCGCGAGCGCGATGATCTGGTGGCTTATGACCGCGACCTCTCCGAGGAGCTGATGGCCCGGGATCTGATTCACTACACGATCCGTTACTCCAATGTCATGGGGGTGCGCTCCGACTACATCAAGCAGGAACGTGAGCAGATGGCGGCTGGGACGAAGAAAGAGGCCGTGGCCTACACTCTGGATCAGAGCTGAGAAGCGAAAGGTCGCCGTCATAACATGCTTTCAGCCCTGCAGTCGGTGAAGAGTCTGGTGGTGCGCTGTCCCAATTGGGTCGGCGACATCGTCATGGCCACGCCCGTATTCGAGTGTCTGCGCGCCAATTTCCCTGAGGCCACCATCACCGCCTGCGTGCGGCCTTATGCGCGCGGCATTCTGCAGGATGCGCCCTGGTTCGACCACATTGTTCCCTGTCAGGACAAGACCCTCAAGGGCTTGCGCCAGTTGCGCGCCGATCTGCACCCGCTGCGCCCTGAAGTCGGGCTACTGCTGACCAACACCACCCACTCATTTCTCAGCTTCAAGTTTGCCGGTGTGCCACACATCTACGGCTATCGCCGCAATCTGCGCCGCTTTTTCCTGACCGGTGGGCCGTCGCCACAGCATGAAGGCGGCAAGATCAAACCGCTGCCGATGCAGAATTATTATCTGGAGCTGTGCCGAAGCATGGGGCTGACGCTGCCAGCGGCGCCGCGCAGTCGCTTGTATCTATCGGCCGAGCACGAGGAGCAGGGGCTCGCACGACTGCGTGCCTGGGGAATCGGTGCCGACGATATGGTGATTGGTCTGAATCCCGGCGCCAGTTTCGGGTCCTCCAAGTGTTGGCCGGCGGAGTATTTTGCGCGGCTCGCGGAGCTGTTGCAGGAGACGCTGGGCTGCAAGATTCTGCTGCTGGTCGGTCCAGGCGAGGAGGCCATCGCGCAGAGGATTGTCGACGCCAGCCGTGCCACCATCATTAACACCGGCGGAGTGCGCGTTGACCTCGCCGAGCTCAAGCCGCTGATCAAGCGCTGCAATCTGCTGATCACCAATGACACCGGGCCACGTCACTATGCCGTGGCTTTCGATGTGCCACACATCGTCCTGATGGGGCCGACCAATGCGATCTATACGGCCGCCAATCTCGAACATACCAAGGTGATGCAGCGCGATCTGCCCTGCGTTCCCTGCCACAAAAAAGTCTGTCCGCTCGGGCATCACGCCTGCATGCGCGAGATCACGCCGGAGGCCGTCATGCAGGAAGTGCTGGCGCTGCCTCGGGGTGTTCTTGCCAGGGCATCATTGAGGAATTCAGCATGAGGCCTGCTTTTTATCGTGATCTGTGGGAGGCGCTCAAGTTCAGCCCGAATGCCGACGCGCTCAAGTCCCTGTCTCATCGAGTGGCCGCCACCTTCGTCGATCGCTATTTCTACAGCGACGAATACAACGAGGATTACATCGAACTGTTGTGCGAGATGGCGACGGCCTTTGCCGATCCAGCGCTGAATCAGATTGCGGCGAAGACCTTGTTTGGCGTGGTGGTGGAGAGGCTGTGTGACGACTTCGAGGAATTGCAGACGGAGACCTACAATCGCCTGATCTGTCAGGTGACGGGCTATCTGCGTGCCCTGCCAGGCGGCAAGGCGTTGCACGAGCAGCTCAACGCGTTTCACCTGCATTCCGATGAGCAGCTCTACCGGCGCATCGAATCCATTCGCCTGAGCCCCGATCAACCGTTGCCAGTCGACCTGCGGCCGCGCAAGGTGCTGGTGCTCTCGCGAGTGACTATCGGTGCCGATGTGGCGGTCAGCAGCGTGATCTGCCAGCGTGTACTGCAGCAGTTTCCCGCTGCGGAAGTGGTGGTACTGGGAAGTGGCAAGCTGAGGCAGATCATGGCCCCAGAGCTGGCAACCACCGCCGCAGGTGGAGGCGTCCGCGTTCGCGAGCTCAATTATGCGCGGCACGGCGGGCTCATCGAGCGCTTCAACACCTGGCTGGATCTGGTGGCGGACGTGCAGGATGAGTTGGCCGGGCTGGAGGCGAATGAGTATCTGGTACTCGACCCCGATTCGCGCCTCACCCAGCTGGGGGTGTTGCCGCTGGTACCGGACCGCAATTATCGCTTCTTCAACAGTCGCGGCAAGCAGGGTTACCCAGTGAAGGGCTCCATCTCCGAGCTCGCCAACATCTGGCTGGACAATGTGCTGGGGCATGGCGATTTCAGTTATCCACAGGTATGGCTGGCCACGGACGAGATGACTGCCGCGCAGCGCCTGCGCGAGCAGCTGTGTGCGGCAGGCCCGCGTCGAGTTATCACACTCAATCTTGGCGTCGGTGGCAACATGCGCAAGCGCGTGCCTGGGGATTTTGAAGAGCAGCTGGTTCTGAGTCTTTTGCAGGAGCCTGATACCGTGGTGTTGCTGGACATGGGCTTTGGTGACGAAGAGCTGGGGCGCAGCCAAGCGATTCTGTCAGCCGCCAGTGCTGCAGGCGTCGCGACGCACACTTTGGCGTTTACTGATCTGAATCTACTTGATCAAAAGCGGGCACCTGGCACTGCTGAAGGTTTTTCGTTCGAACGCTTGTTCGGAATTCACTGCGATGTTGGGCAGATCGCGGCCCTGATTGCCTGCAGCGACGAATTCATTGGCTACGACTCCGCCTGCCAGCACATAGGTGCGGCGCTGGGTGTACGCACATTCACCGTGTTTGCGGGCACTGACAATGCCCGTTTCATCCGCCGCTGGCACGCCTGCGGGCCCAACACCAGCGAGATCGTCTACGTGGATACGCTCAGCCGGGAACACGAGATTGACACGCCGGAACTCATCGAAAGGCTGCAGGATCTGCGTCGACAGTGACTGGTCAATATTCCGATTCCTTCTCTCAATAAGGGCGGGTCACTTTCTTTTTAATTGTGTGAGAAAAGACACCTTTTGAGTTGACCATGGAGGCTATGTTGGGCAGAATTGGGCAAAGTCCATAAATAAGAAGTAGAAGGATTGCCGCATGTCACAGATTGTAACAAATCGCATCTCCCTCAAATTTCAGTCTCGATTGCTCGAATTGCCCAGGATTTTCGGGAGCTAGCTACCCTGTAGCGCCCGTCAAGATAGTTCTTGGGAAATTGCCTGGCAGTCTGCAACTTCCCTGCATATACACAGCGTTCTCACAGGCACCTCCTCCCCCACCGTGGAGTGCCAGGGAATTTCAGTCGCTGGTTCGTGTTTTCCGAAAGGACTCACCCGCAGTACCGGATACAAAGGGACAGATTCATCAGTATCCACTTGTTGTAGTTCTACATGATTCAAAAAATTACAAAAAAGTAAGAGTGTCATCGGAGGAACAAAATGCTTAACCCACAAACGGTCCATCGTAAAAATTATCTGCGCAATATGATTAGGGTTGGTCTCGCACTCTCGCTGTGCACCCCGGCCGCCCTGATGGCGCAGACTCCCGCTCCGGCGGATGACGAAGTCGAGGAAGTCGTTGTCACGGGTTCTTATATCCGTAACAGTGCCTTTGCCCAGAACTCCCCGGTTGCTACAGTAACCCAGGAAGATCTCTATCAGTCCGGTGCGCCGAGTATGGCGAACTACATCCGTGACCTGAGTTTCACACAAAACACCAACACCGTTCAGAACGTGCTGTCTGACTCTGCCGGCTCCCAGAGCGGCGTGGGCACCACGTTCAACCTGCGCGGCCTGGGTGAGAACAGTACGCTGTCCCTGATGGACGGTGTGCGCAGTATCGATACCTCCATCACCGCCATGCTGCCGGATATCGCAGTAGCGCGTATGGAAGTGGTACTTGACGGCGGTTCCGCACTGTACGGCTCCGACGCGGTAGCCGGTGTGGTCAACATCGTTCCGATCAAGGAATTCGATGGTGTTCGCGTACGTGCCTACTACCAGACTCCTGAAGAGGGTGGCTTTGAAGAAGGCAACATCTCCGTATTGTGGGGCAAGAGCTTCGACAACGGCGTGAACTACGTCGGTGCCTTCGATGCCAGAAAGCGTACTCGTCTGGGTATGTACGAGCGTCCAAGAGAGTGGGAGATGGCTGACGGTTCATCCGGTTCAGGCAACCCCGGTACTTATCGTCGCGTCACGGGTGCAGTACCCGTACTTGGCGCACAGCACGGCGGCCGTCTGACTGGCGGTAACCTGCCAGACCCAAGCTGCGGCACGTTCAACCAGGGCCTGGAAGATCGCACTCAGCGTGGCAGCATCCCCAGCGGCATCATCACCGGCACTGGCGCCAACCGCACCTGCTGGTACAACTACACGCAAACTTACCCCTATGCCCGTGCCATGAACGAGTATAACCTGTACCAGAACGTGACCTGGGAAGCGACCGACTGGCTGCAACTGGAAGCGACTGGCAACTGGAACTACCTCCTCGATAAGAGCACCGAGGGCGTGGTCACAGCACTGAACCCGAACAACCGTACCGTGCTGTACATTCCTGCAAGCCATCCGGCCAACACCTACGGCTTCGACGTAGTGCCTTACCTGTGGCGTCCGTACTCCGGTCTGGGAACGTCTCCACAGTGGATCAGCGAGTTCGGTGAGACCAAGGGCGGTACTGACACCAGTTCCGACCGTATCAAACTGGGTGCGCGCTTCGATATGACCGAGACCTGGTCAGGCTATGCCTACTACTCCCGTCAGGAGCGCAAGTCCTGGACCCGCAACTTCCGTGGCAACCTGAACCTGATCAAGCTGCAACAGGCGCTGATGGGCAAGGGCGGTGTGAATGGCAACCTGTACTTCAACCCCTTCGGTTCTGCTGATCCTCGTTCGCCCCTGTACGTTCAGGGCAAGACCGACAACAGCCAGGAAATCATGGACTGGATGTGGGAACAGTTCAACATGACCACTGACCGTGACTTCCTCGATATCGCCGAAGTGACCATTACTGGTGAGTTGTTCGATCTGCCAGCCGGTACCGTGCAGATGGCGACCGGTTATCAGTGGCGCGACACGGTAGTGCAGGACTTTGCAAACCCGCTGTCTGCCAACAAGATGAACTACAACGTCGACATCACCACGCCAGTGCGTAAAGATTCCGAGTACTTCAGCGCCGTGCGCGCAGCATTCGTCGAGTTGGAGGTGCCGATTCTGGAATCTCTGACCGCGCAGGGTGCGGTACGTCACGAGCAGTTCACCGATTTCGGCATGGAATCCACCACGCCGAAGATCGCGCTGCGCTGGGAAGCAATGGATGGTCTGGCACTGCGTGCATCATGGGGCGAGAGCTTCCTGGCACCAACGCCTGAACAAGCCCGTCCGTTCATCCCGAACGAGCTCTGCGGTGAGGCCTTCTCCGGTAACGATCCGTTCTTCAATGCTTCTCTGATTGGTTCCTCTACCTGTCAAGCCGGTAACCCAGGCCTGTCGCCAGAGACCTCAACCATCAAGAACTTCGGTTTCACCTACGAAGGCATTGAGAACCTCAGCGTGAGCATGGACTACCAGAGCGTGGAGTACATCGACCGTATCCGTACGCTCGACGATACCGACACGGTGTTTGACCAGTTCCGTAACTTCCTGCAGTTGACTGGTCGCACATCTGCGACCTACAACCCGGCCAATGCGGGTGACCGTGCTGCCGCCGATGCTTACCTGCGCTCCATTGCAGGCAAGGCGGGCAACTCCGTACTGCGTGATCCGGCCGACATGTCTGTGGACACGATCTTCAGACAGGCGCAGAACATTGCGTCTGTATTCATCGATCTGGTGGATGCGAAGGTTCGTTACACATACGACACTGCTGACTGGGGTACGTTTACGACCACTTTGGAAGCGTCCTACTACAAGAACTACGAGTATGAGGACAACACCGGTGTGACGGTGGATGCACTCGGCATGCAGAACGCCCAGACCGGTATCGTTCCGCCATTGCCCAAGCTCAAGGGCAGCCTGCGTCTGGGTTGGTACATGGATAACCACAGTGCCAGCATCTCTGCGAACTACAGACATCACGTCGAGTTCGACGACCGTGTCACCGACCGTTACGGCGATGGCTGGGCGAAGTACGAGAACCGTCTGATCGACTCCGAGACAATCACCAACGCACAGTACGCCTATGTGTTTGATGATTACTTCGACAGCGAGATCACCCTGAGTGCCGGTGTGGCCAACCTGTTCGACATCAGACCACAGCGTCTGCCGATCATCGGTGGTTTCGCTTCACGTCTGTCCACTCCGTGGGGCCGTCAAGTTTGGGTCTCCGTGGACTGGGCTCCGGGTGCATAAGAAGGGTTGTGATTAAAAAAAGGTGCCAGAGCAATGCTCTGGCACCTTTTTTTTTGCCCCGCGTTGCGAGAGCCATGCATTATGCTCTGGGTACGCTCCCACAGGGGCAGGGCCGTAGATCAGAACGAACCGTTTATTTTCAGGGACAACACACGGCCGGAGCCGCCGCACTGATTCTCGATCTCTTCGAGGATGCCGCCGCTGATCCGGCCGACAAAACGCTGACGTTCACGGCATTGCAGGTTGTTGGTGGCATTTCGGGCATCGAAGCGGAAGGTCGTGCCGTTGAAGGCCACAAATTCCACGAAGGCCATGACCATGGGGTCGCCAGAGGTCAGCTCGATGTCATCGATGTCGTATCGCTTGATGTTGCCATCGAAGCGGTTGTTCCAGCTCAGACCATAATTCATGTTGAAGCGTGGCACGTCATGGCGAAAGCCCAGATCGACACGGCCGCGTTCGTAGTTGGTGAAGCGGCGGGTAATACCGAGGAAGGGATCCTCGATGTCGGAGTCGCGCACCTGGAAGTTTGCCGTCACCAACAGGTTGGGCATATTGATCATCTTCATGCGGATGCTGGAGTTGATCGAGAACTGCCACATATCACCTGTGCCGATATTGCCGTTGGTTGACTGCAGGTTCGCCTCGTTGACGGTGACGTCGATACGCTCGATCTTGTCGTAGTGGCGCATGAAGTTCAGCTTGGCACTGACCACGCCGATGTCGTCCGGCAGACGATACTCTGCATCGAGGTCGGCGTTGATGAAGGTCTCTGGCTCCAGGTTGGCGTTACCAGCCTGGGTGTTGGCATCGTTGTCCTGACTGTCCGTGGCGGCCACGAAGTCGGCAAAGCTCAGTTGTCGCGAGGCGAACTCAGCCATGGCGCGCAACTGGAAGGTACTGGTGACA
This sequence comes from Gammaproteobacteria bacterium, assembly GCA_030645995.1. Classification (GTDB taxonomy): domain Bacteria; phylum Pseudomonadota; class Gammaproteobacteria; order Pseudomonadales; family Pseudohongiellaceae; genus UBA5078. Next base: position 3,934 of record JAUSMU010000098.1, on the reverse strand, counting down.
TCGAAGCGATAGTCAACCTTCGGCTTCCAGAACTCAAAGCTGCGTTGATTGTAGACGTCGCCTGTCTGGGTGATTTCTGAGGTCTCCCAGACCAATGTGCTCTCCAGCGACATGCGCGGATTGATTTGCCAGTTATGCACTGCAAACGGCTCGTAACGCATTTCTTCCACGCGGGAGTTGGCGTTCGAGACGATCTGTGGCACCAGTCCACCAAACGCAGCAGAAGCTGTGCCGGTGGTGCTGGCAAGGCCGAGCCGCAGCTTGGAGTCGAGAATCGTCTGCGCACGCTCTACGCCCATCTCGATGTCCTGCCCCTCAGTCAGATTGGTGGTGTAGGAGCTGCGCACGATACGCTCCTGACTGATGCTGCTGCTGTCGAGAAACAGATTCTTGGTTCTGGAATTGTCGCTGGCCACTTTGTAGCGCTCGCGGACGCTGCCTTCATCGGTTTCGTTAGTGATGAAGAGGGCCTTGAAGCGGTTGCCGGTGCTGGACTGGAACTCGTAGTCACCGCCGACCTCCCAGTTGTCGCGCTCTGCTGGAACGTCCTCGTACTCATAGGCGAGGGTGTTCGGGTTCACCTTGAGGTTGGTAGTGACGCGATTCAACTCGGTGGGGCTGTCATTCTGACCAAGCAGACCGTTCAGGCGCACGCTGCTGTTGCTGCTGATGTCATAGCTCAGATTGGTGGAGTACTGGTAAGCGGTCTGCTCGCGAATGCGATCTTCACGCACGATATCGTTCGGTGTGAAATTACCCAGAATGCTGCTTTCTTTGCTGACGTAGTGATCGTAGCGCGGTTCGGCCTGGGCGCTGAACAGATAGTTCAGTGCGCCGGTCTGGCCGCTGACTGCCACTGAGCCGCCGGGCTGGGTTTTATGATCGGCATAGCGGTCCACATTCGCTTCCCAGGAAATGCTGGTGCTGGAGAGTTCCTCCAGCAGTACCACATTGATGACCTGGCTGCTGCCACGTACGTCCAGCTCGCCGGAGGTGCCACGTATGATCTCAATGCGTGCGACCTGGCTGGCGTTGATTCGGTCGAGCATGCCGCCGGTGTCGTTGTTCTTGCCCGCAGTGCGTTTGCCGTTGACCAGAATCTGATCACCGCCACCACCACCCAGACCACGTCCACCACCGCCGGGGTTGCGTCCGCCGCCCCCACCGCCACCACCACCGGTGGCGCTGCCGATACCGGGGATGCGGTCCAGCATGTCTTTGGCTGTGATCGGTGCATATTCTGTAAAGTAGTCGGCGGGGTAGACAACAGTGGAATCGCTGGCGGTCGGTTCTTGCGCAGCGGCTTGGCCAGAGAGGCTCATAACCAGCAGCAGTGCGGAGAGAGTGTGAATGCGTTGCGGTCGAAACAGTGTCATCGTGCGGCCCTTTTCTAATTCTGACAAAAACATCCCGGCGGATTGTATCGGAAGCAGCCATGCGGTGTTGTAACAAATTGTAGGTCGATCAGTCTACAGAACGATAGGCACTCAATCATCCGCAGCAGCGAGGGCTCTTGCAGCCGACTCGAAGGTGGTTTGCCATTGCGCGGAGAGGGGTTAACATGGGCCTGAATTTCAATCAGGAACGTATCATGAAAAAGACCAGCGCACGGCACGACCGGGAGTTTCTGCAGAAGTGCATCGACCACGCGGTGGCGTCGGTTGCTGGTGAGGGAGGGCCATTCGCGGCCATGATCGTGCGCAATGGCGAGGTACTGGGAAAGGCTGGCAATTGTGTGACGCTGGACAACGATCCGACGGCGCATGCCGAGGTCGTGGCAATTCGGCAGGCGGCAGCACATATCGGTGATCCGCATCTTCTCGACTGTGTGTTGTACAGCAGCTGCGAACCCTGTCCGATGTGTCTGGCGGCGTCGCTGTGGGCGCACGTTCCGCGCATAGTCTATGCTGCTTCGCACACCGAGGCAGTGCGAGCCGGTTTCGATGATACGGCTTTCGCGCTGCTGCTCTTCGGTCAGGTCATGCCGGTGGCCCTGCCAGCGGGGCACTTGCAACAGATAGCAATGCCGCAGGCCAGGGCGCCTTTCGATGCCTGGCTGGCGAAGGCGGACCGTCAGCAGTATTGATTCTCAGCGGGAGATAATGTCTTCAGGTCCCGATATCCTCGTTCCACAATTGTGGCTGGGCCTTGATGAATTCTTTCATCAGCGTGATGCAGTGTTGATCGTGCAGTACCTCAATTTGCACACCGCGCTGAGTCAACAGTACCTCCTCACCCATGAAGGTCTCATGCTCGCCGACGACGAGGCGTGGAATGCCGTAGAGAAGTACGGCGCCGCTGCACATGGCGCAAGGCGACAGTGTGGTGTAGAGCGTGCACTCACGGTAGAAAGCCGCAGAACGGCGCCCGGCGTTTTCCAGCGCATCCATCTCTGCATGCAGAACAGTGCTGCCGCGCTGTACGCGGCGATTGTGACCGCGCCCGACGATCTCGCCGTTGTGGACGAGCACCGAGCCAATGGGGATGCCGCCCTCCGCAAGTCCTTGTTCAGCCTCTTCGATGGCAGCTTGCAGAAATGGATTCATGGCCGGGTCACTCCGCGATGGTGAAAGGTGGTGAGATATTGTGAGAAATTGTGAATAGCGCCGAGTATAGCGTGAGCGCAACGCAGGATGCAGCAGTTGCCATTTGTGCGGCCCGCGCGTAGCTTTAGCCGTCCTCGTTCAACTCATCATCCATTTCAAACGCCGCAGAGCCAGCCCCGCGATGACCAGCCCTCCAATGGCCAGTACCGTCAAGCAAAGCATCTGGCAGAACCGCAACTTCGTGATCTTGCTTTCCACCGGTTTCTTGCTCAGCTTCGGCAGCCGTGTGTACGAACTGGCACTGCCGCTGATCATCTACGAATTAACCCAGTCTTCGGTCGCCATGGGCACCATGCGTGCGCTGCAGTTCCTGCCAGTCTTTTGTTCGGCATGGTGATTGGCGTGTTCGTGGATCGCGCCGACAAGAAACGCTGGATGCTGACGGTGATCAGTCTGCAAACCATGGCGCTGTTCTCGCTGTATTTCTGGGCCTCGACACCCGTGCAGGGCGAGCGCAGTGTCACCGTGTTCTATGTAGCCGGGTTCTTCCTGATGCTGCTCAACTATGGCTACGTCAACGCCCGCATCACCAGTGTCAAGTGGGCGCTGCCGACCGCCATGATGACGTCGGCCAATGCCAAGTTCACGTTCATTCAGACGCTGATGCAGGTCATGGGGCCAGCCATCTCGGGCGCCATTCTGTTTCTGTCGAGTCTGTATCTCGGGCTGCTCATCACTGCAGTCATGTACTTCCTCGGTCTGCTGGCGCTGACTCGTCTGCAGTTGCAGGAATCAGCGCGTCGAGAGGAGCGCAGCAGTTTTACGGAAGAGCTGCGCGCCGGCTGGTTGGCGTTGCGGCAAAATCATGTGCTGTGGGTGATGACCTTGTTCGTGGTGTTCTTCAATGCCAGCAGCATCGTTTACGAATTGATGGTGATCTTCTTCGTGAAGGACGAGCTGCACTGGAGCACCGTACAGGTTGGAATTGTCATGTCCTGCGCGGGCATCGGCGGGTTGCTGGGCAGCGTGCTGACAGAGCGTATCCGCCGGGCCGTTGGGATCGGCGGCGCTCTGGCGCTGAGCGTCATTATTCTCGGACTGACCTATTCACTGACGGGATATCACAGTTCGGCCTGGTCAGTCGGCGTGGCGATGTTTGCCTTCGGCTTCATGACGACGATGCAGAATATCTGCATCTGGGCTTATCGCCACGAGACCACTCCGGCGCCGCTGATCGGCAGGGTGAGTGGTATGACTGGCGCCATCTTCAAGATCGGTGTGCCATTGGCACTGCTGGGTGCTGGCGTGCTCGCCGATATCGCCGGAGCGCGCATGGTGTTCATGGTGTGCGGGGTGGTGCAGGCGCTGGTATTTCTGGTGTTCATGCG
>JAUSMU010000030.1 GCA_030645995.1 Gammaproteobacteria bacterium | reverse complement strand
GCGGGATCTGATTCTGTTGAAAGACATTCACGGGTTGAAGATCGAGGAAGTGGCGCACATTCTGGACCTGCCGGTGGGCACGGTGAAATCGAAATGGCATCGCGCCAAACTGGAACTGGCGCAGACAATTGTGCAACTGAGTGCTCCCGGCCAACCGACCGCACCGCTGCCTGAGGGGGCTGCATCATGAGCGAGCATCACACTCCTGATCACACTCCCCATCACACCCGCAATCCCGGTCCCACTCCGCCGCCGACCTTCACGCGCGCCGTGCTGGACAGATTGCAACTCGACCCGTGCGCGGCCGCTCTGGAGCAATTGCTGGAAGAACCTGGCATCGAAGCGGCGCCTCAAAACTCCCAGATGCCACGACCACTGATCGCGCAGCATCTGCAGCACTGCGAGTCGTGCCGCACTCTGCAGGCGGCACTGCTGCTGAGCCAGAACGGTTTGCCCGCGCTGCGCACCCGCCCGGCACCCGCCGAACTTCGTCAGCGCATCCTGCTCCAGACCACTGGTCGCGCCGCGCCGCAACACCAACGCCAACGCCAACTGTCGCGGCTGCAGAGCTGGCTGTTGCGCCCCCGTTTTGCACTGGAGAGCGCCTATCTCGGCAGCCTGCTGTTCGTCCTCGTCTTCGGCCTGCCCGTCAGCAACGCCATCGACCTGCAGCGCATGGAACAGTTCACGACGCGGCTTGCGGACCCGCTGCGCCTCAACTCTGCACATCTTGAACAGCATCTTGAACAGCAACTTGAACAGCAGATGGATCAACAGCTGGAGCGCTTGCAACGGCTGATGCAGCAAAGCGACATCGCTCGGCGTGAAAACCTCTCGCTGCTGGAACGCGCCTACCAGAATAGCCGTGAGCAATGGAGCCTGCTGACACTGGACACCAGGCTCTGGTTGCAGCAGCGCAGCGACACATTGCTCGACAGCATCAAACCCGATGCAGAGACACCCTTACCCTTACCATCATCAGACCAACCAGGAGCACCACGATGAACGACACCAGCCTGCAAGCCGACACGCTCTACCGCGAAGAAGCGCCAACCAATCACGTGGCAGAGCCACGCTCTGTCGCCGCGCCACGACCTTACCTGCCCAGTGATCCGCGTCGCAAATCACTGTTCATCACCGGCCTGCTCTCGTTCATGCCCGGCCTGGGGCACATCTACCTGGGCTACTACCAGCGCGGCTTCATCCACTTCGTCATCTTCGGCAGCACGATCTCGCTGGTCTCCTCCGGGCAGATCGACGGCCTCGGCCCCTTGCTCGAAATCTTTATTCCTTTCTTCTGGCTCTTCAACCAGATCGATGCACATCGCCGCGCCACGCTCATCAACCTGACACTGGAGGGCATCGAGAACATGCCGCTGCCCGACGAGATGCAGGGCCCATTGCTCGGAGGCAGCACGGTGGCGGGTACGGCATTGTTGGCGGGCGGTGTCATCGCGCTGTCCAACACGCTGTTCAATCTGCCACTAGACTGGCTCAACGACTGGTGGCCAATAGCGCCAATTGCACTCGGTGCCTATCTGATTTACCGTGCCCGGCAGGATCAACAATCCTGAGAAGCCGATCAGGAGATCAGGAGATCAGGAGGCCAGCGAGACTTGCCATAACGTCATCAGAACCCTGTGCCGAAGGCGGCTGCGGCGCCGCTACGAAGCGGCGACCGATGAATTGATCGACAAGGGCTATCTGCTGCCCGCGTTCAAGGAGACATTGATGGCGATTGCACGGGGCAATCAAGGTTCGTTCTGATCGGGCAGCTGAGGAGGTGACGTCTCCTCGCGCAGCCACTCGCGCCAGATCGACACCAGCAGCGCCATCAGCACCGGACCGACGAAGAGGCCGATGATGCCCATGGTCTTCACGCCACCGATCAGCCCGAAGAAGGTCGGCAGGAACGGCAGCTTCACCGGCCCGCCCACCAGCCGTGGACGGATGGTCTTGTCGACCACGAACAACTCGACGCTGCCCCAGATAAACAGCCCGAGACCCGCACCCGTCTCTCCGGAGCCTAGCAGGTAAATCGAGATCAGACTGAAGATCAGCGGCGCA
>JAUSMU010000085.1 GCA_030645995.1 Gammaproteobacteria bacterium | reverse complement strand
TTCCAGTCTTTCAAGCTGCAGCTGGCTCAGCATCTGGGGGCGGCCGCGAGCTATTCGCAGTTCTCGGTGGACGATACGGATACCGCCGCAGACCTGAGCAACAAAGTGTTCGAATCCACCATCGGCTCGCTGCTGGCGGTGCGCGATCAGCTGGACCCAGCGGTGCTGGAGAAAGCTATCGACACGTTGTGCCATGCCAGCCGCGTGGAGTTCTATGGCTTCGGCGCTTCAGGTTCGGTGGCGGCGGATGCGCAGCACAAGTTCTTCCGTCTGCAACTCTCCACGGCCGCGTATACGGACCCGCACATTCAGCTGATGTCGGCGATATCGCTCGGAGCGAAGGATGTGGTGGTGGCGATATCGCAGTCGGGCCGCACCAAGGCCTTGATCCAGAGCGTGACGTTGGCGCTGGAGGCAGGTGCAACGGTGATCGGTCTGGCGCCGCAGGGCACGCCGCTGAGTGAGCTTTGCAGCATTCCCATCTACGTGAACGTGGAGGAGGATCAGCACGCGTTCACGCCGGTCTCTTCCCGCATCGCCCACCTGCTGGTGATCGACGTGCTGGCGATGGGTGTGGCGCGCCATCGCAAAGAACTGCTGAAGGATCACCTGAAGAGGATGAACAAGAGCCTGCGGTCGCTGCGGACTTACAAGACTTAATTCCCCCACCACATAGGTTCCCGACCCAACCTCAGTCAGGGTTAATCGCATGACGCTTTTTTCACTGTCACCTTCAAAATTGCCCGGCCTTCTCGTCTGGATATTAGGATGGGCGGCCATGTGGCTCCTGAGCGCTCAGCTGGGGCTCAGCAATCTTGGATTAATCCTGGTGTTGACCTCAGCGATCGCCGCCATCTGGCTGTCGGTGCGCATCACCCTGGTGGTCAGTCTGATTGCACTGATGGCCTTCAACTGGTCATTCGTTCCTCCTCTTCGCACCTTCACCATCGATTTTCACCAGGATGCCTTGTTGCTGCTGGCGATGCTCGTGGTGAATATCATCATTGCCAGTTTGATGGCATCTCTGCGTGAAAAGTCTCGGCAGTCGCAAGCGCATGCCGATGCTGTTGAAGCGTTGCGCTCCTGGAGCGACAGATTGCGTGATGCCGAAGATCCGCATGACTTGCTGCCCACTCTGCAGGCATTGCTGATGGAATTGAGCAGTAGAGAGTGCGCGCTCTTCGCCCTGCAAAGCGGCCTCCCCTCTAAGGATCTTGCATCGGCAATCGCTGAACACGGCGTAATCGCCAAGGAACAGCGTGACGCGCTGTGGCATTGCTTGCGCAGTGGTCAGTCACTGGGGCCAGCGACTGGTCGTTATGAAGAGTTGAACGATCTGTATTTGCCTTTGCGCGGCCGCAGTATCCCCTATGGCGCGGCGATGATCGGCAATGTCCTTGTGCAGCCATTTTCTCAGTCGATTCAAGCGCAGGCGTTGTGTGATCAGATGGGAATCGCCCTGGAGCGGCATCACCTTCTTTGTCAGGAACGCGAAGCACGTGATCAGGCGCAAGCGCAGTCCGTGCGCAACACCTTGCTTGCCGCCATCTCGCATGACTATCGAACGCCGCTGGCCACCATCATGAGCGCGGCCTCTTTGCTCGAACAGCAGGACGAGCGCATGTCGCATGCTCAACGCCGGCAATTAGCCAAGAGTATTGTTGATGAGGCGGATCGCCTGCGACGCCTCACAAATAATATTTTGCAGCTTGCTCGGCTGGATGCAGTGGGGACTCAGATCAGCGCTGACTGGGAATCTGCGGAAGAAATCATTGGCAGTGTTGTTCACCGAATGCGCGCTCATATTGATTTCCCGCGCTTGAAGACCAATGTGCAATCCGGCCTTCCTCTCATTCGCGGCGATTCGCTTTTGTTGTCGCAACTGCTGGAAAATCTTATAGACAACGCATTCAAATACAGCGCGCCTCACTATCCGATTGAAGTATCCGCATTTGCGGATCAACACTTTCTGACTATCGCCGTCAGCAACAAGATCGAAGGAATGGATGCATCGAAATTCGAGCAGTTCTTCTTGCCCTTCCAGCGCGGAGATCATCAGCACGCAGAGGGTGTCGGTATTGGCTTGGCGTTATGTCGCGCCATTGCCCGCGCACACGGTGGAGACTTGCTGGTCAAGGATGGGGACGCGTCGGTACGCTTCGAATGTCTCTTGCCGCTGGGCTCTCAGCCCGAGATAAATTCAGAAGAGATACTTTCATGACTCTGCGGGTTTTATTGGTAGAAGATGACAGGGAGTTGCGTGCCACCTTGCGCGAGGCTTTGCTCCTGGAGGGCTACCAGGCGGTAACGGCTGTCAGCCTTGCGGAGGCGAACACCATATTCGGTCAGACCCAGCTCGATTCGAATACGCGGGCTCCGATGTTCGATCTGGTTCTGCTGGATCTGGGGCTGCCTGATGGTGATGGCGAGGAATTTCTCTCAACAGTCAGACGACGACACTCGACTCCCGTGATCGTGATTTCGGCACGCGATACCGACAGACAAAAAATTGGCCTGCTGGATGCAGGCGCTGATGACTATCTGGTGAAGCCCTTCAGTGTTGGCGAAATGCTTGCGCGTATCCGGGTAGCGTTACGCCACAAGGGCAACCCCTTGCGCGCGTCGGTGACTCACTACGAGAAGGCAGGAGTTCACATAGACCTTGCCGATCATCGGGTCAGCCGGGATGGCCAGAGCATTCATTTGACGCCGACGGAATTCAACCTGTTGGCGCGGCTGGTGCGCAGTGCCGGACAAGTGGTCACACATCGGCAATTGCTTGCGGATGTATGGGGACAGGAGTTTATCGAGCACACCCACTATCTACGGCTGTACATGGGGCAGCTGCGTGCCAAATTGGAGGCCACGCCGGCTGAGCCCCAGCTCTTGTTGACGGAGCCGGGCATTGGCTATCGATTACTGGATGCCGATGCTTAGCAGAATACTTATGCGATCCTGACGTCGTTTTTACGACACTATTGGCATATCCACTTCAAAGGCAGTTGCCATGTCCACCTCATCACACACAACCCCCGTGCCCCAAAGTCTGTCAGCGTTGACGCTGGCTGCCATTGGCGTCGTCTATGGCGATATCGGGACCAGCCCTCTGTACACCGTCAAGGAAATTTTCGCCCCCGCCACCGGTGTTCCGCTCGATGCCACGAATATTATCGGTGCAGTCTCGACAATTTTCTGGGCTTTGATGCTGGTGGTGACGCTCAAATATGTGACGCTGATATTGCGTGCAGGCAATCGAGGAGAGGGGGGCTCGCTGGCATTGACGGCGTTGGCGGCACAAACCGCCGCGAATAATCCCATGTTGAAACGCTGGATTCTTGGTATCGGATTGCTCGGCGCTACCTTGTTCTATGGCGACAGTGTTATCACGCCCGCTATTTCAGTGCTGGGTGCAATGGAAGGCCTGGAGGTGGTGACGCCCGCACTTAAGCCTTTGGTGATCCCGATCAGTCTCGGCATTCTGATCAGCCTGTTCTGGGTTCAACGCTTTGGAACGGGAGCCATGGGCAAGGTCTTCGGCCCCATTGTGACGGTCTGGTTCCTGATGCTGTCGTTGTCAGGAGTGCTGCACATTATTGCGCAACCTTCCATTCTTGCCGCTCTGAATCCAATGGAGGCATGGCACTTTCTTGTTGGGCGTGGCTGGTATGTGTTTGCTGCCATCGGGGCGATTGTATTGGCGATTACGGGTGCAGAAGCTCTCTACGCCGACATGGGGCATTTTGGACGCAAGCCGATTCAAATTGCGTGGATGTATCTGGTGCTGCCTTCACTGGCCTTGAACTATATGGGTCAGGGTGCACTGCTGCTTTCTGATCCTAGCGCTGTCAGCAATCCCTTCTATAAACTTTTCCCTCCGATGCTCATCTGGCCGGCAATGGTCATTGCCACGTTCGCCGCCATCATCGCATCGCAGGCTGTCATTTCCGGTGCCTATTCCATCACGCGGCAAGCCGTGCAAATGGGCTTCCTGCCGCGCATGGCAGTGCTGCACACCTCTGCTCGGGAGTCTGGCCAGATCTATATGCCAGGGGTGAATTGGGCGCTGCTGATTGGTGTGATTGCCGTTGTGTTGCTGTTTCGCAGCTCATCTGGCCTGGCTGGCGCTTATGGGATAGCCGTCACTGTCACGATGGCAACGACCACTTGTCTGACTTTCTTCGTCATTCGCGGCGCGTGGAAATTGCCTGCGCCAGTTGCCTTCGGCGCGACTGCTTTCTTTTTGATTCTCGACTTCCTACTGATTGCCGGATGTGCAATCAAGTTCTTCGATGGCGGCTGGTTCTCATTACTGGTCGCGGGCGTTCTGTTCTTGTTGATGAGCACCTGGCAGAAGGGACGGGGCATCGTGATGCAGTCCATACGTCGCGAAGGCACTGAGCTGAAATCCTTTGTTGATAGCCTGAAGCCAGAGGAGATTCAACGCTCCAGTCGAGTCGCTATCTATATGGTGGCGGACCCCAGCACCGTCCCGCAGGCTCTACTTCACAATCTCAAGCACAATCAAGTGCTGCATGACCAGAATCTGGTTTTGACCGTCCAATTCGATAACGTCCCTTGGGTCTCCGATGAGGAGCGAGTACAGCTGGAAGAACTGGGCAACAGCTTCTGGCGTATCACTTTGCACTTTGGCTTTATGGATCTTCCTGATGTCCCGGCTGCTCTCAAACATTGTGCGGCGCATGGACTGGTCATCCCGATTTTTCAAACCAGCTACTTCCTGAGCCGCGAATCCATTGTCTCAACCCCGGGCAGCGGCATGTCCGGGTGGCGAGAACGATTGTTTGCGATGATGACCCGCAATGCGGGTGGCGTAGTCGAGTTTTTCCGGTTGCCGGACAACGCCGTCATTGAGCTCGGCACTCGCATTCAGATTTGACACCAATCGATGCGCAGCGCCCTCGTATGGGCCAGCGCTGTGGGAGCCTGCCTTGCAGGCGATTGGGCACGGAGGCTAATCGCTTGCAAGGCAAGCTCCCACAAGGCAGGTTATTCCACCGTCACCGACTTCGCCAGGTTGCGCGGCTGATCCACATCGGTGCCTTTCAAAATGGCGACGTGGTAAGAAAGCAGCTGCAGCGGGATCGTGTAGATGATCGGAGTGAGCACATCGGGCACACTCGGCATGTGCACGACCTTGCAGTTGCGGTCGTTCTCGAAACCGGCCTTCTCGTCGGCGAACAGGAACAGCTTGCCGCCCCGCGCACTGACTTCCATCAAATTGCCCTTCACCTTCGCCAGCAAGTCATCGTTAGGCACTGTCGCGATCACCGGCATCTTTTCGTCCACTAACGCCAGCGGCCCGTGTTTGAGCTCGCCTGCAGGATAGGCCTCGGCGTGGATATAGGAGATCTCCTTGAGCTTGAGCGCACCCTCCTTCGCCACCGGGTATTGGATTCCTCGTCCCAGAAACAGCGCGTGCTGTTTATCGCGCAGCGCCTTGGAAAGCGTGCGGATTTCCGGGTCCAACTCCAGCGTTTTGGTGACCAGCGCGGGCAGTTCGTTGAGGTCTCGCACGTACTGCTGTTCGATCTCATCCGTCATGCCATGACGACGCGCCACCACGAGTGTCATCAGCAGCAGTGCACACAGTTGTGTGGTGAAAGCCTTGGTGGAGGCAACGCCGATCTCGCGTCCGGCATTAGTCATCAGGCAGAAGTCGGACTCGCGCACCAGCGAGCTGGTGGCGACATTGCAGATCGCCAGGCGACCAACGTAGTCAGCCTGTTTGGCAAAGCGCAGTGCGGCGAGTGTGTCGGCAGTCTCACCGGATTGAGAAATGCTGATGAACAAGGTGCCGGGTTGCACGATGATGTTGCGGTAACGATAGTCGCTGGCGATGTCGACATGACACGGAATCTTGGCAATGTCTTCGAGCCAATACTTGGTGACCAGACCAGCGTGAAAGCTGGTGCCACAGGCGACAATCTGCACGCTCGTTGCCTTGTCAAAAATGGCCTTGGCTTTGACACCAAAGGCCTCTTCCAGCACGTGCGTGTCGCTGATGCGGCCGTTGAGAGTGTTCCGAATCACGTGCGCCTGCTCAAAAATTTCCTTGAGCATGAAGTGACCGAATTCGCCTTTATCTGTCGACGCTATTTCGCTGGTGATCATGGTGATGCTGCGCTGCACCGGCTTGTCGTTCACATCCCAGATGCGCACAGAGGTCAGCGTGACCTCCGCAATGTCACCTTCTTCGAGATAGATGAAGCGGTCGGTGACCTGACCGAGTGCCAGCGCATCGGACGCGATAAAATTTTCACCGATGCCGACACCGATCACGAGCGGGCTGCCACTGCGGGCAGCGATGATCTTGTCCGGCTCGCTCTTGCTGATAACAGAAAGGCCATAGGCACCGTGTAATTGTTTGACAGTTTTCTTGACCGCAGCGAGCAGATTCAGCCCTTCGTCTTTGCAGGCTTGATGAATAAGGTGCACCACTGCTTCGGTATCTGTCTCCGAAAGAAACCGATAGCCCGCACCCTGCAGGTTGCTCCGCAGTGTCTGGTAATTTTCAATGATGCCGTTGTGGACCACAGCGATCTGGTCATCAGAGATGTGCGGGTGCGCGTTGCGCTCACTCGGCTCACCGTGGGTGGCCCAGCGGGTGTGCGCGATACCGACACGACCGACGAAGGGGCGCTGCTCCATTGAGAGCGCCAGTTTCTCTACCTTGCCATTGGCCTTGATGCAGTCGATCTCGTTTGTTTGCGCGCTGATCAGCGCCATGCCGGCAGAGTCATAGCCTCGGTATTCGAGGCGCTTCAGTCCTTCGAGAAGAATCTGAGATACATCACGTTGCGCTACGGCGCCGACTATTCCACACATTGTCTTGCTCCTTTTTAATGCATCGCCTGCAGGCAGGCTCCCACAGGGTTATTTTTTAACCGGGCGTTTCCAGTTGTCGAT
>JAUSMU010000080.1 GCA_030645995.1 Gammaproteobacteria bacterium | reverse complement strand
GTCGACACCGGCAGCGCTACATAGAACGGCACACCGTTATCGAACGCCGCCAGCGCCTTGAGATAGGTGCCGATCTTGTTGCAGACATCGCCCGTCGCGGTCGTCCTGTCACTCCCTACCAGACAAAGATCGACCTCGCCGTGCTGCATCAGGTGGCCGCCCGCATTGTCGACGATCACCGTGTGCGGAATACCCTGTTGCTGCAGCTCCCAGGCAGTGAGGAAGGCGCCCTGATTGCGCGGACGAGTCTCGTCCACCCACACATGCACGGGGATGCCCTTGAAGTGCGCCTTGTAGATCGGCGCCAGCGCCGTGCCCCAGTCGACCGTCGCCAGCCAGCCGGCATTGCAGTGGGTGAGAACGTTGAGGCTTTCGGCAGCAGGATTGCGGCGGCGTTTCTCTACCCATATCTGCTCCAGCAGCGGCAGTCCGTGGTCCCCGATGGCGCCGCAGGCGGTCGCGTCTTCGTCTGCCATCAAACACGCAAGACTCAGCGCGGCAGCGGGGCGCTGATCGGCTCTAAGCGGCAGCAGCTCGGCCTGCACACGATCCAGTGCCCAGCGCAGATTGACGGCAGTGGGACGAGTCTTCAGCAGGCGCTCGCAGACGCCCGCCAGATCGACGTTGCCCTCGTGCAGAGCAAGGTAGACGCCGAAGGCCGCCGTGACCCCGATCAGCGGCGCGCCGCGCACCTGCATACTGATGATGGCGTGACAGGCCGAATCCAGCGTGTGCAGGCTGAGAATGTTGAAATGATGAGGCAGCAAGGTCTGATCGATGATCCTGACGCATTGCTGCGCCTCATCGAACCAGATCGTGCGCTGGGGCTGTCCGTTGACCTGCATCAGATCACCCTGTCGTTGCCGCCATCGACCGGCACCTGCGCGCCAGTGGTGCAAGCAAAGCCTTCGCCAGCCATCAGCACCGCCAGTCTAGCGACATCGCGGGAGCCGACGCTGCGGCCGAGAACGTTGTTCTTCTTGTATTCGTCGACACTCAGATGGTAGTTGCTGGCGCGTTGCGCCAACACCTCATCTGTCCACAGCCCGGTGTCGAAGACGGCATTCGGGTGGAGGGTATTGACACGAATGCCCTTGCTACCGAGCTCCAGCGCCGCCACGCGGGCCATTTGCGCAAGCCCGGCCTTGGCGACCGAATAAGCGCCAGCTCCTGGACCCGGCGCGGGCACGTTCTTGGAGCCGATGAACACCACCGACGCATCCAGGCCCTGCTCCAGAAATGGGATGCAGGCGCGCAGCATCTTCATATGGGAGCCTAGGTTAAGGCTCATTGACTGCTCCCAGGTCTGCTCGTCCATGTTCTGTAACAGTCGGCTCGGAGGAAAATTGCCCGCATTGCTGACCAGCACGTCGATGCCACCGAACGCAGCAATGGCTTGCTGCAAGACGTCGGTGATCTGCTGCGCGTCGGTCACGTCGCAGACCAGCCCCAACACTTGAGCGGACTTCCAGGCACCGATGATCTGTGGATTGATATCCAGTGCCACCACGGCAGCACCTTTCGCGAGGAACGCCTCGACACAGGCCTTGCCTATTCCCGATACGGCACCGGTCACGACTACCACGCGCCCCTCGAATTCGCAGCGCGCCTGTCCGCGTTTGAGCTTGGCCTGCTCCAGTTCCCAATACTCGATGTCGAACAGGTCCTGATGTGGCAATGCCGCCCAGCCGCCCAGCGCCTCGCCCCACTGAATGGCCTTCGTGGTGTGCGCAGAGATGTCGGCGACGACTCCCAGACGTTTGGCATCGGGGGCGATGTAGAGCATGCCCTTGTCCTTCCAGACGCCGAAGCGCGGCACGGTGTCGAGACAGGTGTGATGAGCGGAGGAGTGGCGCTCGAAATAGGCCTGGTAATCAGACTGAAACTGCTGGAGCCCTTTCTGCGGGTTCTCGTCAAAAATCGCGGCGAAGATCTTGGTATGGATGCTGTGGTCGGGCGTCAGCGGGCCGCGCACCGCAAGGTCAGCGATGTTTGGCAGCGCCGCATAGCCCACAGCCTCAGCAGAACAATCCCAACGCACCAGCACCGGTGAACCCATCATCTCACTGGCTGAGCGCCGCAGCTCTGCTAGCTGAGCGAAATCGCTGGCCGTTGCCGAATAGGGGGCCTGCGCCAGGATCGCCATGGCCCCCTGCTGTTGCAGATAATCTTCGGCCTGACTGACCAGCTCGATCATGCGCTCATAGCTGGCGCGGCAATCGTCGTCGAAGGTAATGATGCCGTGATGCAGCAGCACGATCCCACGAAGCCTGCTCCAATTCGCACTGCGAGTCGCCTCATACACCTGACGGGCGAGGATGAAGCCGGGCATGACATACGGCAGGATCAGCACCGTATCCCCATACAGCTGCCGAAGTTTAGCCTCCCCGCCGGGGGTGTTGCTGATGGCCACTACCGCATCAGCGTGCGTGTGGTCGACGTAGCGCCTGGGAATCAGGGCGTGCAGGATAGCTTCGACGGAGGGCGTGGGCGCTGCGGGATCGAGGAGCGCAAGCCGCAGCTCGCGCATCATCTCGGTATCCGTGAGCGAAGGCAGGTCCGCCAGGCGTTGCAGATAGCTCAACCGCACCGGCGCAAAGCCACCAGCGGCAATGGATTGCAGATCCCAGCCGGAGCCTTTGACATAAAGAACCTCCTCTGGCTCGCCGAAGACATTGGTGACAGTACTCTTGACAGAGGTATTGCCGCCACCATGCAGCACCAGGTCAGCATTCTGTCCCAGCAAACGAGAGCTATAGACCCGCAACCCCAGTTGCGCGTCGACTGCAAAACCAGCGGCCTCGCTGTCATTCCAGAGACTCTGCATAGGGGCACCTCATGAAGTTGTCCGTACCTAAAACGAAAAACGCACCTCGAGAGGTGCGTTTTGGGGTCAAGAAAACTGACTAAAGTCTTTTATATCAGGGCTCTACTATCGAAATACTGGCGATACCGGCCTGTCTTGCTGCATCCATGACCGCCACCAGCGTCTGCACGTTGGAACGATTGTGCGGCTTGACGATCAGGGTAGCGGCGGGGTTTTCCGCCTTGAGACGGTCAATGTTGGAACGCATCTGGCTGAGCAGAATCGGACGTGGCTCACCATTCAGGATGATATCGTTGTTGGCGCCCAGTTCTACCAGGATATTCTTCTTCTCGTCCTGTTGCTGATCGGGAGGAGGAGCGTCGTTGTTCGGAGTACTCGCTGCGTCGATGGCAGTCTCGGAAAGGAATGTCGCGGTGACCACGAAGAAGATCAGAAGGATGAACACCACGTCGAGCATAGGGGTCAAGTCTACGTTACTTTCGTCCAACTTTTTTGTGCTAGCAAGCTTTCTCATTATTCTCTACCTACCTTGAAACCCAAGGATCAAAATTGTTGATCACTACTTATTTTTGATGTACCAACTTAATGTACCAACCGAAACTCAGGCCCAAGTATACCCGATATCGATCCCTCTACAATAGCCAGAACGACACTCCTGAAAGACGACCTTATTTCAGTGAATCGACAGTAAACTTAACAATTTCAGCAAGTTGCTTGACCGGCTTGGCGTCGCGTGAATTGACACGCAGACCATACAAAGTATTCAAGAGCAGATCGGCTGCAAATTCGACAGAAGCACCACTCTTCATTTTGCCGTCCTTTTCCGCATCCTTCAGACGCTTGACCAGCGCCTTGCGGACCACCGCAAAGGAATTGCGCACGATCTTCTGAATCTCTTTGTCGTAATTAATGCTTTCGCACAGAGAGTTGACCAGCAGACAGCCCATGCTGCGCTGCTTGTTGCTGACGGCCAGCACCGCCAGATCGAAATATTTTTCGATCGCAGCCCAGGGCGCCAGGTCTGCATTATTAAGAGAGGCGTCCAGGTCTTTTGCGATCAGCTTGTTGTAGTGATCCAGACAGGCCTTGAAGAAGGTGTCCTTGTCGCCGAAGGAATTGTACAAAGTGCCACGGTTGATGCCGGTAACATCCAACAACTTCTGCACAGAGCTGGCCTCGAAACCTTCACGC
>JAUSMU010000069.1 GCA_030645995.1 Gammaproteobacteria bacterium | reverse complement strand
GATTCCACGACACCCGCGTGTCCAGGACGCCCGACCAACCCTATGCGATTGAATGCTTTCATACACTCCTCTGTAGACGGCCCCAGCGGGCGCGGGCGTCAGTATAACAGAGAGCTGGCTGTAAGCAGCCGGGGTGGCAAGCAGGCAGTCAAGACACGATCAGGGGGTGATTTCCAGCGTCATGGGCTCAGTCGTGTAGATGACCTCTTCCGTGTCCAGCACCCGGTAGGCGATGTATATCTGCAAGCGCTGGTTGATGAGATCATTGCCGAAGCGGGCCGCATTGACGAGCCGCACATACTCGACAGGTTGCAGCGCCGCCGCTGGTCCGAAGGAGACGAGCCCGGCAACTGAACCGTCCCAGCGGGCGACGCGCCCCGCCTTGTCCAGCAGGAAGAACGTTTGTCCGTCCAGCGTGACCAGCACATACATGACGCCGTTACGGCCGATGTGCCGACTGTCGACAATCAGGCTGAGATTAACGTCGATATTGTCTTTGGGGGTCACCGCCGAGACATAACTCAGTCCCTTGTTCACGCTCGCCGCCAGGGCGATGCGCGCATCCGTAGGCGTGCCGTTGCTGTTCACTACGTGCCTGGCCGGCAGCATGGGCACCCGGGTAGGGAAATAGCTGGAAATCTGATGGCGCACCAGATTCAGTGCCAGTGCGGCGTCCGCACCATGGACGGGATCGTTCGCGTTGACGCCACAGGGCAATCCCAGGCAATCGAGCAACGGACTGGAGAAACGTGCCAGCCGCACACTGGTATTGAAGGCGCCGGGATACGCCATCACGGTCACGAACTGCGCATCTACGCCATAGCCGGTCGCGAAATCAAAGGTGCCGCCGAAGCCGTCCTCCCGCTTCGAGTGAGTCAGCCCCATGTTGTGGCCCAGTTCATGAGCCACCACCGAGCTGACCGGGCAGTCGATGGCGATATCGGAATAGGCGAAGTCCTTCTCCGCCGTCGACAGGAAGTCGCCCTGGGTATTGAACCCACCGAGATTCGCAAGTCCGCAGCGCGCACTCTCCGCTCCCTGGGGTCTGAACAGCATCACCAGATCGGCACCATAGGTCTGCCGCAGCGCATCCACCTGCGCAAACGCCGGGTGGGTCTTGCGAGTCAGCGCCGTCAGTGCGGTATCCATATTCGCTGAGTCGTCATAATCCACCTGGCCGTGGTAGACAGGCCGCAAGGTAATGCCGACGTGGCTATCGGCATAAATCTGATTCGCGATTCCGATGAGCTGATTGATGCGCGTCGCCGCGTCACCGCCATACAAGTCCGCTGCGCCCGGCGTGTACAGTGCCATGACATCGATCACGACATTGCTGCGATCCACCGAGCTGGCGTCGCGCTGGTTGGTGCCGAGCAACGCCTCGTTGCGATCACTGATGCCATCGCCATCGCTGTCCGTGCGGATATCCTCAACCACATTCAACTGGGCGTCGTGACGCAACGTGCCAACAACCGCAGTGCTGACGACGTAGGGCTTGGATTGCGGACCTGTGGCTACTGTATAGACGAGAGCACGCGACTCGTTCGGCGCGAAGTCCCCCAACACGCAGTTGAGAACGGCCTGTCCGGCCAGCAGCCCCGTCCGGCAGCCGTCAGGAGCCGCCACCAAAGTGGTATTTTCCAGAACAAAATAGACGTTCAGGGTGAGGTCCTGATGACGCTCGCTGCTGATGTTCTTGAGATTGACCGTGACATCGACCTTGCCTCCGACCAGCACGCTGCTACTGCTGAACTGTTGGCTGATCGCAAAGTTGCCGTTGTTGATGCCGGAGCTGCGCGCCTCCAGAGTCTTTAGCACTCCCTTATCCACACCCGCGCTGCCATTGAGGCTCAGCGCCTGACTGAGGGGATCTGGCCCCGCAACCGGAGCGAGCGGCCCCTCTCCACGGTCTGGAATCACAAAATCCTGATCGAGGTGCTGGAAAGGCAAAGGCCCGGCCTGATAGATCCAGCCAACAAAGGGAGCTGAGGAATCCTGCCGGTTGGCATACAGCTGCCAGACCACGTCCCCTACTTCCAGATAGGCAAACACGCTGTTCAAGCCCACCGTCAGGACAAGGGGCGCCGAAGACTGGGAGTCGAGCAATTCCCCTCGAAACACTGAATCGCCATTGATATAGGTGCTTTCGTGCGTGATGAGAACAGGATGAGCAGCCTCTGCGGCGCTCATTGCGGGCGCTATGAAGCTCATTCCCGCGTGGAGTCTGGCGAGGGCGGCAGGCTGGATGGTGATGGCCACCGGATCGCTCACATGAGCGGGCAGTGTCGGCCAGGATTGATCGGCGGTAGCCAATGTCCAGAGCGCGGCGGCGTCATTAGCTTGGGTGGTCGAGAACATATCCTGCTGCTGGGCAAAGAGCGCCGCCGACTGACAGAACAACACAATAGCCAGCACCACGCGGCCGACTTGAGTCAACCGCGCAGAAATTCGGTCCAGTGTCGTCATGCACAATGTCAGCATACTTCGGTCACTTGCTCAGGCCCGCATCAAAACGGGGCTCAGTATACGTGAACGAAACTGGCGACGCTACGTGGGAATATTTTCCACAAACGCTAAAGAGGCCTGCAAACCACCGGTATGAATGGCGATGATCTCGGTGCCGCGAGGAAAATCGCCTCGTTCCAGCATGCGATAGAGACCCATCAGCAGTTTGCCGGTATAGACAGGCTCCAATGGGATGCCCGTGCGTTGCTGAAAACCCCGGATGAAATCGAGAAGTTCGGGACTAAAACGCGCGTAGCCACCGCCATGCCACTCCTGAGTGATGCGCCAATTGCCCGGATCAGCAACTCCACAGCTCTGCAGCGCCGTGCGCACATCGTTCTCCAGGAAGTCGCCCTTCAAGGCCGCAACCCCGAGAATCTGATAGTCTTCCCTTCGGCCAAGGAGCAGGCCCGCCAACGTCGTTCCCGTGCCACAGGCCAGCGCAACAACTCGCTCAGAGAGACAGGACGATGCGGCGACGGGTGTGGACCAGTTCAGTAATTCGGCGATATCGGCACAGCCCTGCACTCCGGCAACATTGGCGCCGCCCTCGGGAATCAGAAAGAAGTCACCAAAGCGCTTCCGCAAACAGGCAATGAAAGCGGGACTGTTCTTGCTCCGATAGTCGGAACGGGTCACGTGATACAAATCCATGCCTTGTTGGCGGGCAAACGTCAGCGTGGCATTGATGGGTTCAGCAGGCTCCCCGCGCACCACGCCAATAGTCTTGAGCCCCTGTATCTTCCCCGCCGCCGCCAGGGCGTGCAAGTGGTTGGAATAGGCGCCACCAAAACTCAATACCGTGTCGTGCCCTTGCTCTTTGGCCGCCTGCAGATTCAGTCGAAGTTTGTACCACTTGTTTCCTGAAATTTGCGGATGCAGCAGATCCAGCCGCAATATCTGCAGTGACACTCCCGCCGCCTGGGGAATGGCATCGCGAATCGATTGCAGTTCAGGCCGTGTAAAAATCAATGAGATTCAGGTAAAAAATTGGAAAGGAAACTGAGAGGAACTTAAGAATAACTTGAGCGATGACGAAGTGTAGTGGCGGACCGGACGGGACTCGAACCCGCGACCTCCGGCGTGACAGGCCGGCATTCTAACCGGCTGAACTACCGGTCCACACAAACTTCTCTACAACTTATTAACTACAGCAGCAATCTCGTCTGACTTGCTTTGGTTTCCCGGAGCTACAGCTTGGCAGTGAAGCGCCTTACTGGTGGGTGATGAGGGATTTGAACCCCCGACATTCGCCTTGTAAGGGCGACGCTCTACCAACTGAGCTAATCACCCGCTCTCTTAGGTGACGCGCATTTTACCGACTTAGGGTGACATGTCAAT
>JAUSMU010000068.1 GCA_030645995.1 Gammaproteobacteria bacterium | reverse complement strand
ATGTGGCTGATACCTGGCATCTCACCCGCACGCACGGGTGTCAGTGAGAAAAACGCTGGCCCGGCACCAATCTGCAGACAGACCGTATCGCCCTGGCGTGCCACGATGGGCATGCCAAACAGGTCCTGATAGAAAGCCACCGAACGCGCCACATCCGTGACACGCAAGCCGAAGGTTTGCAGCTTCTGAATGCGAATGGGACTCGCCTGACCTTGCGCCAGCAGCCGAGGAGAAAAAAAGGAGGTAATGAGTAGCTTCAGTACATTGCGACGGGAGAGGCTTTTGCTCAGACTGCTCTTGATGGCGTTCATCTTGTTATTCACCTGTTTACGAGTGGCGGGTGCCTGATTTTAGAAGGTCCGGACGTTTGCAAATTTATAGCACGGAAAACTCCTCATGTTCACACTAAAAAAGCTCGTCTCCCGTTCAGTCTTGCTCGGTCTGGGATTGATGTCACTGCCCGGCATGCAGACGCTGGCCCAGACGACTTTGATCTCGAATATCCAGGGTTACACGCTTGGCCAACCCATTGCGGGCGGCGCCAGCCCAGCTGCGACTGAGGAAAGAACACTGCAGCACTTCAGCGCGCTGCAGTTCACTGGCGACAGGATCGACAGGGTTTATAGCGCCGGAGAAGCCTTGCCTGACACTACCGGCATGACCGTCATCGACGGTGCAGGCAAAACATTGCTGCCGGGACTGATCGACGCCCACGGCCACGTGCTCAGCTATGGACTGAGCCTGCTCAGGGTCGATCTGACGGGTACCGCCTCGGAGCAGGAAGCCGTGCAGCGCATCGTGGAGTTTCAGCAGCGCAATGGCAACCTGGACTGGATTCAGGGGCGTGGCTGGAATCAAGTCCTCTGGGACAGCAATGCCTTCCCTTCCGCTCAGTCACTCGACACGCTGTTCGGCGACACCCCCGTCTGGCTCAGCCGCGTGGACGGACACGCTGGCTGGGCCAACACTGCCGCCATGGAGATTGCCGGCGTCGACATCCTCACCCAGGATCCGAATGGCGGGCAGATTATCCGCGACGCGGAAGGCCGCCCCACAGGGGTGTTCGTCGACAACGCGATGGATCTGATTACTGCCAATATTCCCGAGCTCAGCATCGAAGATCAGAAGCTGGCCCTGCGCAAGGCACTCAATGCGCTGGCCACCTATGGCATGACCAGCGTTCATGACGCCGGCATCTCCGCCAGGACACTGCAGGCCTACAAGGAGCTGCTCGCCGAAGGTCCGTTGCCGGTGCGCGTCAATGCCATGCTGGCAGCGGGCGACCCGGAGCTGGAGACATTGCTGGCAGCCGGGCATTTCACCAGTGCCGATGCCACCTTGACCGTCAACAGCATCAAGATCTCGGCCGATGGGGCGCTCGGCAGCCGTGGCGCCGCCCTCATCGAAGACTACAGTGACATGCCCGGCCATCGTGGCTTGTTACTGCTCTCCCAGGAGCAGCTTGGCGGCTACATGGAGACCGCCATGCGCGCAGGCTTTCAGGTGAATGTCCACGCCATCGGCGACGATGCCAACCGCATCGTCCTCGACAACTTTGCGCGCCTGATCCCGCAGACCGATACCCGTGCCCTGCGGCATCGCATTGAGCACGCCCAGGTCCTGCAATATCAAGACATCCTGCGCTTCGCCGAGCTGGGGGTGATTCCTGCCATGCAATCCACCCATGCCACCAGCGACAAGAACATGGCCCAGGACAGGCTGGGCGAGATCAGAATTCAGGGCGCTTATGCCTGGCGCAAACTGCTGGATGCAGGCGCGGTGATCGCCAATGGTTCCGACTTCCCCGTGGAATCTCCCAACCCTTTCTTCGGGTTGCACGCAGCGATAACCCGACAGGATCATCAGAATGAACCCGCCGGGGGTTGGTTCCCCGAGGAGCGCATGACTACCGAAGAAGCCTTCGCCAGCTTCACCATCGATGCCGCCTATGCCGGCCATCAGGAGGAACTGCTGGGCACGCTGGAGCCGGGCAAAGGCGCGGACTTCATCCTCCTGGAGCAGGACATCTTCGCCGCTGCCCCCAGTGAAATATGGAAGGCGACAGTGCTGGAGACCTGGGTGAATGGCAAACTGGTAATGGGGGCCACGCCACCACAATAGCCGCGACAACCAAACCCGAATGGATACTTTTCGTAGCACATAAAGAATTGACGTAGCTCAATTCGCGAAAACAGCGATGGGAGTACATTCCAGTCGCAATGTCAGTCACGGAAGTATCCAACGAGGGTGTCCCTGATGAAAAACCCCGCGAAAAATTTCACGCTGTTATCTGCCTCTATCCTCGCCGCCGCTTTGAGCGCCACCGGTAATGCCGCACCAGAGCATGCTGGTGATTTTGCCTTGATAGATCAAACCGGCGGCATTCATCAACTCAGTCGGTATCGTCACAAAGAAGCTGTGGTCGTCGTGTCACAGGCCAGCAGTTGCGCAAACGCGCAGAATGGCTACGCGCAGTTGCAGAATCTACGCAAGGAGTGGGAAAGCAAGGACGTTGCCTTCCTGATGATCAACGCCGTGGGCGACGATGTTGCAGAGATTCGCGCGGCCGCCGAGGCTCAGAGCCTTGAAATCCCCATCCTGATTGATGCCAGCGGGATGGTCACCAAGACTCTGGGATTCTCGAAGGCGGGTGAAGCGGTCGTGCTGAGTCCCGATAGTTTCAATGTGCTCTACCGTGGACCACTCGATCAAAACATCAATGCAACGCTCAGCAATTCCGCCATGGATTCCGCGCGGGAAACCCTGGTGATGCAAGCCTCAGGCTGCGACCTCAATCGCCCCGACGCCACAACACTGGCAAGTGCCGTGCCCGATTACGCCACGGAGATTGCCCCTATCATCGTCGAGAATTGTGCGGAGTGTCATCGCGCTGGCGGCATCGGCCCGTTCGCCATGAACAGTCATCTGATGCTCAAGGGCTGGTCACCGATGATTCGCGAGACTCTGCTCACCCGCCGCATGCCCCCCATGCAGGTGGACCCGAATGTGGGACACTTCAACAATGCTAATTACCTGGCCTCTGAAGACCTGGCGAAGCTGGTCAGCTGGATTGATGCGGGTTCTCCCCGTGGCATCGCCTCCGCAGATCCTCTCGGCAAGATCGAGCATGTCGACATGCGTGCCTGGCAACTGGGCGAACCTGATTTCATCGTGAAGATGCCTGCCAATGAGATCCCGGCTACCGGCGTGCTGGAATACATCAACGTCGATGCGCAGCTACCCTTCAATGAAGACAAGTATGTGCGCGCTGTGCAATTCATTCCCGGCGATTCCACCGTACTGCATCACCTGCTGACCTATGTCACCGAGGCGAATGAAGACTTCGACGGCGGTGAGGCTGACCAGCGCGCCATCGAGCGCCGTTTCCTGGAGGGCTACGCACCTGGCAAAGTGGCTGCGATGACCTTCCCTGAAGATACTGGCGTGTTCATTCCAAAAGGCAACAAGCTCTCCATGCAATTCCACTACACCACCAATGGTCGTGCAACGGTGGACGAAACACTGCTCGGGCTGTACTTCTACGACGAGAAGCCCGCCCACGAAAATCTCACGCGCTCCGTTTCCGGCCGCTTCGTGATTCCGCCCCATGCGCTTGATCACAAGGCGCATGGCGAATATGTGTTTGACAAGGCTGTGAACGTGATCGGCTTGCGCGCCCACATGCACTTCCGTGGCAAAGACATGCGCTTCTCAGCGGAATACCCGGACGGCACCATGGAAGAGCTGTTGAACGAAGTGAACTACAGCTATGCCTGGCAGCCTACTTACCAGCTGAGTCAGGCGAAATACCTGCCCGCGGGCACCAAGGTGCACGTTGATGGCACCTTCGACAACTCGGAGTTCAACCCAGGCAACCCTGATCCCGATGTGCGGGTGACCTTCGGCCTGCAGAGCTGGGATGAGATGTTCATCGGCTACTGGACCTACTATGCAGCCGACGAGCAGGCCTCCAACTAGTGTCAGTCCGTGCCCATCATTGGGTCGGACAAACTGTGTTTCCCTGTTTCAACCCGACCCGCAAACCGGCGCAGAAATCCACCGCGTTTGTCACAACTGACGCAGAGGTCATACCAGTGGGCACTATCCTTCAATGACCATTGTTTCTGCACCGACTCTCCCGGTGTGACCTCGATCACCCAGGGGCCGCCACTGCGGTAGACACTGTCCTCGATCAGGAATTTGCAGCTTTCCGATCCCGTATTGTGAAATGCAATCGTCACGTCTCCCAGTACTTCGTCGTATTCCAATTGGCATTCCGGTTGCGCGCCGACCTTGGGGGTTGCCGTGAGGTCCGAAATGGCCCTGACGAAACCATTGGGAGCATAAACCCATAGATCATAGCGCCCCTGATCCGGAGCAATACTCCATTCATCCGCCAGCGTCTTGCCTGCCTCCACAGTGTAACGGCGCGGAATCCTATCCAGATGCAATTTGTCGTAAACATGGAATACGACGCCTTTGCTGCCTGTATTGCGGAACAGCAATTTTACTGCACTGCCGCCCTCCACTAGAGTGTCCACATGCAACTCATAGGGTAGCTTGCGAGAGAAACGTGTGCCTCGTTCTTGATACAAAGGCTCGTGAGTAATCGGGATGAAATAGCGCGCCATTGCCATCTGCTGGGTATCGGTGAGGGCATAACGACTGGTATCTGGCAGCTGCGTCAAGTCTGCTGATTCATGTCCACTGAAGTCGAATGCAGAAGAGAGATCGCCACAGACGGCTCTGTGCCAGGGGCTGATACTGGGTACCGTGAGATCGAAGCGCTTCTCCAGGAACATTGCCAGCGAGGTGTGATCGAAGACTTCCGAGGACACCCACCCTCCCTTACTCCAGGGCGAGACGAGATACATCGGAACGCGAGCGCTCAGCCCAAAGGGGCGCAGGGTGCCAGAGATCGTGTCTTCCTCTTTCAGATGGGCCCGTGCCGGGTCCGAGAAGTATTCTCCGTCCAATGGCAGCGTGGAGGCGCCTGCCAGTGTGCCATCGGCATTGTAGGACGGTACGGCAGGTGGCGGCAGATGATCGAACAGCCCATCGTTCTCATCGAAAGTGAGAAAGAATACAGTCTTGCTCCAGACCTCTTCATTGCTGGTCAGGGCGTTCAACACCTTCTCGGTGAAATTGCTGCCTTTCTGGGGGCTGGAAGGGCCGCCGGGATGTTCCGAAAATTCCCTCGGAGGCAGCACCCAGGACACTGCGGGAAGAGTTCCGTTTTTGACATCCCGTGCCAGATTATCCAGGCTCCAGTGAGACATGCCATTTTCATAGATCGGTGTCCCCGGCTTCGCCTCGCGGAAGCTGGCGAATGCGAGCCCCCCATTCATGGCACCTGTCCAGTTATCATTTGGGTCCTGGTAGATTCGCCAACTCACGCCTGCCGCTTCCAGCACGTCGGGCAGTGTAGGCCAGTGAAAAGCGCTGTCTTTGTAGCTGTAACCGGGATCTGGCCACTTGTCCAGCTCGGGGTTCGCGATCCAGCAGCGCAGGTTGTCTGGCTCCGAATCTGCGTCCGTACAATTGATCCCTTTGGCACCTAATTCCGGGTTGAAATTGGAGCCGCTGAAGAAGGTAATGCGGTTTGGATCAGTGCCCGAGGTAATGGAGCAATAATAGGCATCGCAGATGGTGAAGGATTCGGCAAGTGCAAACTGGAACGGGATATCACTGCGTTTGAAATAGCCCATGGAATTGTCGTTCTTGTACTTCGGCCAATAGCCGAATTTCCCCTGGTTCCATGCGGCCTGTGAATCTGAAAAGCTGTGTGGTGTGCTGGGAGCCAGGTAGGCGTTGAATTTTTCCGGGTTCATGTGAAAAGGCGATATTTCGGTTTCACCATTGGACTGGAACCAGACAGGCTTTCCGCTTTCAAGCGGTACCGGAAAGCGATCACCATAGCCACGCACACCTTTCATGGTGCCGAAGTAATGGTCGAAACCGCGGTTCTCCTGCATCAATATCACTATGTGTTTGACATCCTTGATGGTGCCCGTCTCTACGGCTGCCTGAACGGCGAGGGCTTTGCGTATGCTCAGGGGCAAGACGCCAAGGGCAATCGTGGCGCTGGTGCCCGCCGATAGTGACAGAAATTTGCGACGATCAATCGTCATGACGGTAAGTCCTCGATTATTGGTATTGAAAACGGAACATACGCCACCGCGTACGACCTGCCCTGGTGACAAAACATTCACGCCCGAGGGAACTCTAGTGAGGAAATATTGCAGAAGAATTACAGTGATTTGATCGTTTGTGTACACCTTGATGACAAGTCAC
>JAUSMU010000067.1 GCA_030645995.1 Gammaproteobacteria bacterium | reverse complement strand
GGCGAAGGCATCACCCCGGCGGCCAGCTCAAATGCCGACCGGCCAGAATGTGCAGATGGATGTGGTGAACCGTCTGTCCGCCATCGACGCCGGTGTTGAATACGCAGCGAAAACCATCCTCCGCAAACCCTTCCTGTTCGGCAATCTTGCGCGCTCGCAGCATCAGTCTGCCCATCATCGAGCTGTCGTCTTCCTCCAGTGCGGCCACGCTCTGGATGTGTTTGCGCGGAATCAGCAGGATGTGCTGCGGAGCGGCCGGATTGATGTCGCGGAATGCATAGAGCTCGTCGTCGCTATAAACGCGGGTGGAGGGAATCTCGCCAGCGGCGATCTTGCAGAACAGACAGTGGCTTGCCATTTTTGTCTCGTATTTCTCTGTGTGGATTGGCAGGATGCGCGGCCTCGGAGTTTAATGGACGCCTTGCAAGCTGACAATCGCGCTGGTGGGCACCGGCGTGGAATTCCTTGGTGTGGATCAGAAGGGCAACATATACTCTGGCGAAGTCGGACGCGAGCGTCTGATCAAATACATTCGTGTCAGGCATTGAGTGCGCGATCCCGGAACAGGAAAACAGGTGTTATGAAATTCTTGAGAATGGCAGGTTTTGGTGTGGTGGCGTTGCTGAGTGCCGTGCAGGTGCAAGCCGCCATTCCCGTCTACGATTACAAAGTCGTCCAAACCTATCCACACAACATCAGCTCCTTCACCCAGGGATTGCAGATTCACGAGGGCTATCTCTATGAAGGGACTGGCTTGGAAGGCCGCTCCTCGCTCAGCCAGATCAACCTCGCCGATGGCAAGGTGCTCAAGAACAAACGGCTCGCCAAAGAGTATTTCGGCGAGGGCATCAGCATCGTTGGCGAGCGGATTTATCAGCTCACCTGGCAATCCAACCTCGTCTTCGTCTACGACCTTGCCACTTTCGACACTATCACGTCGCACTACCATCCCACCGAGGGCTGGGGGCTGACCTATGATGGCAGCGAGCTGATCCTCAGCGATGGCAGCGCCGCGCTGCAGTTCATCGATCCGGAAACCTTTCAGGTGCTGCGCAAGGTGGAGGTACAGATCGAGGGCCGCCCGGTCAACTACCTGAACGAACTCGAGTACATCAACGGCGAAGTCTGGGCCAATGTCTGGCAGACCAACGAGATCGTGCGGATCGATCCGCAGAGCGGTGCGGTCACCGGTGTCGTCGATCTGAGCGGCCTCATCGACCAGACCCGTACCGGAGGCGATGGTGCCGTGCTCAATGGCATCGCCTGGGTTCCCAGCACAGAGTCCGGTACAGAGCCGGGCAGCGGGCGACTCTTTGTCACCGGCAAGCTGTGGGGCAACCTCTTCGAGATCGAGCTGGTGCCTCGCCAGTGAATTGGGAGGCATGAAAATGGCGTCCATGCCGTTGATGCAGTCCTTTCGCCGCCCTCTCCTGACGCTTGGTTTTGCCCTTCTGGTGCTCGGTCTGATCAGCGGCTGCGAAAGCATCTCCTATTACGGTCAGGCAGCGCAGGGCCAGATGTCACTACTGCTCGCGCGTGAGCCCATCGCCGAACGTCTGACACAACACTCCCTTCCGGATGCCGAACGGCGCAAGCTGCAATTGGTGCTCGATGCCCGAGTGTTTGCGGAGCAGACGCTGTTGCTGGACGCTGGTGACAGCTATCTCTCCTATGTTGAACTCGAACGTCCTTTCGTCCTCTGGAACGTGTTCGCCGCCCCCGAATTCTCCACATCACCCGTGAACTGGTGTTATCCCATCGCTGGCTGCGTTTCGTATCGTGGTTACTTCGCCGAGACAGCGGCCCGGCGCGCCGCCGCACGGCTCACCGAGGACGGCTTCGATGTTTACAGCGGTGGGGTGGATGCCTATTCCACCCTCGGCTGGTTTGCCGATCCGCTCACCAGCAGCGTGCTGCGCCGGTCCGAGCACGGATTGGTCGCGCTGTTGTTCCATGAGCTTGCCCATCGGCGTGTCTACGTGCCGGGTGACACCACCTTCAATGAAAGCTTCGCGACTTTTGTCGAGCAGGAGGGCTTGCGGCGCTGGCTGCAGGCTAATTCACAGGCTGGTTCGCAAGCCGGTTTGAAAGAGAGTGTCGCGCAGCAGATTGCATTGGAGGACTCGACGCAGGCGCAGTTTGTAGCGCTGGTGACCGGCTATCGCGATCGGCTCACCGCACTCTATGCTGAGTCGCTGGAACCGATGCAGATGCGTGCCCGCAAGGAGGCGATCCAGCAGGAGCTGCGCGATGAGTATGCAGTGTTGCGGCAGCAGTGGGGCTATGCGGGCTACGACCGTTGGTTCGCGGGGCCGCTCAACAATGCGCAGCTTGCCACCGTGGCGTCTTACAACGATCTGGTGCCAGCGTTTGCTGCGTTGCTGGAGGAGGTCGGCGGCGATCTGGAGCAGTTCTATGAGCGAGTGATGACGCTGGTGGAGCTGCCTGAGGCGGAACGGCGAGAGGTGTTGGAGAGTCTCCTATAACTGTTTTTCACTGCCTGTGTTTGACTGTTAATTGCTTCTTTTCACTGCATGTCCCTGACTAACTGACCCTGTGGGAAGCGAGCCTGCTCGCGATAGGGCTTGACTCCCACGTCGAAAAAATCGCTTGCAGGCAAGCTCCCACACCGGAGCGTGTCAAGGGGCCAGTTGGGCCTCCAGGCCTGTGATGAGGTCTTTGTAGAACTGGGAGGCGGGGTCGATTGTGGCCGCCGCGTGGTACTGGACGAGAGCCTCGTCGAGGCGCTTCTCCTGTTCCAACAGTCTGCCCAGTGTCCTGTGCATGAAGGCATCGTTGGGCAGAACGGTGATGGCCTTTTCGTAAATGCGGATGGCCTCGGCCGTGTGTCCCGCGTTAGCGTAGGTGTTCCCCATGACATAAATCTGCGAAGTGTTCTCCGCGTCATTCTCGATGGCGCGCAGGTCTATCTCGATGGCTTCATCGAAGCGCTGGGCGTCCCGCAGCAACTGCCCCAGGGTGTTCAGCGACGCAATCAATCCTGCCGTCACCTCTTTCTGATGATCGATGAAGCGCGCCAGCATGGGGATGGCGTCGTCGAACCGTTCCTGGAAATAAAAGATATTGGCCAGCTGGCGGTAGGAGTCTGCGAAGGTGGGGTCGGCGGTAATGGCGAGTTGATACTCGGCAATGGCCTCGTCGAAACGCTCCAGGTTGTTGTAGGTATTGCCGCGCCGATAGTGTTTCTGGCCCAGCTCAGGGTCTATCACGCCGCTGCTGCGTTCGACATTGAGATTGCCGTAGCGACTGATGCTGTCGGCGGCGGCGGAGCTGGTGTCCTGTGCCAGAGCACTATGCACTGCGCCCAGACCGCCAAGGACCATCCCGAGCGCGACCGCCAGCCATCCGGATGTTCTGTTTAGCGAAAGCATTGATCCCATCTCCAACTCCCGTCTGATTTCACCGCCTGTCAGCACAACAACGTGCGCGACTATACCCGACGGTCCGGGCAACATCCAGACGATGACGCCGCGCCTGCGGCAGTGCGAGGTTCAGGTTGACCGGCCGAGTGCCGCTCAGTCAACCAGCTGCACGGCAGCGCTGGGAGAACTTGCTGTCATGACTGTGCCAATGGACGCGGCATCTCGATAGCCGACGTTGCGCAGTTCCGTGAGGCAGGCCTCCGCGCTCGCTGCGGGGACACTGGCGAGCAGTCCACCGGCCGTCTGCGGATCGTAGAGCAGCTGCAGGCGTGGCGTGGTAGCGATGTGGGGATGCGCGGCGAGAATGTCTCCATGGAGGGCGTTGTCCTCATGCAGAGAACTCAGCAGACCGCGCTCGATGCAGGTCAACGCCCCATCCAGCACCGGCAATGCAGACAAGGACAGCGACACGCGCGCGCCCTCTGGTTCAATCATTTCCCGCAGATGCCCAAGCAAACCGAAGCCGGTGATATCAGTACAAGCTGTGGCGCCATGCCGGACCAGCGTCTGCGCTGCCAGATGATTGGACTGTTGCATATGCTCCAGCGCGTTGTTGACCCAGCGCTGCCGGGCCTGCCAACGCATGTCAGCAGCGAACAAGGTCCCGGTGCCCAGGGGCTTGCAGAGAATCAGCACATCGCCCTCGCGCATGCCG
Organism: Gammaproteobacteria bacterium; assembly: GCA_030645995.1. GTDB lineage: Bacteria > Pseudomonadota > Gammaproteobacteria > Pseudomonadales > Pseudohongiellaceae > UBA5078. The sequence continues at coordinate 4,413 of JAUSMU010000067.1, read as the reverse complement.
GTCTTGTGCAGCAGGCGGTAGGCGGGCGCGAAACCGTTGATGCTGAGGCCGAAGCTCAGCTCCTGCGCCTCGCTGGTGTGGCCGCCGATCAGCGCCGTGTCATGCGCGTTCAGCACCTCGGTGCAGCCTGTCATGATCTCCAGCAGGCGGGCCTGCATGAGGTGTGGCGCCGCGTACGGAACGCTGACGATGGCGAGTGCTGAGTGCGCTGTCGCGCCCATGGCGTGAATGTCGCTCAGGCAGTGCACTGTGGCGATGCGGGCGAACAGGTAGGGATCGTTGATGAAAGCGCGGAAATGGTCGACGGTCTGCAGCAGAACACGGCTCTCGTCGATGCGGATCATCGCGCAGTCCTCGGTGCTCAGATGCGTCGAGATGACATCGGCATGCGTGCAGGGGTGCACCTGCTGCAGCACTTCCTGAAGCATCGCACTCCCGACCTTGCCGCCACACCCCGCACAGCGCACCCCCCTGTGGGAGCGAGCCTCGCTCGCGATGCCTTTTTCGCTTCGTCTGCGCAGCCCAGACGGCTCCTCCACCGGCCCCGGCAAATCCCGATACTTCGCCACAAACCGCCGATCAATCCAGTCTTTCCAAACGCCGACCCAGCGCCCTTGCCAGGACCATTGTCCGCGCGTGGCGATGGCTGCACCGTCGCCAGTGGTGAGCAAGGCGAGGGCGTCCTGCTGCGGCGTGTACTTGCGCAGCGTCTTGCACTGCGCGTAACGACGCAGATTGTCAGCCAGTGGCATGCCGTGGCGCACGGCGTAGACCCCGGAGCGCGGGCGTGGAAAGTCGTCGATGCTGGCGATGTCTCCTGCGGCGAAGACCTCGGGATGACTGACCGACTGCAGGGTTTGGTTGACGCGGATAAAGCCCCTGGTGTCGAGCGCGAGTCCTGTCTGCTGCAGCCATGTCGGCGCGGTGGCGCCAGTGGCAATGATGATGCTGTCGGCATGCAGGCGGCCGGAGGTTTCAGTATTGGTCTGCGCAGCGTCGCCCGCTGCCTCCCAGATCAGAGTGTCATGCTCGATGGCCTTGACGCTGTGCTGCAGATGCACCTTGATGCTTTTGCTTCGCAGTGTCTGCATGGCCCGCGCCTGCGTCGCGGCATTGTGACTCGTTACCAGGGAGGCGCTGCTGGTCAGCAGCACGACGCGGATCAGTGTGGTGGCATCAAGAGGTTTTCCTGCAGTGATTCCTGCAGACGATTCTGAAGAGGCTCGTGCATTGTTCAGCAAGCGAGTCTGCATTGCGCAAGCCAGCTCCACACTCGCCGGGCCTCCGCCGACAACGGCGAGCGTGTAGGGGCGACCCTCTCTCAGCGCTGTCATCGCCTGATGCTGCATGTCTCCCCACTGCTGCAGAAATTCTGGAATAGGCTTTACCGCAACGGCAAATTCTTCGGCTCCGGGCAGCGTGCCAGTCGCCGGACGCGAGCCAATGTTGATCGACAGCATGTCGAAGCCAAGCGCAGGCCTGCCAGCGCAGTGCAGCTGTCGCGCTTCCAGGTCGATGCGCTCGACGCTGGACTGAATCAGCCGTGCTCCAGCCATCTGTGCCAGCGGCCGTAGATCGATGTAGAGGTCATCCTCACCGCAGGTTCCCATGATGTAAGCGGGCAGGGCGCCAGAGTAGGGCGTATCGACGTCGCGGGTGACCAGCGTCACCTCAAGCCCCGGCACCGGTTTTTTCGCCAGTTCCATCAGCACGGAAAGATGGCTGTGGCCACCGCCGAGCAGGACGAGGCTCTTGGTTGCAGGCGTTGGGGAAGATTTGTGCATGATCATGGAGTTCCGGTTAATTATCAGCGCGAGGATTGGAAGCCGGTGCGTGTCATCTCGCCCCAGCTCTTTTTCTTGCGCAGAAATTCCCACCAACCCTGGATGCGCCAGATATTGTTCAATTGTCGGTAACCGAAATTCTCTATGAAGATGCCGAAGATGAGACGCAGCAGATCTTTGGCCTTGGGAATTCGATGCAGGGAGATTTCTTCCAGCGCCAGCGACCCCGCACTGATGAAGACGCCGAACACGAAGGTCAGCGCGAGGAAGGCCAGCGCGAAATCCGGATTAAGCAGTCCGGATATCCACAGCACCGGCACCAGCATATAGCCGAGCACTTCCACAGGCGGGCCCAGCACATCCACTAGCAGGGAAAACGGCATGGCGATCATGCCGATCCGACCATAGCGTGGATTGCCAAGCATGCGTATATGCCGGAAGAAAGTCTCCAGAGAACCGCGCTGCCAGCGCTTGCGCTGACGCGACAACCCCCGCAGGGTATTGGGCGCCTCGGTCCAGCACACCGGTTCGGCCACCGTGACGATCTCATAGGGAATGCGCTGTTCCTGATGATAGCGATGCATGCGCATTACCAGTTCGTAGTCCTCGCCTACCGTGTTGGTGTCGTAGCCGCCCACTGCGATTGCCGCCGGGCGGCTGAAGATGCCGAAGGCGCCGGAGATCATCGTCAGCACCCCCAGCTCACTCATCGCGACCCGGGCGATCAGGAAGGCGCGGGTGTACTCCACGGTCTGCAACATCGGCAGCAGATCGCGCGGCAGCCCGACGCTGACGACTTTGCCACCGCGCACGCGACAGCCGTTGGCCACGCGGATGGTGCCCCCGACCGCGATCACCGTGTCGGGCTTGCTCAGGAAGGGCTGCACCGCGTACAGCAGGGCGTCGGCTTCCAGCATCGAATCGGCATCTACCGAACAGAACAGCGGCGAGCGACAGATGTTGATGCCGGCATTGAGAGCGTCCGCCTTGCCACCGTTCTCCTTGTCGATGACGATCAGGTTGGGGTACTTGCGCGACTGGTAAATCTGCCGGATCGGCTTGTGGTGTGTGTTGATCTCGAAATCTCTGGCGCTCGGGCGCAGGGCGAAGTTGTCGATAAGCTTCTGCAGCGTGTCATCCTTGGAACCATCGTTCACCACCAGCACTTCGTAATGCGGATAACGGATGCTGAGCATGGAGCGGGTGCTCTCCACGATACTGGCAGATTCGTTGTATGCCGGTGCGATCATGGAGATCGGTGGCGCGCTGGGGGCGCGCTGTTGCCATAGCGTCTCACTGTTCGCAGCCGTGTTCCTGCGACGCATGGCATGCGTTGCAACCAGCAACTGGATAAGAGAGATGACGTTCTGCGTCACGCCGACGACGATGACCAGACCCACGACCCACTCGGCGCTGGTGTCGAGCCACTGTACGATCCTGACAGCGAGTTGTTCAAGCATGGCTGGGTACCTGACTGACGGACTCCGTCTGATCCGCGTCGGCCAAGGGCACCAGTTCGTGGAGACCATGTTCGTCGAGCACCAGGGCGGCCATGCGTCCTCCCGCGTTGTCATTAACGCTGTTGATGGTCGCGGCGCGCTCCCGTAGCGCCTGCTGGCCGGTCGCCCCGAGATCCGAGAGCGCCTCGGCGCTGCGAAAGCGCACCCACCAGCTGTCGTCATCGAGCAGTCTGGTCAGCTGCGGGACGAGATACTCCAGTCCTATCTGTCCGGCGGCACCGGCCGCGACCGCCCGGACCTGCCACTGCGCATCGCTCAGCGAGTGCTCCACCACCGCTGCAGCGTCCGGATGCTGCAGGGCGCCCAGCGAGCGCAGTGCCGTAGTGCGAACGTCCAGATCGTCGTCGCTGGCGAAGCGATACAGATCGTCCAGCACGCGGAAATCGCTCGTTTCCGACATCGCATCGGCGAGTACAATCTTCAGCTGTGTGTCGTTGCTGGAGTCAGCCGCCAATTGCCTGAGGGCAAGCGGTTTGCGGCGCGCCATGTCCCGGAACAGCGTTCTGACGTCTCGCGAGGCGAGCACATCTTTCTCTTCCAGTTTGCTGATCAGTAGCCGCAGATCGGGCAGGGCATTGATCATCTTCAAAGAGCTGGCCGCCGCGAGCCGGACGTGTCCATCGTCGTCGTTCAATGCCGCCAGCAGAGCCTGCTCGGTGGTGGTATCGCTGAACAGCTGCAACGCGCTGGCGGCAGAGCGGCGGTCCTCGACGCTCCTGCTGCGCAGATCTCGTACACATTCGTCGCGGAAGCCGGAGCGGGTGAGCAACGAGGTCAGCTGCTGGCGCTCCTGGCCCTGGATGAGGTGACACAGATCGATGGTCAGTTTACGCAGGACGTGTTGTGCCGCTCGATTCATGTTCATCAGGTTGTTCAGATCCTTCTGGCCACTCATCCAGTCGGAATCCATATAGTTGAATAGAATCTTCTGAATGACGCCGCGGACATGCTGCTCCTGGCGGGCGCGTCGCTCATCGCGCATGCGCCTGAGCACCAACACCACCATGACCATCAGGGAGGACAGGGCCAGCACGAGGCTCGTCCACCAGATGAACTGCAGTAGATTCATGTACCTGCTCTCTCTATTCGTCCGGTCGCGGCCGCTAGTA
>JAUSMU010000058.1 GCA_030645995.1 Gammaproteobacteria bacterium | reverse complement strand
TTGGAGGTCAATTCAGAGAAAATGGTGATGAAGGAGACCACGCTCATCACAATCGCCAGTGAATTGGCATCGGCTAGCAATGTTTCGAAGACATCGGCCAGATAGCCCGACAACCCAGACACAGCGAATCCCTTGGCCATTGCCAGACCACCGCCGAACAGCAGCAGAATGCCCCAGGGCACTTGCCTGGCCGCGCTCCAGTCCAGCAGGAAACCGCCCTTCTCCTTGCTTGCTGGGATGATGAACAGCAACATCGCCATGGCGATCGACACCGTGCCGTCGTCGGCGAAGGCGCCGACAGGCGACACATTGAACTTTGCCAACAACACATCCAGCCAATGGCTCCAACCGTAGATATCAATGTCGGCACCCAGCAGGCGTTCGCTGCGCGTCATCCACAGCAGTGCCACCGCCAGAAATACCCCGGCCACTTTTTTCTCTTCATCGCCCATGGGGCCCAGCGCTCGAATTTCGCCCTGGATATAGTCCTTGCCGCTGAAGGGCGTGGTCGCGGGCAACGGGAAGAGGATCTTGCTGAGCAGGAACCAGGTCAACAGCGTAAAGGCCAGCGCCAGTGGGAAAGCGAACATCATCCAGGACGCGAAGGTAATTTGCGGCGCCTGCGGAAAGAGTTGCCCGAGCTGGGTCACCAGCACACCATTGGTCGGAGTACCGATGAGTGTCGCCATGCCGCCCATGGAGGCCGCGTAGGCAATGCCCAGCATCAACACCAGCCCGAAGTTCTGCGCTCGAACATCGACACTCCCGCCCTGCAAGAGGATGTCGCGATTGAGGTCTTCATAGAGCACGATCAGCGAGAGCGCCATCGGCATCATCATCATGGTGGTGGCGGTATTGGAGAGCCACATGGAAAGAAAGCCGGTGGCGACCATGAAACCCAGCACCAGCCGCTGCGGTTGCCCACCGATCAGCGCCAGAATGTGCAATGCGATGCGCTTGTGCAGATTCCACTTCTCAACGGCAATGGCAATCAGGAAGCCTCCCAGGAACAGAAAAATCAGGGAATCCATGTACTGGCTGGCGGCATTCGGAAACATGATGTCCAGATCGCCCGGCTGCAGGCCACCACGCAAGGTGGTCTGCGAGAAGTCGATCTGATTGCTGGCATCGCGGAAGCCCCCACGCATGATGCCAAGCAGGGGGAACAGGACAATCGGCAACAACGAGGTCACGGGGATGGGAATCGCCTCGGTGATCCACCAGACAGCCATCAGCACCAGCACGGCAAACATGCGGGTCACCAAGGGATTGGCAGGGTCCAGATCGACAAACAGGAGGATGAAGACGAAGAGCCCGGCACCCAGCCATAGACCGATCCGGCTGCGCAACGGGACCGGCTCGGCCAGAGAGGTCGGCGCTGCCGCCGGGCTTGATGGCGTGGCGGAGGCGTCAGTAGGTTGCTTGCTAATCAATCCGCCTGCCACTCTTCCTCCACCGCCCCTGCCGGGGCGGCAAACAGCTCCGCCAGAAAGTCGGCAATCGCCCGATGCGCCCGGTCGTTGGCGAGCTGATTGTAGACGGTACCCAGCCCATGATCGTTAGCGGCCGGGTTAGTGAACGCGTGCTTGGTGCCCCCAAAGACATGCAGCTGCCAATCCGCATTGGCGGCGGTCATCTCGGTTTCGAATGCCAGGACATCAGCAGGCGGCCCCATTGGATCATCGTGGCCATGCAGGCTCAGCACACTCGCCCGAATCTCAGCATTGGGCACATCACCGGCACCGAGCAGTCCGTGGACACTGACCACCCCGGCAACGTCAGCGCCGCTGCGCGCCAGCTCCAGCACGGTCATGCCACCAAAGCAGAAGCCGACTGCCGCCACGCGGTCACCATCCACTCCGAGCAGCTTGCGTGCACAGACCAGCGCTGCATTGACGCGTCGGCGCAGCAGGGCTCTGTCACTGGCATAAGGCGTCATCAAGGCAAGGTTGCCGGCGGTGTCACCGTCCTTGCCAAACACACCCTTGCCAAAGATGTCCAGCGCGAAACCGGCGTAACCAAGCTCCACCATGCGCTCGGCCATGCCGCAGGCAAACGTGCGGCGTCCGCTCCAGTCATGAGCAATCAGCACCAGTGGCTGCGGTTCGGTGGCGTTCTCGTCATAGGCAAAATAGCCTTCCAGCGCCACATCGCCATCCCGATAGTCGATGTATTCTGTCTTCATGCCTGCTGCCTCCTTATTGACTGCCTGCTCAAATGACTGTCCGCTTAGAGCTTCGCCAGAATTGCCTCGGCGGCACTCTCCACGATGCCCCCGGCAGGCTCAACCGCCAGATGCGTGACCACACCATTGTCGACGATCATCGCGTAGCGCTTGCTGCGGGTACCCATGCCGAAACCGGTCGCATCCAGCGCAAGGCCGACCGCCTTGGTAAACGTGCCATTGCCATCGGCCAGCATGATCAGCTCTTCCGCATTCTGGGATTTGCCCCAGGCTCCCATCACGAAGGCATCGTTCACAGCCAGGCAGACAATCGAGTCCACGCCCTTCGCCTTGATCTTGTCTGCCAGCACCACATAACCCGGCAGATGAGTGACAGTGCAGCCGGGAGTAAAGGCGCCGGGGACTGCAAACAGGACGACTTTCTTGCCCGCGAAAATGGCGTCGGAAGTGATGTCCTGCGGGCCTTTCTCGCCCATGATCTTGAACGTGGTGGCCGGAATCTTGTCGCCAATTGCTATGGTCATGTCTGTGCTCCTCTTGTTGATTTTTCCGCGCGTGTTCGAGTGATAATGGGCGCAGATCAGGCGGGGTACGCCGTTCTGGCAGAAGCGCCGATGGTAGCAAAATTCCCTTGAAGATACACAGGCGCGGGAGTCGATGCCATCGTGGCATCTCTGGAAAGGATCGGGGCATGGTTGCCTTACTCGGCACGTTGAGTAAAAATACTCAGCATCATGAGTAAATTGCAAAATCACTTCCAGAGACCACAGGCCGCCGTACTGGCGGCCCGTCTGAACGAGCCGCGCCGCTTCATGCAGGTGGTGGCGGGGCCACGTCAGGTGGGCAAGTCCACCTTGGTGCAGCAAGCTGGTGAGACTCTGGACCTGCCCGTACGCCATGTCAGCGCCGATGAGCCCATGCTGCGCGGCGCGGACTGGATTGCCCAGCAGTGGGATGCGGCCCGTCTGACACTATCCGGCCAGCGCGGCGGCGTGCTGGTGCTGGACGAGATTCAGAAGATCCCCGCCTGGTCAGAAACAGTCAAGCGCCTGTGGGACGAAGACACCCGAGCCAAACGTCCGCTGCAGGTAGTGCTGCTCGGTTCAGCGCCCCTGCTGATTGCCCAAGGTCTGACGGAGAGTTTGGCCGGGCGCTTCGAGATGTTGCACCTGTCGCACTGGTCTTATGCGGAAATGCACGCGGCCTTTGGCTGGACGCTGGAAGAATATGTGTTCTACGGCGGCTATCCGGGTGCTGCACCACTGGCGAGGGAACCGGCACGGTGGGCGCGTTACGTCCTCGACAGCCTGATCGAAACCTCGATCTCTCGCGATGTGCTCCTGATGACCCGGGTGGATAAACCCGCACTGCTGCGGCAGTTGTTCGAGCTGGCCTGCCGCTACTCCGGGCAAGTGCTCTCCTACACCAAAATGCTGGGGCAACTGCAAGATGCGGGCAATACAACCACGCTTGCGCACTACCTGGAATTGCTGGCGGGTGCAGGCATGGTCTGCGGCCTGCCCAAATACGCAGGGGATGCAGCACGCAGCCGGGGCTCCAGCCCCAAGTTGCAGGTGCTCAATACGGCTCTGATGACTGTCGTCAGCGGCTACAGTCTGACCGAAGCCCGAGCGGACCGTGAGTTCTGGGGGCGTCTGGTGGAGTCCGCCGTCGGCGCACATCTGGCCAACGCAGCCCTGCGCGGCGAATGCTCGCTGCATTACTGGCGCGAGCGCAACCATGAGGTGGATTTCATCGTTCGGGCAGGGCACAGGCTCACCGCTATCGAGGTGAAAAGCGGACGTGCACCGCAAGCCCACGCGGGAACAGCCGCCTTCGTGCAGGCCTTTGCGCCACAGCGCACCCTGCTGGTGGGCAGCGATGGCATCGCCCTGCAGGACTTTCTGATGCAGCCCGTCACCCATTGGGTGAATGACTTTTGACTAACGGACACTAGCAACCACCATGGACACACTCTTCTTCTGGGCTTCAAAACTCGTGTGGGCATTCATCTCCCCGGACAGTCTGCTGGTGATTCTGCTGGTGAGCGGCACGCTGTTGCTGTCACTGCCCTCGTACCCATTCCTGTACAAACTGGGCCGCAGAATCCTGACGCTGACCTGCGTGCTGGCCGTGGTGGTAGCGTTCCTGCCGGTAGGCGAGTGGCTGATGTATCCCCTGGAACGACGTTTCACCGCCAACCCCGAGCTGCCTGCACGCATCGATGGCATCATCGTCCTCGGTGGCGCTTTGAACGCCGCGCGCAGCAGCGCCTGGGGGCAGGCCGAGACCGATGATGCTGCCGAACGCCTCAGCGCCTTTGTCAGCCTGGCGCGTCGCTTTCCCGACGCACGGCTGGTCTTCACGGGCGGCAGCGGCGGCCTGACCACGCAGGACTTCAAGGAGGCGGACTACCTGCCGAACCTGTTTCAGGAGGCGGGGCTGGGCGAGCGCGCTCTGGAGATCGAGAACCAGTCGCGCAACACCTGGGAGAATGCAGTATTCAGCAAGAATCTGGTGAAACCACAGGCGGGAGAGAACTGGCTGCTGATCACGTCGGCCTTCCACATGCCTCGCTCCACAGGAATCTTCTGTCAGCAGCAATGGCCGGTAGTGCCATGGCCCGTGGATCATCACTCGGACCGTCAGCGTTTGTGGCGAGTAGAATTGCAGTTTGCGGGACACCTGCAGGAATTGCGGACTGCCAGCAAGGAATGGATTGGGTTACTGGCTTATTACCTGACGGGCAAGACAGACCGCCTGTTGCCGACAGAGACGTCGCATTGCACTTCAGTACCAGGGTAAATCTGCAGGTCAGTGCCCGATCACCGAATCGATCCAAGGCTGATGTATCGAGAGCCTCTCATAGATGCCCACGGCACCATACAAGCCCTGGACACTGCCACCTTCTCCATCCTGCCGCGCGCCCACCTCGCCTACCGCAACACCCGCGATGCGCCATCCTTCGGCGGTCTCCAGTAGCGCCGGGCCACCGCTGTCGCCCAATCCCGGCAACCCTTCCAGCTCGACCGCCGCGCTGCCAGGCAGACGTGGATCATCGAAGTTGAAACGCAGACGCGTGGACGCCACAGTGACCACATTCTTCGCCTGACGGAAACGTCCGTCGTCGTGTTGAATGCCGGTGGTACCGATGCCGAAATAGCCCCAGCCCAGGAAGGTGGCCACGCGATCCTGCTCGTCCTCTGCACGATAAAGCGCGAGGGGTCTGGGAATCTCCAGCGGTTGAGTCAGCCGCAACAGTGCAAGGTCCACCTCCTGTGTCGCCCTGGTCGTGTCATCCCGATACGGGTAATTGGGATGCATCACGACCTGATCGATACCGACATCAGCACCGGCGATGTGAACCTTGAACTCTTCGTGATTAGCGAGCGTCTCCTGCAGCGAGGTTTCCTCGACACAATGCGCAGCCGTAATGGCCCACTGCGGAGCAATCAACGTGGCGACACACACCTTGCGCAGTGCGCGCTGCTGCAGCCAGAACACCGCCGGGAACTGCGTTTCGCTGGCCACATATCGGGAGTATCCAGTATCATGCCGTATCACGATGGCCTGGGATTGGCGCAAGGTGCCGGTGGTCACCATCACCAGCATTGTCAGCATGAGTACTCTTTTCGCTATTTCTCGTGGCACTGCTTGTTCCTGATTTTTAGTTCCTGATTCGAGACCTTTGGCATGAGCATCGAAAACAAAACCTCCGACACCGCTGCCCCCACAGCTGCCCCTGCTCCTAAACCTGCAGATCAACCCGAGCGTCAGTACGAAAAATCGGGGCTTTATCCCGACGACAGCAAGCCCTTCCGTATCTACGCGCTGCTGGGCTGGCTGCTCGGGATTGTTGTGTTCATCGCTGCCTCCTCCGCAGCGCTGGACCGCATTCTGCTATAACCCTTGAGACAAACGGGCTAGTCGCGCGGACGCCTTCCCCCACGCAGATTCGGCCGCTCGCGCTTGCGGGTAGCCATCTTGAAGATACTGTAGAGGCGCATCAGCATCACCAGAGTGGCGACTACCACGAAGATCATGACGCTCATGATCAACCATTGTTCTTGTGTCCAGTTGCCCGCACTCAACCATTTTTCCAACATGTCATCGCTCCCGACACAGCATTTCCCCAACCACTGACAGCCCGACCCCAAAAGGCCGTCATTATGCTGCAGCTGAACGGCAAAATGCCAGTTCGCCACCGACCTCACCAACTCCTCAATGTTTTGCGAAATCTACCGCTATAGAGTAACGAGCACTCAACAACGGTTATCTCCACCATGACAGAAGCCGCATTGCAACACACACACAACGAACATCAGGATGTCACCGTCAAATTTGTGACCTTTCTGCTGGGCAACGAGAACTACGCCGTGCACGCATCCTCGGTCAACGAGGTCTTGCGCTATACGGACATCACACCGGTGCCAGGCGCCCCCGGCTACATTCTTGGCATCATCAACCTGCGCGGCGATGTGCTCACGGTGATCGACACACGGGAAGTATTCGGGTTGCCGCCGCAGGAAGTCACCAGTCAATCACGCATCGTCGTGGTGGAACTGGAAGACTGCGTCGTGGGGGTGCTGGTGGATCGTGTGGCGGAAGTGGTTGATCTGCATGAGAGCGGCATCGAGCCTTCGCCCAACACCGGTAACGATTATGCCGTGCGCTTCATGCAGGGGGTCTATCACCACAACGACAATCTGTTGGTGCTGGTGGATTTCAGCAAGCTGTCATCGCTCTGACTTTTTTTGGGGGGAAGGGGTGGCAGATTTCACGACTCGGTGATCATGCTGTCGATGATCTTTTCAATCTCGCGGATGCGCTCGTAAGTATCCTGCAGCTCCAGCAAAGCCTGCTTGCGCTCCAGTGACAGTGGAATCAGCTCGCTGAGCCGCCAGCCCAGCTGACGCAGATCGTCGTACTCGATCGTCATGTTCAACTGACTGATAACAGGATGGCTGACCAGCTGCTCCAGCAGACCCACCAGCACTTCGTGTTGCTCATCAACCGCCAGCGGCGCTTCGCCGACATAATCAACGCCACAGTAATCCACGCTGCCCATCAGCAACTGATCCTGTTCGGACCAGCACTCCTGCACGACAAACTTGTGGCACCCCTCGACAGTGACGCCCAGCAAGCCGTTGGCCAATTGATCCCAGTCCACGACCCGCGCATAGGTCCCGACGCGATGCACCTCCTGACGCACCCCCTGTCTGGCCACCTCGTCACCGTCCTTGAGCAGGCAGACACCAAAACCGGTGTCCGTCTTCATCGCATGTCGGATCAGGTTGATATAGCGTTGTTCGAATATCTGCAGGGGCAGGCGCCCGCGCGGAAACAATACCGATTTCAAGGGGAACAGCGGGATAATCTCCGAACCGCGCCGATTGCTGTATTCAATCTCACTCATGCTCTGTGGTTGTCCTCGTCGATCCCTTCGCCGCCAGCGCTTGCAGCAGCTTCTGATGGATGCCACCAAACCCGCCGTTGCTCATGATGACGACGTCATCACCTTCACGACACTCTGCGGCCAGCATTGCCACGATCTCGTCGACACTGTCGAGCACCCGGGCCGGACGCGGGCTGGCAGCGGCGATGCCGCGCAAATCCAGTGCTGCCGAGCCAGCGTCGAACCAGAGAGTCAGGTCCGCACTGCGGCAGGCTTCGCCCAGCGCCGCTTGATGGACGCCCATCTTCATGGTGTTGGAGCGTGGCTCGATTACTGCAATCAGGCGCCCGGTGCGGCCTGCACTCTTGAATTTGGCCCGCATGCCTCGCAAGGTGATGTCGATGGCGGTGGGATGGTGCGCAAAATCGTCGAAGACCCTCACTCCGGCGGGCTCACCCAGCAATTCTTGACGACGCTTGACCCCGCCGAAACTCGCGAGCGCCTCACAAGCCACAGTGATATCCACACCGGCGTGATGCGCTGCCGCCACGGCGGCCATCGCGTTGCTGACATTGTGACTGCCGCCCAGCTCCCAGCGAATCCGGTGACTGCCTGCATCCACTCCGCGATTGCGTTTGCCGAGTTCGAACTCACTGCCGTCCTCGCTGCACAGGCGCGCATACCAGGAGATGGTCTCCTCGGCCGCAGCCCCATCCACAACGTCAGCGCTCTCGGTGGTGTCGATCAGCTCCATGTATTGCCGCCGACTCCAGCACCCCTGCCAGAGAACCTCATTGAGATTGTCATCATTGCGCGGGGAAATGATGAGGCCATTGCCCGGAATAATTCGCACCAGATGATGGAACTGGCGCTGTATCGCGGCGACGTCGGGAAAGATGTCGCCGTGATCGAACTCCAGGTTGTTGAAGATCGCCGTGCGCGGGGAGTAGTGCACGAACTTCGACCGCTTGTCGAAGAAGGCGCTGTCGTACTCATCGGCTTCGACCACGAAGAAAGGCGTCTCGCCGAGGTCTGCCGACGCGGGGAAATTTTTTGCCACTCCGCCAATCAGATAACCAGGTTTTAACCCGGCATAAGTCAATATCCACGCCAGCATGGAACTGGTCGTGGTCTTGCCATGCGTGCCCGCCACAGCCAGCACCCAGCGGCCACGCAGCACGAAGCGGGACAGCCACTCGGGGCCGGAGCAGTATTCGAGCCCGTGTTCCAGAACATACTCGACGGCGGGATTGCCGCGCGAGAGCGCGTTGCCGATGACGACCAGATCCGGATGAGGCTGCAAGTGTGCGGGGCTGAAACCCTGCTGCAAGACGATACCCTGATCCTCCAGCTGTGTGCTCATGGGAGGATAGACATTGGCATCAGAACCGCTGACGATGTGTCCCTGCTGCTTGGCCAGCACGGCCA
>JAUSMU010000054.1 GCA_030645995.1 Gammaproteobacteria bacterium | reverse complement strand
GTCTTGTCGTGCAACCCGAGCAGGGTCTTGCCCAGCGTGGATTTGCCCGACCCACTCTCGCCGACCAGGCCGACGATCTCGCGCTCCGCGATCGCGAAGCTCACCTTGTCCACGGCATGCACGCGCTTGCCGTGGCCCATGTCGAAATAGCGCGTCAGTTCATCTATGCGTATCAGATCAGCCGCTCGTGAATCAGTCATGGCCACCTCCGTAATAGATTCCCGGAACGCCGTGTGGTGCCTGCGCGTGATGCAACCAGCAGCGCGCGTAGTGGGCGTCGGCCACCTGGATGGGCAGAGGCGGCTGCGTCGCACACACGCTCATGGCGTGGGGGCAGCGCGGGCAGTAGCCGCAGCCGACAGGTGGCGCGAACAGGTCCGGCGGACTGCCCTCGATCGGCATCAACTTCTGCACCGCATCGCGCTGATTGGTTGGCATCGCCTGCTTGAGACCGAGTGTGTAGGGGTGGGATGAGCGATAGAAAACGTCGTCCACACTGCCAGCCTCTACGACCTTGCCCGCATACATCACCGCCACAGCGTCGGCCATGCGTGCCACGACGCCCAGATCGTGCGTGATGAGGATGACCGCCATGCCGGTCTCGGCCTGCAGGTCTTTGAGAAGGTCGAGAATCTGCGCCTGGATGGTCACGTCCAGCGCAGTCGTCGGTTCGTCGGCGATCAGGAGAGTCGGCTTGCAGGAGATCGCCATGGCGATCATCGCGCGCTGCAACATGCCGCCGGAAAACTCGAAGGGATACTGCGCGGCACGACGGGCCGCTTCGGGAATACGCACCAATTCCAGCAGTTCGACGGCGCGGGCCATGGCCTGCCGATGGCTGTAGCCACGATGGACTTGCAATGGCTCGGCGATCTGATCACCGATGGTCATCGTGGGGTTGAGCGAGGACATGGGGTCTTGAAAGATCATGCCGATCTCGGCGCCGCGCACCTCCCTGCCCTCCACCGTTTTGCGGCCCAGAATTTCGATGCCCCGCAGCTTTGCCGATCCACCCATGATGCGTCCCGGCGGCATCGGGATCAGCCCCATCAGCGCCTGCACTGTCACCGATTTGCCGCAGCCGGACTCACCGACGATGGCCAGTGTGCGCCCCTCCTCCACGGTGAAATCGACGCCACGCACGGCCTTCACGGTGCCGCCATAGGTGTCGAACTCCACCTGCAGATTACTGACTTCGAGGAGTGGCGGGTTCATTCAAAACTCCTCATGCGCGCATCGAGCGCGTCGCGCAGGCCGTCCCCTAGCAGATTGAACGCCAGCACGGTGATGCTGATGAACAGCGAGGGGAAAATCAGTTCATGCGGATGCGTGAGCATTCTGGCCAACCCCTCGTTGCTCATGCTGCCCCACGACGCCGTGGGCGGCGCCACGCCCATGCCAATGAAGGACAGGAAGGCTTCAGTAAAGATGGCACTTGGCACGGCAAAGGTCAGCGTGACCAGAATCACGCCCATGGTATTGGGAATCATGTGGCGCCACACCAGATAACTGCTGCGGGCTCCGAGCAGACGCGAGGCGCTGATGTAGGCCTCCTGACGAATCTGCAGAATCTGCCCACGCACCAGCCGCGCCGTCGAGGGCCAGGCCAGCACCACCAGTGCTATCAGCATGGGCACAATGCCACTCTCACCGGGGCCGATGCCGAACACCACCTGAAACAGGATCATGAACAGCAGGAAGGGCAGCGCCACCACGAAATCGGCGAAGCGCATCAGCAGTTGATCGACACGTCCACCCAGAAAACCTGCCGTTGCACCGTACACCACGCCGAGTAGCACATAGAGGAAGGGAGCGATGATGCCGATGAAGAGTGACACCTGAGCACCCGCCATCAGGCGTGCCAGCATGTCGCGGCCGAGATAGTCGGTGCCCAGTGGGTGCAGGGCCAGGAACACCTCATCGCCAATATCCAGCGCTGCCTCGGCAGGCGCCAGTTCGCGCTCGCGCACCTCGTCCAGGGTAATGACGCGATTGACCGGCACGGCGAGGGTTTGATAGTTGGCAGTCAGCGTCCCATCGGCTGCCTGCACCACCAGGGTGTAGTAATAGGTGTCGGGGCGCAGGTCGAGTCTGTCTTCGTAATATCCCGCCGCTGGGTTGGGAAAATCGGCGATGGGCAGGCCGAAGGCCATCTCGTTATCCGCAGCGAAAATATTGCGATAGAGGCGGAAACCGGCTGCCCCGGACACGGCATCCCAGTGCAATCGCACGGCCTGGGAGTTCGCCACCATCGCCAGACGCAGGCCACTGCCCCCGGCGAATTCGGCTGCAACAGTACCGTCCCATGGGGCATAGGGCGCCACGATGGTGGCGCTGCGATCCGCTCCTGGCGCCTGGCTGATCTGATCGATATCCTGCCGCGCCGGATCGATCTGCCACAGCCAGGGACCGAGCAGAGCAAACGCCAGCAGACCGACGATCAACCACAAAGACGCGATGGCGCGCCGATTCTTTTTCAGGCGCGCCCAGGCATCCTGCCAGTAGGACTGCGATGGCCGACTGATGGCATGCACATCCGCGCGCTGCGTGATCGGAGCAAAGTCTGCAGGATTCAAAATCTGCGAGTGGGAGACGGGCGTTGTCATTGCAGCCGCACCCTCGGATCAATCCAGCCATAGAGCAGGTCCACCACAATCACCATGAAGACTAGAAACGCGCCATAGAACACCGTGGTGCCCATGATCACGGTATAGTCCAGCTGCTGCACCGCCTGCACA
>JAUSMU010000050.1 GCA_030645995.1 Gammaproteobacteria bacterium | reverse complement strand
CACTATGAAGGCCCTGACCGAGGCAGGCTACCGAGCCATTGCCATCGACCGCCTGGGCTGGGGCAAATCATCCAAGCCCATCATTCCCTACGACGTCAATCTGCACGCCTCCAACGTCAATGCCATCATTGAACACCTCGGCATTGAGCAGATCGTGATTGCGGGACACTCACTGGGCGGACGACTCGCGAGCAACTTCGCGCACATCTATCCGGAGAAGGTCACCCAACTGGTCATGGTGAATCCGATTGCTCTGAATGACTCGGACCGTGGTCGCCCCTGGAGCGAACCGAGCGGTGGTGCAGCTGAGCCGGATCTGCAGGCGCACTACGAGTCCAACCTGCGCCTGGAACAGAACCGCATCGTGAACTGGAAGCCCGAGTACATGGAGCACGTCCGGATTCGCTACGGCCAGGCGCTGAGCAGCGAGTTCCACCGTCTCAATCTGGTGCGAGCCATGAATGGCGGTCTGACGGCTCAACCCATCGATGCCTACTGGCCCAAGATCAATACGCCGACCCTGCTTATAGGCGGTGCCCAGGATGGCCCTAACTATCCAGAGACGGCGCGCCGCGCGGTGGACCTGCTGCCCAATGGTGAACTGATCATGCTGCCCGATGCCGCACACAACCCGCACGTCGAAATCCCGGACCAACTCAACCGCGAAATCCTGCGCTTCCTCGACGGCAGCAGCTAACCCCCGTGGGTCTGACCCACGCAACCGGTTGATAGTAATATAGTTATTATAAAAATAGGCGGTTTAGAACGCCTTATTTGCCGGAAAAGCGTATGGTTTTGGCTCCCGTTGACGCAATGTCTCGGGAGCCAGCCTCTCCTCTTCTTCCTTTTTGCAACTCACCAGTTATTAGCCAAATCCCTCAACCCTTCTTCCTCGAAAACCAACAACTCCTTGTTTGGAAAAGAAAAAAATACTGGCATACCGATTGCTGTTCAAGCATGCGCACAAATATCGGATGCTTTCTTCGACAGGCAATTGTAGAAACACTAAGCTGATACCATTTGTGCCAAAACTGCTGACCAACCACATCGGAGACAGGGACATGATCATAAAAACAGTAGACATGGTGAAGCGTTTTAGAACAGAGGAGATTGAAACCACCGCACTGGACGGCATCAACATCGAAGTGTCAGAAAGGGAGTTCGTCTCCATCATGGGCCCCTCGGGCTGCGGCAAGTCCACACTGCTGAATATCATCGGCCTGATCGACAATCCCGACAGCGGCAGTTTCTTCTTCCTCGGCGAAGACATTGCTGCCTATAACGAACGTCAGCGCGCCGCTCTGCGCAAGGAAAACATCGGTTTCATTTTCCAGAGTTTCAATCTCATCGACGAACTCAGTGTATATGAGAATGTCGAACTGCCCCTGATTTATACCAATACGCCTGCTGCCGAACGCAAGCGGCGTGTCGATGCGGTACTCGAGAAGATGAACATGAGCCACCGCATGAAGCACTTCCCCCAGCAGCTCTCGGGCGGACAGCAACAGCGTGTCGCCGTGGCACGCGCCCTGGTCAACCAGCCCAAGCTTATTCTCGCCGACGAGCCCACCGGTAATCTGGACAGCGAACACGGCGACGAAGTGATGAAGATGCTGCTGCAACTCAACAGCGAAGGCACGACCATCGTCATGGTGACACACTCCCCAGAGCATGCTGCGGTAGGCAAACGCATAATCCGCATGCTGGACGGACACGTCGTGATGGAACACAACGGCACAGAAAGAAGGGAAGCTTCCTATGTTTAGTCACTATTTCAATATCGGATTACGCACACTGCTGAGGGAAAAATCCTACAGTCTGATCAATATTGCCGGACTGTCTATCGGCATCGCCTGCTGCATGATTCTGGGGTTGTACCTGACTCATGAACTGACCTCTGACCGACATCACACCAACAACGAACGCGTCTTTCGTATCGTCAATGAATTCGGACTGAACTGTAATGTGGACTACGCCGCCGTCACATCCACGCAGCTGGCGCCACTGCTGCAGGAGCAGTATGCCGAATTGGAATTGGCGGGTCGCCTGCAGTCCATGCCCTCGCCCCGCTACCTGCTGCGCACGACCGATAATCAGGGCTTCTACTG
>JAUSMU010000048.1 GCA_030645995.1 Gammaproteobacteria bacterium | reverse complement strand
TCGAAGCCCTTCTGCAGCGCAGAGTTGACGGCCTTGCGGACATCCTCACCCACTGTCCCGGCTTGCGGCAGAAGCTTGCTGATCTGCTGGCTGAGCTCTTCGAAGAATCGCTTGTCTATCATAGGAGTCGTTCCGTTGCATAAAGGTGGGTGTGGTGGTTGCCGTGCTTGAGCGGATTGTAGCGCAGTGAACGGATGTCCGGAATGACAAGGCGGCATTGCGCTGCTGCTCAGAAGCGGTGCGTGCGGAGCTCGTGCAAGGAGGAAGGAGTCGTTCGCTATCGCACCAAAATGACTCAAAAGAGTGCGCAACGAGCCTTCGAAGGCATGAGCGACCTCGTTGCAGGGGTTGATGAGCTTCGCATGTTTCAGCTCAGGGGCTTGTAAATTAAGGCTTGCAGCTGTTTTTTCGTGGGTGGTTCAAAAATGGGCACGCATCGTGCTTGCTATCAAGTCGAGCATTTAAGAGTGTGTCCACAGATCGATAACTCATCTCTTTAATGGTGCACCACGCACAGAATTGAAACTCTACTAAAACGTCAAGGAGCTACTTGAAATGAAAAAACTTACCACAGCATTGTTGGCCGCCGGATTGATGTCTGCAACTTTCGCGGCGCAGGCGCAGGAAAGCCCGATTACTGGCAACGTCACGCTGACGACAGACTACATCTATCGTGGCGTCTCTCAGACCAGCGGCGGCTCTGCCATTCAAGGCGGATTCAACTGGGCTGATGAGTCAGGCTTTTACCTGGGCACCTGGGCGTCAAGCATCACTTTTGACGACAGCATCGAGATCGATTATTTCGGTGGCTTTGCGGGTGATCTGACCGAAGAAGTGGGCTACGACGTTGGTTTCCTGTACTACGATTACCCGGGCGCCAGCAGTGACGACTTCCTCGAATTGTACGGAAAACTGATCTACGGCAGCCTTGTAGGCACTATCAACTACTCCGACGACTTCTTCGCTGGCGTAGGCCCTGCAATGTATTACACCCTGGACTACGGTTTTGACCTGGGCAATGACGTAGCGCTTGGCCTGCACTACGGCCTCAGCGATTTCGATCAGGATGTGTTTGGCACGGAAGACGCCTACTCCGAGTACAAGGTGTCTCTGTCCAAGGCCTACGCAGGCGTGAATCTGCAGCTGATCTGGACTGATACGGATATCAGCGAGACCAACTGCTTTGCGTCCACAGACTGCGCCAGCACCATCTCTTTCGCGGTCAGCAAGAGCCTGTAAATTACCGATCCTGAGTGCACTGGCATTCAGGACGGTTTAAAAAAAGGCCTGTCAGTTAACTACTGACAGGCCTTTTTGCATTTTCAGTCAAAGAATTCGTTGTTCCAACCGTCAACAGCCATGCCTGTCTTTGGTGCGCGCATATCTGGAATGCCTCGTTATGGTGCAAATAATCTCGCTGCACTTATCTCTATACCAGGAGAACCTGCTCGTTTTCATGTATCTCCATGTTTATGCAGCATTTTTTCAATATGGCACGAGGCGTGCATTGATGAACGCAGGTGTATCTGCACCGAATCGGCGGAGCGGATATTAATAGGTAAGGAGCAAATTTATGAAGTTAGTGACGGCAATAATCAAGCCTTTCAAATTGGACGATGCCCGCGAAGCGCTATCAGAAATTGGCGTGCAGGGGATTACCGTAACCGAAGTAAAAGGTTTTGGCAGACAAAGGGGACACACCGAACTCTACCGAGGAGCGGAGTATGTCGTGGATTTTCTACCTAAAGTAAAAATTGAAGTCGCAATTGGTGACGATCTGCTTGATCAGACGCTGGAAGCAATTACCAAGGCAGCCAATACAGGAAAGATTGGCGACGGGAAAATCTTTGTGACAGATCTGCTGCAAGTCATCCGGATTCGTACCGGGGAAACTGGCGAAGAGGCTGTTTAAGAACACCGATCGAAAGAACGACATTTAAACGACTATTCAATTTAATCAGGTAAGACCCAGATCTGGTTTGAGGGAAGTAAGGTGGAAGAACAAATTTTTCAACTGCAGTACGCACTCGACACATTCTACTATCTGGTATGTGGCGCTCTCGTTATGTGGATGGCGGCAGGCTTCGCGATGTTGGAGTCGGGCCTTGTAAGAGCCAAAAACACAACAGAGATTCTGACCAAGAACATCGCGTTGTATGCAGTCGCCTGCATTATGTACATGGTCT
Organism: Gammaproteobacteria bacterium; assembly: GCA_030645995.1. Taxonomy (GTDB): domain Bacteria; phylum Pseudomonadota; class Gammaproteobacteria; order Pseudomonadales; family Pseudohongiellaceae; genus UBA5078. The sequence goes on along the minus strand of JAUSMU010000048.1, from coordinate 24,834 downwards.
GTGGTTACTACCTGATGTACGGTGGCACTCTGTTCCTTTCCGGCATCGCTGGTGGCGAAACGCTGGTGACTGACGTTCTGGCAGCGAAAGCCGAAGAAGGCTTTGAAGGCGGCGCTGTGTATTCAGATGCGTCTGACTTCTTCTATCAGGTCGTGTTTGCTGCGACCTGTATGTCGATTGTCTCCGGCGCTGTTGCTGAGCGCATGAAGCTGTGGGCATTCCTGGTGTTTGCAGTGGTGATGACTGGTGTCATCTATCCGATGGAAGGCTCCTGGACCTGGGGTGGCAACGCCGTATTCGGCATGTACTCACTGGGTGACCTTGGGTTCTCTGACTTCGCAGGCTCAGGTATCGTTCACCTGGCTGGTGCAACTGCTGCTGTGGTAGGCGTGCTCCTGCTGGGCCCACGCAAGGGCAAATATGGTATCGATGGCAGCGTCAAGGCATTCCCCGGCGCAAACCTCCCAATGGCAACTCTCGGCACACTGATTCTGTGGTTGGGCTGGTTGGGCTTTAACGGCGGTTCAGTTCTGAAGCTGGCGGACGTGACCAGTGCCAATGCTGTTGCCATGGTGTTCGTGAACACGAATGCGGCAGCGGCAGGTGGCTTGGTTGCAGCGATGCTGGTAGCGAAGGCCCTGTTCGGCAAGGCTGACTTGACGATGATTCTGAACGGCGCCCTGGCCGGTCTGGTAGCGATTACTGCGGAGCCCTCAACCCCGACAGCGCTGCAAGCCACGCTCTTCGGTGCAGTGGCTGGCGTGCTGGTCGTCTTCACCATCATTTTCCTCGACAAACTCAAGATTGACGATCCAGTCGGTGCAATCGCTGTACACGGAGCCTGTGGTCTGCTGGGTCTGTTGCTGGTGCCAATCACCAATGACGCAGTGTCGTTCTCAGGTCAGATTATTGGCGCGCTCACCATTATCATCTGGGTTGCTGTCGTCAGCTTCGTAGTCTGGATGATTATCAAGGCCGTGATGGGTCTACGAGTATCGGCAGAGGAAGAGGCAGAAGGTGTCGACCTTTCCGAATGTGGTCTGGAAGCTTATCCAGAGTTCACGAAGTAATTGCAGGACTTGCAGGAAGGTAATTTACTAACTCTCTCTCACGTTCACTTTTGACGTAAGCGCCCTTCGGGGCGCTTTTTTTTCGTACGATTTAGTGATTGTCAGTTGCAGCCTTCAGGAACGATAGTCGCCCCAAAGGAATTGGGCGAGGGAGATTGCAATCACCGGGGCTGTCTCGGTGCGCAACACGCGGGGACCGAGCCTTACTGCCGCGAAGCCATTGGCTCTGGCCTTATCCACTTCCTCGTCAGCCAATCCTCCCTCGGGGCCAATCAGCAAGGTGACCTCTTCAGGCTGGCACGAAGGGGGATAGCCCTGTGTGCCACGATGATCGAGAACGAAACTGACGCCAGCGCGCTCACGAGCCAGCCACTCCTGCAGGGGCAGTGGTGATTCGATGAAGGGAACGGTGCAACGCCCGGATTGTTCGCAGGCGCTGATCGCAATTCTGTGCCAGTGGCTCAGACGATTGTCGATTCGCTCCCCTTTCAGCTTGACCTCGCAGCGTTCGGTCAGCAGTGGAGTGATGCTGCTGACGCCAGCTTCGGTGGCTTTCTGGATTGCATAGTCCATACGCTCGCCTCGGGATATTCCCAAACCGAGATGAATTGGCAGTACTGGGTCGGCTGAATTTAACACTTGGCTGTCGAGTCGCACGGTGACACTCTTCTTGTCGACACTCACGACTTCGGCAAGATGTTCGCCATCGTTGCCGTTGAACAGTGCCACAATCTCCCCAGGCCGCAGGCGCAGCACCTTGCCGACGTAGTGTGCTGCGTCGTCTGCAAGCACCACTGTCGATCCTGTGATCAGTGATTGTGGAGTATGAATGCGTGACAGTCGCATCTCAGCGCTCGCCAAGTCCGAGATTATTCCAGAGAGTGCTGACGGACGTGTATTGATTCATCGTATAGAAGTGCAGCCCGGGAGCGCCGCCGTCCAGCAGTGTCTCACACAGACGCGTCACCACTTCGTCGCCGAACTGACGAATACTGTCTACATCATCGCCATAACCCTGCAGGCGCTGCCGGACCCAGCGCGGAATCTCTGCGCCACAGTTGCCGCTGAAACGAGCCAGGTTGGAGTAATTCGTAATGGGCATGATGCCGGGCACAATCGGAATCTCAACGCCCAGCGCCTTGCAGCGGTCGACGTAATAGAAATACGCATCAGCGTTGTAGAAATATTGCGTGATGGCGCTGTCGGCGCCCGCATCGACTTTCTTCTTGAAGTAGTAGAGATCACTTTCGTAACTTTCGGACTTCGGATGAATCTCTGGGTAACACGCCACCTCAATGTGAAAGTGGTTGCCGGTCTTGCGGCGAACCAGCTCGACGAGTTCGTTCGCGTAGTAGTAACTGCTGGTAGCGCCAGTGCCGGATGGCACGTCACCGCGCAGGGCGACAAGGCGCGTAATCCCAAGATCCTTGTAGTACTGCAACAGAGCGAGAATTTCCTCTTCGCTGGAGCCACCGAAGGATAAGTGTGGCGCGACGTTGGAGCCGGCATTGTGAATATTGGTCACCGCCTGGCGCGTGCCATCTCGTGTGGAACCGCCGGCGCCATAGGTGACTGAAAAGAAATCGGGCTTCAGCAGCGCGAGCTGGCGGTGAACTTCCTTGAGCTTCTCTTCACCCACTTCAGTCTTGGCGGGGAAGAATTCGAAGCTGAAGCGAGCCTGGGTGTTTGCGCTTCGCGGTTGTGTTGTCATTGGTGAATTCTCTTTCAGGGTTCGCAATGGCGAGGTGCCGACTGTCTATCGCGGGCAAGCTATCGCGGGCGAGGCCCGCTCCCACAGCACTTGACTCTGTGGGAGCGGGCCGTGCCCGCGATACTTCCATTTTTCAACTCAATACTTGTAAGTATCTGCCTTGAACGGGCCTTCCACACTGACGTTGATGTACTTCGCCTGTACCGGCGTCAGCTTCGTCAACACGCCGCCGAAACCACCTACCATCAGCGCCGCGACCTGCTCGTCGAGATGCTTGGGTAACACTTCTACGGTGATGCTGCTCTTCTTGAAATCCGCTGAGAGCGCTGCGAACTTTCTCTCGTATAGATACATCTGCGCAATCACCTGGTTGGCGAACGAGCCGTCCATGATGCGTGACGGATGGCCAGTGGCGTTGCCCAGGTTGATCAGGCGGCCTTCGGACAACAGCAGCAGGTAATTGGTTTTGTCTTTCTGTGGGTCGGCACGATAGACCTTGTGCACCTGCGGCTTGATCTCTTCCCAGGTCCAGTTCTTGCGCATGTACGCGGTGTCGATCTCGTTGTCGAAATGGCCGATGTTGCAGATCACGGCGCCGGACTTCACGGTCTGCAGCATGTTCTTGTCGCAGACGTCGATGTTGCCCGTAGTGGTCACGATCAGATCGAGCTTGCCCAGCAGCGCGCGGTCGATGTCTTCGATGCGGCCGGTGTTGTTGCCGCTGAGGTAAGGAGAGACCACTTCATAACCGTCCATACACGCCTGCATGGCGCAGATCGGATCGATTTCGGAGACCTTTACGATCATGCCTTCCTGACGCAGACTCTGTGCAGAGCCCTTGCCCACATCGCCATAACCGACGACCAGTGCATGACGGCCAGACAACAGCATGTCGGTGCCGCGCTTGATGCCGTCGTTCAGACTGTGGCGGCAACCGTACTTGTTGTCGTTCTTGGACTTGGTCACCGAATCATTGACGTTGATCGCTGGCACCTTCAAGGTTCCCGCTTCCATCATCTCGATCAGGCGATGCACGCCTGTTGTCGTCTCTTCCGTGATGCCGTTGATCTTGTCGAGCATCTGCGGATATTTGTTGTGGATCATGCCGGTCAGGTCGCCGCCATCGTCGAGGATCATGTTGCAGTCCCATGGCTTGCCATCTTTGAGAATGGTCTGCTCGATGCACCAGTCACCCTCTTCCAGGGTCTGGCCCTTCCAGGCGTAAACAGCGACGCCCGTGGAGGCGATGTACGCTGCCGCGTGATCCTGCGTGGAGAAAATATTGCAGGAAGACCAGCGCACTTCCGCACCGAGTTCAACCAGCGTCTCGATCAGCACGGCTGTCTGAATGGTCATGTGGATGCAGCCGATGATCTTCGCGCCGGCCAGTGGCTTGCTCGCGGAATAACGTGCGCGTAGTGTCATCAGCGCGGGCATTTCCGATTCGGCAAGAATCACTTCCTTGCGACCGAATTCTGCCAGACCGATGTCGGCAACTTTGTAATCGTGTTTGCTCATTCTTGAATCCTGTTCGCTTTCTGGGCGTATCAAAAGTGGGTGTATCAAAAGTAGATGAATCAAATTGTGTCAGTTGAGTGAGGCCACTGCCCCGTGCTTATCTCAGGCCTGCAGCGTCGCGCAGTGCGTCGGCCTTGTCAGTCTTCTCCCAGGTGAAGTTCGGCTCTTCGCGGCCGAAGTGACCGTAAGCCGCTGTCGCCAGATAAATCGGACGAATCAGATCCAACATGCGGATCAGGCCCTTCGGACGCAGTTCGAAGAACTCGCGAACCAGTTGCACAATGCGCTCTTCGGAGATCTTGCCGGTGCCGAACGTTTCCACGCTGATGGACGTTGGTTCCGCCACGCCGATGGCGTAAGAAATCTGGATCTCGCAACGATCAGCGATGCCAGCCGCTACGATGTTCTTTGCTACATAACGTGCTACATACGCCGCTGAACGATCCACTTTGGATGGGTCCTTGCCGGAGAATGCGCCGCCGCCGTGACGCGCCATGCCGCCGTAGCTGTCCACGATGATCTTGCGGCCAGTCAGACCACAGTCACCGAAGGGGCCGCCGATGACGAAACGTCCGGTCGGGTTGATGAAATACTTGGTGTTCTTGTCCAGCCACTCGGCGGGCAGCACGTGCTTGATGATCTCTTCCATCACAGCTTCCTGCAGCGGCTTCAGCTCGATGTCCGGGCTGTGCTGTGTCGACAGCACCACAGCGTCCACGGCGACAGGCTTGCCGTTCTCGTAGCGGAAGGTGATCTGGCTCTTGGCGTCGGGACGCAGCCAGGGCAGCGAGCCGTTTTTGCGCACCTCGGCCTGACGCTGTACGAGGCGGTGCGAGTAAGTAATCGGGGCTGGCATCAGCACGTTGGTTTCATTGCTGGCATAGCCGAACATCAGGCCCTGGTCGCCCGCGCCCTGCTCGTGATCAGGTGTGTCATCTACACCCTGAGAAATATCCGGAGACTGCTTGCCGATGGCGTTGAGCACGGCGCAGGAGTTGCCGTCGAAACCCTTGTCGGAATGGTCATAACCGATGTCGCAGACCACCTTGCGGGCGATCGCTTCGATATCCGCGTAGGCAGTGGTGGTCACCTCTCCGGCGACTACGACCATGCCGGTCTTGATCAGCGTTTCGCAAGCCACGCGTGCCTTCGGGTCTTGGGTCAGGATGGCATCCAGCACCGCGTCGGAGATCTGGTCCGCGATCTTGTCCGGATGTCCTTCGGAGACGGATTCAGAGGTGAAAAGTGATGAGGCCATAATTTTTTCCTTTCTCAGATCAGTTGGTTGATTTTCGGTTCTATTAATTGACAGCTTTGTGAAAGACGCACATCTGGATCTGGAAGCCGTTACGCAATCCCAGATAAACACTCTGTCCGGGCTGCAGGCTTGCTTGTGCGGCCCAGTCATTCATCTCGTCGTGGTCGAAACCCAGCCACAAGTCGCCACAGGACTCTCTGGCCCAGTCCTGGTCGTGGTGGCAAAGCTCGACAATCAACAGCAGCCCACCCTCCTGCAGCAGCGATGCTGCATGCACAAAAGCTTCCTGGGGCGCTGGCAGGTGATGCAACACCATGTCATAGAGGATCAGGTCGCAGCGGACATTGCGGGCCAGCGCGGTATGCGTGTCGCCGTGAATGAACGTGACATTGTGCAGTTGTTCGGCAGCCACCGTGGCTCTGGCCAGGTTCAGCATCTCCAGCGCATTGTCGAGGGCGATGACGTCCTTGAACTGTTGCGCCAGGCGCACGAGTAGCTCGCCAGTGCCCGGCCCCACCTCCATGATCGTCAGCTGGTCGCTGAGTTCAAGATCCCGCAGCAGGTCGAGCAGACTGCTCATGTACTGGGCGTGCTCGGCGACCAACCCCTGCTTTTCGCGGAACTTGTCGGCGTGTCGAGTGAAGAATTGCAGCGATTGCTCGGAGCGTTCCTGTTGCACGAGATCGAGACGCGCGATCTGGTCCTGGCCCAGCGGAATTCTGTCGATGGCTTCGAACGCGCTCTTTTTCAACGCGTGCAGCGGGTCGTCGCTGTGCAGCAGAGGGCGGCGATAGAAGATGGTGTTGCCCTCGCGGCGCGTGGTCGCGAGCCCGGCATTGGCGAGAATCTTCAGGTGGTGGCTGAGGGCGGACTGCCGAATGTCGAGGATGCGGCAGATCTCCAGCACGCCGAACGAGCTGGTCCGCAGCAGACGCAGGATTTCGAGGCGCAGGGAATCCGCCAGTGCCTTGCACAGGTGTGTGAGCGCTTCTGCTTCATCCAGCGCAGCGTTGTCATCTCTCTTGATTGCCGTGACCGTCAAACTCAGTTATTCCGAGATTCTGTGAAAGTGGCGGCGACTATAACAGGGCTTTTTATCTATATCAAAATTATTTGATATAGATGTTGGAGTTCTTTTTGTGGATCCCGAGAGTATGGCCTGTGCCCGCCTGCGATGGGTCTGCGCCGCTCCGCGGTGCCCTCTCTGCGCAAAAAGCCCAGGGTCTTTTTGCTGCGCTCGGCGCTGACCCTGATTGTCGCTGGCGGGCACAGGCCATACTCCCTGGCGCGCTGCAGATACAACACCCCTTTCCAAGGACAACTATGGCAGTTTGAACTCAAGCCATCTGCCAATTCCAAAGTGGCAGGTCAGATGCCCCCCCCCCCTTCTTCCCAGCGAAGCAGGTGCCTTTTCAGAATCTGCGAATCCATCCGTCTGGCGTTCCACAAGGTGGCGGGAGGCAGGGTCCGGGGGCGCGGCATAAAAGACCAGCGCCGAACGCAGCAAAAAGACCTTGGGCTTTTTGCGAAGAGAGGGCACCGCGGAGCGGCGCAGGTCAGCCGCGCCACCGGGGCCTACCTCCCGCCGCCGATCGAAACTCCAACCAAAGCTCAAGCCAAATATCGAGGCAAAATAAAAGATTGGTCGGGTAGCATATTCATCTGAGGTGCGGGAAAATGGGCGGCCTTGCAATTCAGCCAGCCAGAAACAGGAGCCAGTACCGTATGTCCAGCCGTGTTCCCTCGCGCAGAGACTGTGCCAATGCCATCCGCGCCCTCACTATGGACGCCGTCCAGAAAGCGAACTCCGGACATCCCGGTGCGCCGATGGGTATGGCCGACATCGCCGAAGTGCTCTGGAATGACTTCCTGAGCCACAACCCGGTGCACCCGGGCTGGGTCAATCGCGACCGCTTTGTGATGTCCAATGGTCATGGCTCCATGCTGGTGTATTCGCTGCTGCACCTGAGCGGTTACGACGTCTCCATGGACGAAATCCGCAACTTCCGTCAGTTGCACTCCAAGACCCCGGGCCACCCCGAATACGGTTATACCCCGGGTGTCGAAACCACTACCGGCCCACTCGGTCAAGGGCTTGCCAACGCCGTCGGTATGGCGATTGCCGAGAAGACGCTGGCCGCGCAGTTCAACCGTCCCGGTCACGATGTCATCGATCACTCCACCTATGTTTTTGTCGGCGACGGCTGCCTGATGGAAGGTGTGTCCCACGAAGTGTGCTCGCTGGCGGGCACGCTTGGTTTGGGCAAGCTCATCGCTTTCTATGATGACAATGGCATTTCCATCGATGGCGAGGTAGAAGGCTGGTTTACCGACGACACCACCAAGCGTTTCGAAGCCTATGGCTGGCAGGTGCTGGCGGTGGACGGCCACGATGCCGCTCAGATCGCCGCAGCCATCAAGTCCGCCAAGGCCGACGCAGCTCGCCCCACGCTGATCAAGTGCAAGACCATCATTGGCTTCGGGTCTCCCAACAAACAAGGCTCTCACAATGTGCATGGTGCGCCACTGGGCGACGCTGAAATCGCGGCGGCCCGCATTGCGCTGGGCTGGAGCCATGCTCCCTTTGAAGTGCCCGACGATATCCGCAAGGTCTGGGATGCGCGCGACAAAGGCTTCAATGCCGAGTCTGCCTGGAAAGAGAAACTGGTCCGCTACGAAGAAGAACATCCCGAGCTGGCCATGGAGCTGGTGCGCCGTCTCAAAGGGCAGCTACCTGGTCATTTCGCGGATATCGCTGCCGAATACGTGCGCATCTGCCAGGAGAAGGGCGAGGTCATCGCCAGCCGCAAGGCCTCCCAGAACTGTCTGGCCGCCTTCGGTCAGCATCTGCCGGAGATGATTGGCGGTTCTGCCGACCTGGCGGGCTCCAATCTTACGGTCTGGTCCGGCACTACGCCGATCACCGAGAGTGCCGACGGCAACTACATCAACTACGGGGTTCGTGAGTTCGGCATGAGCGCCATCATGAACGGGATCGCGCTGCATGGCGGGTTCATTCCCTTCGGTGGCACCTTCCTGATTTTCATGGAATACGCCCGCAATGCCGTGCGTATGGCCGCGCTGATGAAACAGCACTGCGTATTCGTCTACACCCACGACTCTATCGGGCAGGGTGAAGATGGTCCGACCCACCAGCCGGTCGAGCAGATCGCCAACCTGCGCGTGACGCCGAACATGTCGGTGTGGCGCCCCTGCGACGCAGTCGAAACCGCTGTGTCGTGGAAGGCCGCGATTGAGCGCAGCGGTGGCCCGAGCTCTCTGGTGTTCTCGCGTCAGAATCTCCCTCACCAGCAGCGCAGTGCCGAGCAGGTCGCCGCGATTGCGCGTGGCGGCTATGTGCTGAAGGATTGCAACGGTGTGCCTGAGGTCATCATCATCGCCACGGGATCCGAGGTGGGGATTTGCGTCGACGCCGTGGTGCGACTGCAGGAAAGCGGCGTGCGCGCTCGCCTGGTCTCCATGCCCAGTACCGACGTGTTCGAAGCGCAGGAAGCCCGCTATCGTGAGCAGGTGCTGCCACGCGCGGTGCGTGCCCGGGTTGCCGTCGAAGCTGCGGCTGCGGATTACTGGTACAAGTACGTCGGTCTGGATGGCAAGGTCATCGGCATGACGACTTTCGGTGAGTCAGCTCCGGGCCCGGTCCTGATGAAGGAATTCGGTTTCACCGTGGAAAATGTGGTGAATACGGCAACTTATGTCTTATCGCATTGCAATTAATGGTTATGGGCGCATAGGTCGTTGCGTGTTGCGAGCCCTGTATGAGTCGGGAAAATATCCGGATCTGCAGATCGTCGCGATCAACGACCTCACGGACACCAACTCGCTGGTCTATTTGACCAAATACGACAGCACTCACGGTCGCTTCCCGGGCACGGTAGGCAGCCGCGAGGGTGTGCTGCGCATCAACGCAGATGATATCAACGTGTTTTCGGAGCAAGACATAACGAAGCTGCCATGGGCGGCGCTCGGCATCGATCTGGTCATGGAGTGCACTGGAGCGTTTTCCGATCGGGCGACTGCAGCGCTGCATCTACACAGTGGTGCCAGACGAGTGCTGTTCTCGCAGCCCGCGCAAAGTGATGTCGACGCCACTGTGGTCTACGGCGTGAACGAAGGCGCGCTGAAGCTGTCGGACCGCATCATCTCCAACGCCTCCTGCACCACCAATTGCGTAGTGCCCGTGATCAAGTGTCTGGACGATAATTTCGGCATCGATCATGGCGTGATTACGACGATCCATTCCGCAATGAACGATCAGCCGGTGATCGACGCCTACCATCACTTCGATCTGCGCAAGACACGCAGTGCGGTGCAGTCGATCATTCCGGTGAACACTGAAATCGACAAGGGCATCGGGCGTATCCTGCCGCATCTGGAAGGGCGCTTCGCGGCGCAGGCGATGCGCGTGCCGACGATCAATGTGTCGGCCATCGATCTCACAGTGACCTTGCGCGCCGATGTCACGACAGACATGGTTAATGCTGCAATCCGGCAGGGCGCGAGAGATTCTTTGCCACTGGTGCTCGACTGCACCGATGAACCGCTGGCCTCCTGTGATTTCAATCATGACCCCAGGTCGGCGATTGTCGATCTGAGTCAGACACGGGTCAGTGGCACGCGTCTGGTCAAGGTGCTGGCGTGGTTTGACAACGAATGGGCATTTGCCAATCGCATGCTCGATGTGGCGGAAACAATCCGGAAAATGGAATAAGGAGAGACTGACACTATGACGATACTGAGAATGCAGGATCTGGCCCTGCGTGATAAACGGGTGCTGATTCGCGAAGATCTCAATGTCCCCGTCAAGAATGGCGTGATCGGCAACGACACCCGCATCTGTGCTGCTATCCCCACCATTCAGCTGGCGCTGCAGGCCGGTGCGAAGGTCATCGTCATGTCACACCTCGGCCGTCCCGAGGAAGGCAAGCCCATCACTGAGCAGCCGTCTTCCTCGCTGGCAGCGGTCGCAAAGCGGCTGGCCGAGTTGCTGAACGTGAACGTAGTGTTGTCGCAGAATTATTTCCAGAATCCTGCCGAGGCCGTGCCGGCGGCTGGTGAAGTCGTGCTGCTGGAAAACGTCCGCGTCAATGCCGGCGAAGAAGCGAACGATGAAGCACTTTCCCGTTTCTATGCCTCACTGTGCGATGTGTTTGTGATGGATGCTTTCGGCACCGCTCACCGCGCACAAGCCAGTACGCATGGCGTGGCACGTTTCGCACCGGTGGCATGTGCGGGGCCATTGCTCGCGAAAGAGCTGGATGCGCTGGAGCTCGCGCTCAAGAAACCTGAACGCCCCATGCTGGCCATCGTCGGTGGCGCCAAAGTGTCGAGCAAGCTGAAAGTGCTGGAGAGTCTGGCCACCATCGTGGACCAGCTGATTGTCGGTGGCGGCATCGCCAATACCTTCCTGTTGGCTGCGGGTTACAGTGTCGGCAAGTCGCTGGTCGAACGCGATCTGGTGGACACCGCCAAGGCGCTCATGCAGAAGACGCAAATACCCCTGCCGATCGACGTCGTCGTGGCGAAGGAATTCTCGGCCACCGCCGAGGCCACAATCAAGCACGTTAGCGAGATTGCAGACGATGACATGATTCTGGACATTGGCCCGCAGACAGCCAAGGCTTTTGCGGACATCATCGCCAAGATGAAGACCATTATCTGGAATGGCCCGGTGGGCGTATTCGAATTCGAAAGTTTTGCCAAGGGCACCCAGGCGATTGCCGCCGCAGTGGCCGCCAACCAGGGTTTCTCGATTGCCGGTGGCGGTGAGACCATCGAAGCAATCGACAAGTTTGAAGTGACAGCGGACATCTCGTACATCTCCACCGGCGGTGGGGCGTTCCTGGAATTTGTACAGGGTGAGACGCTGCCAGCGGTGCAGATACTGGATGAGATGGGACGCTGACGCAGAGCAGGGACAACAACAGCGACGAGAACAGCAGAAATCACAATCAACATGAATGGAATGCGAGGTTACAAATGGCACTAATCAGTTTACGTCAGCTGCTGGACCATGCGGCTGAGAACAGCTACGGAGTTCCTGCCTTCAACGTCAATAACCTGGAACAGGTGCGGGCGATCATGGAAGGCGCCAACGAGGTCAACAGCCCGGTAATTCTGCAGGCGTCCGCAGGTGCACGAAAATACGCGGGTTCCAACTTCCTGAAACACCTCATTCAGGCAGCCATCGAAGAATTTCCCCATATTCCGATTGTGATGCATCAGGACCACGGCGTGTCTCCTTCCGTGTGTCAGCGCTCTATTCAATCGGGCTTCTCCTCTGTGATGATGGACGGTTCTCTCGGTGAAGATGGCAAGACGCCCAAGGATTATGACTACAACGTACGTGTGACGCGCTTGACGGTGGAAATGGCACACGCGTGCGGCGTTTCTGTGGAGGGTGAGATCGGCTGTCTTGGTTCTCTGGAAACTGGTATGGCCGGTGAAGAAGATGGCATTGGCGCGGAGGGCGTCCTGTCCATGCATCAGATGCTGACGGACCCGGAAGAGGCTGCACAGTTTGTGGCAGACACGGGTGTCGACGCGCTGGCGATTGCAGTGGGCACCAGCCACGGCGCCTACAAGTTCAGCCGTCCGCCCACAGGGGACATTCTGGCGATTGAACGCATCAAAGAGATTCACCGCCGCATTCCCAACACCCATCTGGTGATGCACGGTTCTTCATCGGTGCCACAGGATTGGCTGGCGATGATCAATCAGTACGGCGGCCAGATTCCCGAGACCTATGGCGTACCCGTTGAAGAGATTCAGGAAGGCATCCGTCACGGTGTGCGCAAAGTGAATATCGATACCGATCTGCGTCTGGCCTCTACTGCCGTGGTGCGCAAGTTCCTGGCGGAGAATCCTTCCGAGTTCGACCCGCGCAAATTCCTGGCTCCCACTATCAAGGCCATGAAGTCCGTTGTTGTGCAGCGTCTGGTGTCGTTTGGTGCTGCCGGTCAGATTCCGAGCATCGGTCGGGTCTACAGTCTTGAAGAGATGGCCGATCGCTACGCTCACAAGGGTTGAAACCCGCTTACCTGCAGGGTGGGCAACATGTTCAGAAATTCCGACATCAATGCATTGCGGGAGAGTCTACCCGAGTTTGATTTACAGTCGCGGGACGCTGTGCCCGCGATTGCCAGTCCCTATTTGAATTATTATGGGCTGAACGCTCAGAATATCTTTCCGCGTCAACACCCCGCCAACATTCATCTGCTCGGCTGCTTTTCCAGTGCGGGATTCCGCATTGCCTGTCATTATTTTTCGCCTCCTCCAGAGCAGGTGCGTGGCACCGCTTTCATCGTGCACGGCTACTATGATCATGCTGGATTGTACGGCCATCTGATCAAATACTGCCTGCAGAGAAATCTTGCGGTCGTCATCTTCGATCTGCCGGGGCACGGACTGTCCTCGGGGGAGAGCGCCAGTATCGAATCATTCGCTCAGTACCGCGAAGTTTTCAGCGAATGTTTGCGCATCGCGCAGAAGGCGGGTATCAACAAACCGTGGCTGGCTATTGGGCAGAGCACAGGTTCGGCCATCATCATGGATTACATGCTTGCGAACTGTGAGCATCCCAGCTGCTTCGAACATATTTTGTTGCTTGCGCCTCTGGTGCGGCCCTATCAATGGTGGCGCGGCAGTGCGCTGCATGCCGTGTTGACGCCGTTCGTGAGAACGATCAAAAGAAATTTCGTGGTCAACAGCAGCAACGCGGAGTTTCTGCGTTTTGTGCGTGAAAGCGATCCGCTGCAGAGTCAGCGCTTGTCGGCCCAATGGGTGGGAGCGTTGAAGAGATGGCTGATAGAGTTCGAGCAATATCAATCCTGTAATATCGCGGTGTCAGTGGTGCAGGGTACCTTGGACACCACAGTGGACTGGCGCTACAACCTGCGCGCAATCGAGAGAAAATTTCCGCATGCCAGCACGTACATGATTGCGGACGCTCGACATCATCTGGTTAATGAGAGTCAGGGGATTCGTGAGCGGTTATTCTCGATTCTCGATGCAATTCTCAATTAGGTGATGCGCCAAAAAGGCTGATGAATGGAAGTATTCCAGATCAGCAGCCCTTCGTGCCGAACACTCACAGACTAGAACAGCACTCGACAGCGGATGGTGCCTTTTACTTCGTTGAGCCTCTTCAGCGCGAGCGCGCTGTATTCCACATCGATGTCAGTGACGACGTAACCAATCTCTTCATTGGTCTGCAGATACTGTGAACGAATGTTGACGCCGGTTGCCGAGAAAATACTGTTGATTTCTGAAAGCACGCCGGGAATATTCTTATGGATATGCAGCAGGCGGTGCTTGCCCGGGTGGGCAGGCAGTGCCACTTCAGGGAAATTGACTGCAGTAAAGGATGAACCATTGTCGCTGTATTTCACCAGCTTCTCGCTGACTTCCAGGCCGATGTTTTCCTGCGCTTCCATTGTGCTGCCGCCCACGTGAGGGGTCAGGATGCAGTTGTCGAATTGACGCAGAGGCGATATGAATTCGTCTTCGTTGGAGCGTGGTTCGACGGGGAATACATCGATGGCAGCGCCAGAGAGATGGCCGCTATGTAGCGCTGCCGCCAACGCATCAATGTCGACCACGGAGCCGCGCGAGGCGTTGATCAAAATGCTGCCCTTCTTCATCCAGTTGATCTGCTCTGCGCCGATCATGTTGGCGGTCTGTGGTGTTTCCGGAACGTGCAGACTGACGACGTCGCAAATCTGCATGAGCTCTTTGAGAGTCGGCACCTGCACTGCGTTGCCCAGTGGCAATTTGGTGACGATGTCGTAAAGATAAACCTTCATGCCCATGGATTCTGCGAGCACGCTCAATTGCGAACCGATATTGCCGTAGCCGACCAGGCCGAGTTTCTTGCCTCGTGCTTCAAACGAGCCGGTTGCAATCTTCTGCCATACGCCACGATGCGCTTGAGCATTCTTCTCGGGAATTCCGCGCAGAAGCAATATGGTTTGACCGATCACCAGCTCAGCGACACTGCGGGTATTGGAGAATGGCGCATTGAACACCGGGATGCCGCGCACCAATGCCGCATCAAGATCCACCTGATTGGTGCCGATGCAGAAACAACCTGCAGCTTGCAGTTTTTCGGCCGCTGCAAATACCGCACTGGTCAGTTGAGTTCGAGAGCGTATGCCGATGAAGTGCACATCGCGAATTTTTTCGATGAGCTTCTCTTCCGAGAGGGAAGTTTTCAGATATTCGATGTTGGTGTAGCCGGCATTATGCAGCGTGTCGACAGCACTTTGATGAAGTCCTTCGAGAAGAAGAAACTTGATCTTGCTCTTTTCCAGTGATGTTGGATTCATGGCGGTGTGATTTCTCTTTGCTTGGAACTGCAGGAAGACAGGCGCGCTATGTTACCATAAGCCACGCTCAATCAATCACGGTCACTGAATCTGATGAACCAATCGCAAGCAGAACTGATTGCCGCTCTCTCTCGTATTGTCGGAGACGACAAGGTCAAAGCCGATGCCGAGTCATTGTCCACCTTTGGCAAGGATTGGACGAAAGTTTATGAACCGCATCCCTCTGTCATTGTATTTCCTTCATCGATCGAGCAGGTGCAGGACATTGTGCGTTACGCGAATGCTCATCAACTGGCGCTGGTACCTTCGGGCGGGAGAACCGGTCTGAGTGGTGGTGCGGTAGCCTCCAATGGTGAAGTCGTAGTGGCTTTCGACAGAATGAACAAGATTCTGGATTTTGATCCTACCGATCGTCAGGTGGTCTGTCAGGCCGGTGTTGTGACAGAACAACTGCAAAATTTTGCGGAAGAAAAGCAGCTGTTCTATCCCGTGGATTTCGCCTCGTCCGGTTCCAGCCAGCTCGGCGGCAATGCCGCCACCAATGCTGGTGGTATCAAAGTCATCAAGTACGGTCTGACGCGAGACTGGGTGGTCGGCATGAAGGTCGTTACTGGCACCGGCGAACTGTTGGACCTGAACAAGGGGCTGATCAAGAACGCGACGGGTTATGACCTGCGGCACTTGTTTATCGGCTCAGAGGGCACGCTCGGTTTCATCGTGGAACTCACCATGAAGCTGGCCACGCCTCCGAAAGATCCGACCGTGCTGGTGCTCGCCGTCGAGAAGATGGAAGACGCGATGAATGTGCTGCAGACCTTCCAGGCTAGGCTGCCGCTGATGGCCTTCGAATTCTTTTCAGAGAAGGCGTTACGGCATGTGATTCACGAGAAGGGATTGCAGCGCCCGTGCGAAACCGTGGGCGATTTCTATGCGCTGATCGAGTTTGAAAATGTCAGTGAGCAAAGCCTGGATCAGGCCATGGAGGCTTTCGAATATTGTGTCGAACAAGGCTGGGCGCTCGATGGCGCAATCAGTCAGAACAGTACTCAGGCACGGGATCTCTGGCGCCTGCGCGAAGACATATCGGAAACCATTTCCCGCTTCACTCCCTACAAAAACGATATCTCGGTGAAGGTGTCCAAGGTTCCCGCGTTTGTGCGCGAAGTGGACGAGATCGTCAACCGGCAATACCCGGACTTCGAGATCATCTGGTTTGGACATATTGGTGATGGCAATGTGCATCTCAATATTCTCAAGCCCGACGCATTGGACAAAGCCATTTTCTTTGAGCAGTGCCATCGGGTCAGTTATGACATCTTTGCTTGTGTGAAGCGTTATGGCGGCAGCATATCGGCCGAGCACGGCGTGGGGCTTTTGAAAAAGCCCTTCCTTTCCTACAGCCGGGATGACAGTGAAGTCGCGATAATGAAGGCATTGAAGAATGTTTTTGACCCGAACAAGGTCATGAATCCTGGAAAAATTTTTGATTAACGTCGTTTGCGGCTATGGAATTCGCAGAAAAATGCGAAAAATAATCAGTTTTCCTGAGATTAAGTGCAAAAACCGTATTCCATCCGCCATAAGATAGGGGTACACTTCGGGAGAATCCTAATGGATTCAAGGGTTGGCAGTGATGTTGGCCGTGTAACTAAATTTTTAAGAACAAGAGAGAAATATGTCAGAGCAAGTAGAAGGTACTGTTAAGTGGTTCAATGATGAGAAGGGCTTTGGTTTCATTGAGCAGGAAGGTGGAAAGGACGTATTCGTCCACTTCAGCGCAATTAACGGTTCCGGAAGAAAAACTCTTCACGAAGGCCAGAAAGTTACGATGGATGTGACCCAAGGTCAAAAAGGCCCGCAAGCAGAGAACGTAAATCCTCTGTAATAAAAGAACGCAGAATGCTTCACGGCATTCTGCGTTTTTACTTTGCAGATGCAGTTTGAATCTTATGATTCGAACCGGTGGATTTTTGTTTCGTGTAGCTTAGCTAGAGCGTAGTAATCAGGCTGCTGTATAAGTTCTGATGCCATCTCTTGTTCCCAGGATCAGCAGATCTGCAGGGCGTATGGCGAAAAGCCCATTAGTAACGACACCTGTGATTTGATTGAGCTGCTGTTCCAGTTCTCTGGGATCCACGATATGCATATTGTGGATGTCGATGATCTGGTTGCCGTTATCGGTGATAAACCCTTCGCGGTAAACCGGATCTCCTCCCAGCTTTACGATTGCTCTCCCCACATGACTTCTCGCCATCGGGATCACTTCCACAGGCAGTGGAAATCTTCCCAGCACGGGAACGTATTTACTTTGGTCTGCAATGCAGACGAATTCTTTGGCAACTGCCGCAATAATTTTTTCACGCGTTAGCGCGCCACCACCGCCTTTGATCAGGTGCAGCTGTGCATTGGCCTCGTCAGCGCCATCAATATAGAAAGTGACTTCATCGACGCTGTTCAGATCAAATACGGGAATGCCCAGAGCCATCAGTCTTCTGCGGGTTTCTTCTGAACTTGCCACGGTGCTGTGGATGCGATTCTTGAAGGGCGCCAGACACTCGATAAAATAATTCGCGGTAGACCCGGTACCTACGCCAATGACGCTCTTATCCTCGAGTCTTTCCTCGACATACTTGGCGGCAGCGGCGGCAACCGCCTTTTTCATTTCATTCTGATCCATGTTAATTTCCCGGGTTGAAGTGAACTCCTGCAGATTATACGGAGTTGAGCTGAGCCCTGCCCGCAATTTTCTGCCCCGGAAGGTCAACGATGGAAAAGTATGTAAAGGAAATTCTCTCTGCCAAAGTCTACGATGTCGCGATTGAGACCCCGGTGCAAAAGGCAGCGATTCTGTCACAGCGGCTCGGCAATCAGGTCCTGTTGAAGCGTGAGGACTTACAACCGGTTCACAGCTTCAAGTTGCGTGGCGCGTACAACAAGATGGCAGGTCTGACCGAAGTGGAGGCCAGGAAAGGTGTCATTGCTGCGTCGGCGGGGAACCACGCGCAGGGTGTGGCGATGGCGGGCGCGCGTCTGGGTATCAAGACCATCATTGTGATGCCGGTGACGACTCCGAAGATCAAGACCGATGCCGTGAAGGCACTTGGCGGCAAAGTCATCCTGCGTGGTGATACCTATAACGAGGCCGCCACTCACGCGCAGGCATTGGTAAAGGAGAAGGGCTATACCTTTGTCCATGCGTTCGATGACAGCGCTGTCATAGCCGGACAGGGTACCGTGGGCCTGGAGATCGTGCGCCAACACAGCGGCATTCTGGACGCTATCTTCGTGCCGGTGGGCGGTGGTGGCTTGATGGCAGGCATTGCCGCCTACGTGAAATATATCCGCCCCGAGATCAAACTGATCGCGGTCGAAGCCGAGGACTCTGCCTGTCTGCAGGCAGCACTGAAGGCGCAGCGTCGCGTGGTCCTGCCTCAGGTTGGTCTGTTTGCCGATGGCGTCGCCGTCGCACAGATCGGCAAGGAGCCTTTCCGTATCCTGCGCAAGCTGGTGGACGATGTGGTGACAGTCACGACCGACGAGATCTGCTCGGCAGTGAAAGACATCTTCGATGACACGCGAGCGGTCACAGAGCCAGCCGGAGCACTCGCCGTTGCCGGCATGAAAAAATATGTGAGGGAGCACAGGCTCACCGGGAAAACCCTGATTTCAGTGGTGACTGGTGCCAACATCAACTTCCATCGCTTACGCCACATCTCGGAACGCACCGAGTTGGGGGAGCGGCGTGAAGTGGTGCTCGCCGTCACCATCGACGAAAAACCTGGCAGCTTCCGCCACTTCTCGACGGCGCTGGGCAAGCGCAATATCACCGAATTCAACTACCGCTACGACGACCCCGTGAGTGCCAAGATCTTCGTCGGCATCGAGATCAGCGACCCGGAGCGCGGACGTCGTGAACTGCTCGCAGAACTCGACAGCAAACACTTCAAAGTCGTCGACATGTCTGATAACGAGGCGGCCAAGCTGCATATTCGCCACATGGTCGGCGGACGAACTCACGCGCTGGCGAATGAGCGCGTATTTCGCTTCGAGTTTCCCGAACGCCCGGGCGCCTTGATGAAGTTTCTGGATCTGCTCGGAGGACGCTGGAACATCTCGATGTTCCACTATCGCAACCACGGCGCTGATTATGGCCGCGTGCTGGTCGGTATGCAGGTACCTGACGGCGAGATGAAGTCGTTCACGGAGTGCCTGAAGACAATCGGTTATCGCTACTGGGATGAGACAAACAACGTGGCCTACCAGACTTTCCTGGCCCCGGACTGAAGTGAGGTGTCAGAACAGTTTGTTGTTCTTGTCATAGGTCATCGGCACTCGGGAAGACGCCGAGTACATGCCGATCACGATCATGGTCAGAGAGGTGCGCAGTCTGGCGATCATCGATCGGCCAGGAGTCTGCGACTCCACGATACAGGCCTTGAGAGTGGCCTTCTGTTGCTCGTCAAGATTGAAGCCTTTACACATTTGCTTTACTCCTCGTCCTGCATGCTAGAATCTGCGCCCGTTCTATTTTGCATTGAATACCCGTCCTGAACCCTTTCTAACAGAGATCGCAGCATGAGTAAATTTGAGAATGTCACCGTCGTGAAAGCGGCGAATGTTTACTTTGATGGAAAAGTCACCAGCCGCACTGTCGAATTTGCCAGCGGCGAAAAGAAGACCCTCGGAATCATGCTGCCAGGCGAGTACAAATTCTCGACTGCCAAGAAAGAGATCATGGAAATCCTGTCTGGCACTGTTGAAGTGCAATTACCCGGTTCGCTGGCCTGGCAGACAGTGACTGGTGGTGAGAGCTTTGAAGTAGGGGCCAATACAGCCTTCGGCATCAAGGTGCTGACTGTGACCGACTACTGCTGCTCTTACCTCGATTGATGGCTATTGTGTGGGAGCGTGCCCGCACGCGATAGGAATTTATTCAAGCTCTATCGCGGGCTGGCCCGCTCCCACAAGTGTTCCCAGACGCTGACCCATGCGCACCGGGTCGCCCGCTCCCAGACATTCCTCCAGCTTCGCTACGCCCGGCCCGAATACGGCAATCACCGTCGACCCCAGTTTGAATCGCCCCATCTCTGCGCCTTTGGCAATCTGTATCGGTGGCAGGTGATCCAGATAACTCACCTCTGCACAATCTGTGCGTCCTGGGCACACCTGCCCCGCCCACACCGTGTCCACACTCGCCACAATCATTGCGCCCACCAGCACCAGTGCCATGGGGCCGGTATCGGTATCAAACAGACACACGACGCGCTCGTTGCGCGCAAACAGATCGGGAACGTGCTCGCTCGTCAGCTGATTCACGGAGAACAGCTTGCCCGGCACATGAATCATTTTCGTCAGTGTGCCGCTGAGTGGCATGTGCACCCGATGATAATCGCTCGGTGACAGGTAGACGGTGGCAAACACTCCGTCCTGAAAAGGTTCCGCTCGCTGCGCATCGCCGCCCAGCAGATCCACCAGACTGAAGTGGCGGCCCTTGGCCTGCAACAAGGTGCCTTGCTCGATAGTGCCTGATTGACTGATGGCGCCGTCTGCCGGGCACGCAATGGCTTCTTTGGCGTCATCAATGACACGTGCCCCTTCTTTGAGTTCACGCGTGAAGAAGTCGTTGAAACAGGCGTATTGCAGCGCATCAGAGCAGCGAGCCTCCTCCATGTCCACGCGGTAACGCTTCACGAACCAGTCGATGAAAGTATTTTTGACAAACCCCCACTGACAATCAGCCAGCCAGCCGATAACTCTGGAAAGGGCGTGTTGTGGCACGAGGTGCTGGAAAACGATAAAGAGTCTGTCGCTCATGGTTCGGGTGCTGTCTGTCTCATCCTGGAAAGGGGGAGACAGCTTAATCAACGCGCACGGGTGACACAAGTTAAGGGACAGAAACGGGCAAAATCTCATGATTCGGCTAATGCTTTGGCCGCTGTGACCGATTTAAAGGGAGAGTTGTCTGCACTGTTCAGGGCCAGAGGGAAGTAAGCAATGTTGTTCTTTGTTGGAGTTAGTGTCGTCATCCTCAGCGTGGCAGGAGGCTACTTATGGCACGGTGGTGTGCTCGGTGTGCTGTGGCAGCCGTCCGAAATCCTCATCATTCTCGGAGCTGCGTTTGGCGCGTTCCTGATCGCCAACAGTATGCATCTGGTCAAGGAGTGCGGTAAGCAGTTGCCGCGCGCCATATTTGGCTCCAACAAAGACTCTTCGATGTATCTCGATTTGCTGGGTCTACTCTACGACATTTTCAACAAGGCGCGCCGTGAAGGCATGATGGCCGTGGAGGCCGATATCGAGTCGCCTGCGGACAGCGGCATCTTCACTCGCTATCCCAAGCTGCTCAAGGACACGCGCATCATCGAGTTCATTGCCGATAACCTGCGCATCCTCACCACCAGCAACCTCGCTCCTCACGAGATCGAGGCGATGATGGAATCCGAGATCGAGACACAGCTGCATGAGCTGACCGAACCCTCGCACGCGATTCACCGGGTTGCCGACGGACTCCCGGGCTTCGGTATCGTGGCGGCGGTGCTCGGTATTGTGATCACCATGCAGAAGCTCGGTGGCCCGCCCGAAGCGCTGGGCCACAGCGTGGCGGCTGCGCTGGTCGGAACCTTTCTGGGTATCTTCGTGGCCTATGGCTTCATCGGCCCGATGAGCTCGCGGCTCGCCTCGGTGGCCGATGAAGAGATCAAGATGTTCGAATGTGTGAAAGCCGCCATCGTGGCGACCTCCAACGGCTTGCCACCACAGATGGCGGTGGAGTTTGCCCGCAAGACGCTGTTCTCCGCCGATCGCCCCTCCTTCTCCGAATTGGAGAACCATGTGCGCAGCCGCTGACAGCCTGAAAAGAGTTCAATGATCACTACCGGGTAGAGACCGATCTTGGAAAAGACAGAACAGACGATTGTCGTCAAACGTGTAAAAAAAGTGGCAGGCGGTGCCCACGGCGGCTCCTGGAAGATCGCTTTTGCGGACTTCGCTCTGGCGCTGATGTCCTTCTTTCTCGTGCTTTGGCTGATCGAATCCACCACCAATCTGGAAAAGATGGCGATCGCTGGTTACTTCTCGGACCCTACCAACCTCGGTGCGGTAGGCGACGGCGGAACGCCGTATGTGCTCGACCTGGAGGGACGTCCGCTGAATGTCACCAACCAGGGCATGAACCTCTCGCTGGTGCGGCAGGACGAGAACCCGCTGGTGGAATCCCCTCCCGAAATTGAAAATCCCGAGTTTGTAGAGCTGGCCCGGCTGCGTCAGATCGAGACGCTGGAGAGCCTGCGCGGGCAGGTAGAAGCGGAGATCAACCTGAATCAACAGTTCGAGTGGTTCAAGGACAGCGTGACCTTCGAGATCAGTGAGGACGGCTTGATGGTGCAGATCATTGACCGTGAGAACCGCCCGCTCTTCAACAGTGGTGATGCTCGCTTGCGCCCCTATGCGCTGGAGATCCTGTGGTCGATTGGGGAAATCTTCGGGACAGTGCCCAACAAGATCAGTGTATTCGGCCACACGGACAGCGCGCCCTTCGGCACCAGTGACGTGTACAGCAATTGGGAACTTTCCAGTGATCGCGCCAACTCCGCCCGCCGCGCGCTGGTTGATGGTGGCGTGAGGCCCGAGCAGCTGGCGCAGATCATCGGCATGGCGGACTCGGTGCCAATGGACGCCTCCAACCCCTTGAACCCCACCAACAGACGCATCGTCATCATGGTGCTGAACGAAGTAGCAGAAAGCAGGCTGGATGCGCAATCCGAGGGGGGGCTGTCGGCGGGCACTCCTCCCCCGGAATTGATTCCGGACCCGGACCCGCTGGAGCTATTCTGAGTCGTCGACAACGGCGCGCCAGCATCAGGGCGTGAGCGTGCTCAGCAGGGCGAAGTAGCTGGCCAGACGTTGCGGGCTGATGTGGCCTTCCTCCACCGCCTTCAACAGCGCACAGCCCGGCTCCTGTTGGTGGCTGCAATCGCGGAAACGACAAGCGCCACGATACGGTTGAAACTCCGCGAAGCCATCGAACACCATCTGTGGGTCCATGTGCCAGAGGCCGAACTCACGAATCCCCGGCGAGTCGATCAGGTCGCCACTGCCTGGCAGATGGTAGAGGCGCGCGGCCGTCGTCGTGTGCGTCCCCTTCTCCCGGCCAACCGACATGTCGCCCACCAAAGCACTATCCTCCTGTGAATCGTCACCGAGTAACGCATTGACCAGTGAAGACTTGCCAACCCCCGACTGCCCGACAAACACGACAGTGTGCTCGGCCAGAAACCGCTTCAGCTCCTCAATTCCGACTCCCTGCTTGCACGAGACGCGCAGCACCGGATAACCAACGCACGCATAGATCGCCAGCATGCTCTCGATGTCCACATCACGGGATGCCATGAAGGCATCCACCTTGTTGAGGACAATGAGCGGGCGCAGTCCCAGATGTTCGGCCATCACCAGATAGCGATCGATGAGGTTGGCAAAAGGCTGCGGCAGTGGCGCGATGACGATGGCCACGGCGCTGACGTTGGCGGCAACGGGCCTCAGGACAGATTGCTGATTAGGTCGCGACATCAGGGAGATACGGTCCTGCAATGCCACCACCACGCCTGTGCTGTCGCTGTCCGCCTGCCAGATCACCCGGTCACCAGTGGCGAGTGACGGCAGGTTGGTGCGCTGGAAGCAGCGGAACACCTGGCCGACGCTTTCAGGCGCCAGGCTTTCGATCTCCAGTTGCTGCCCAAAGTGGCAGATCACCAGACCCGGAATCTCAGGCCCGAGATCTTCAGGATTGGCTTCGGGCCGTGCGGGCTTCTCGCTGCGCAGACGCGTCTGGCGGTCTTCCTGATTGCGGTTGATGCGGCCGCGCTGCTGCTGACTGAGTCGTCGTTTGGTCATGGGTGTTGGGTGCGTTTCCGTTGGTTTTTTGTCTGTGGATCGGCAGTCTACAGGAAGTACACTGCGGCCGCAGGAGCCTCTGCTACAATCGCGCCAGCCACGTTGGCACCGACTTCAGCAAACGAATTACCACACCATTGACCAAAGACAGGACTCCTGCATGACGACTATCGACAAGAAACAAACACTGATCTGGATTGACCTCGAAATGACCGGGCTGGTGCCCGAGACCGACCGCATCATCGAGATCGCCACGTTGATCACTGACGCCGATCTGAATGTGCTGGCCGAAGGCCCGGTGCTGGCAGTCAGGCAGTCCGACGCAGCGCTGGCGGCCATGGATGATTGGAATCAGAAGACGCACGGCGAATCCGGGTTGATCAAGCGCGTCAAAGAGAGCACCACCGGCGACGCCGAGGCTGAAGCGCTCACGCTGGCGTTTCTGCAGCAATACTCCGAGAAGGGCGCGTCACCGATCTGTGGCAACAGCATCTGTCAGGACCGCCGCTTCCTCGCTCGCTACATGCCCACGCTGGAGGCCTTCTTCCACTACCGCAATCTAGATGTCAGCACGGTGAAGGAGCTCGCACGCCGCTGGAAGCCCGAAGTGCTCGCGTCACTGACCAAGCGCGGCTCGCATCAGGCGCTGGCCGATATTCACGACTCCATCGCCGAGCTGCGCCACTATCGGCAGCACTTTTTCCGCTAAGGTGGGAGCGGGCCTGCCCGCGATGGATCTTACGCTGAGCTAATCGCGGGCAGGCCCGCTTGTATGTTTATGGTGGACAAGCGATAAGGGGCTTGTCGGGGTGGAGGGACTAGGCTCGCATCTGCATAGACAGACCGTGGGAGACATCGCCCCACCTTCTCACCGCAAGCGCCAATAAGGAATCTATCGGCTTAAGACCGACGATTAGTGGCAAGCCAGCGTTCGTGTGAGCCCCGACAAGCAAGCTCACATTAACGCGGAGGTGTGCTCATGGCAACTTGTGTGAAGGCTCTTCAGATCGGAGTGGATGTCAGCAAAGCAGAGCTGGTAAT
>JAUSMU010000043.1 GCA_030645995.1 Gammaproteobacteria bacterium | reverse complement strand
GAGCATTTTGAAAATATGCCCAATGACTTCAAAGAACCGGATGGGAATGGAGGTGACTGGGAGCATTGGTGTGCATTTGACAAGGATGAACGCGGGATTTTATTGGTAGCGGAAGACGGGGATGTCGCTGTCGGATTCATCGCCGGTCGAGTAGTGGACAGCGGCAAGTCATCCTATCTTGTCCCGAAGAAGAAGCTCCAAATTTCCACTATTGTTGTGGAGCAATGTGCACGAGGGCAAGGAATTGGTCGGGCTCTAGTGGAGTCGGCTGTATCTGTCAGTTGTGGCATGGGTGCTGCCGAAGCCTTCCTTGAGGTAATGGCTTACAACGCGAGCGCTGAGAAGTTCTATTCCGCACTAGGTTTTGGAAAGTTTTCCACTAAACTGTCAAAGCAATTTAGTTGAGCTACCCTTGAGCAATCGAACAAGGAAAATATCCGCATAAAAAATTGTGAAGGAGAGATTATGTCCGATCTCAAGGATCCTCGAGTCCTTTTTGCTGCAGAACGCACCCTGCTCGCCTGGAATAGAACCAGCATAGGGTTAATTGCCTTTGGTTTCGTAGTAGAGCGCACTGGCCTCTTGATCAGGGCGATTGAACAGACATCATCGCGCGACTCTTTGCATTCGAGCACATTCTTTCTCGGCATGTGCTTTATCATTCTTGGCGCCATTTGCGCTGTCGTGTCCTCTTATCAATATGCGGCGATATTGAAAACCCTCACACAGGCCGAATTCCCGGAAGGCTATCGTCCTCGGTGGGGGCTCGTTGTAAATATCGTTGTCGCGCTATTGGGGCTGGCTTTGGTCGTAGCGTTGTATGCGCAGTAGGTGTCATATGCAAACCGCCCCAATCCTTCGCAATGTCAGCTCCGAACTAAGGACTGAACGCCTGTATCTGCGCTGCCCGCGCGAGGGCGATGGTGCCGCTGTGCATGAGGCTGTAGTTGAGAGTCTTCAACAGTTACGCGCTTGGCCAGCATCTCTGCCGTGGGCTCTGGCGGAACCCTCAGTCGAGGCATCTGAAATTTTCTGCCGCGAAAGCGCAGCAGCTTTCCTCAAAAGAACCTCCTTCGTCTTCCTTGTGTTTGATCATGCGGACACCTTTGTTGCGAGCACGAGTCTTCACGGCATTAACTGGAAAGTGCCGAAATTCGAAACTGGCTTCTGGTGCCGCGCGACTCGGCAAGGGAACGGCTACACTACGGAGGCAATCTCGCGGTTGATTCGGTACGCGATTTCTGATCTGGGGGCGAATCGGGTTGATGCGCTCACGGATGAAAGAAATGTTGCCAGTCGAGCAGTGTGCGAAGCGTCTGGTATGCAGTTGGAGGGAGTTCTTCGTAACGAGGACATCACCCCTTCTGGAGTATTGTGCAACACCTGTGTATACGCGGTTGCCTCTTCATTCTTTACATTGGCAGGAAGAACCGGATTTGATAATGGAACCCGCTGACGTCCCAACCCCTATCGATTTTCGCACCATGCGTGATGCTCAGGAATGGGAGAGCAAAGCAATGCTGCGTCCGTATCGAGAGGATTTTTTCGCTGCGTTCGCGGATGAGCTGAAGGCAATCGACAAGCCTGCCATTCGGATTCTTGAATTGGGATCAGGGCCGGGATTTTTAGCACATCACGTGCTTTCGAAAATCCCAGGCGCGCAGCTGACGCTGCTCGACTATTCTTCGGCGATGCATGAACTCGCGCGCCATCGTTTGATTGACAATCTAGGCAGCGTGACTTTCGTTGAGCGCAGCTTCAAAGAGCCGGGGTGGGAGGTTGGGTTAGGCCAGTTTGATGCCGTGATTACCAATCAGGCGGTTCATGAATTGAGGCATAAGAGATATGCCGCCGCTCTCCACGCGCAAGTCAAAAAGCTGTTGTGTGTCGGAGGAGTGTATCTGGTCGGTGATCATTATTTTGGCGAAGGCGCCATGCAAAACGATCAGTTATACATGTCTCTGGAGGAGCAACGTTTCTGTTTGGAGTCTTCCGGATACGAGGTGGCCGATGTCTTGATCAAAGGCGGGCGTGCCCTGTACCGTGCCACTTGCATCGCTTCGCAATCGGAAGCGTTATGCTGATGACAAACCGTGATATGGGCCTGGCCGTTTTGGTCGTTACCATCTGGGGCGCCAGTTTCACCGTCATCAGGCTGGGGCTGGATGGCGTCCCTCCGATGCTGCTTGCGGCCATGCGTTTTGCGCTGGCGGCGGTTCCGGCGGTGTTCTTTGTGCGCCGTCCTGCCATTGAGTTGCGCTACCTGATTGGTTATGGGTTGCTGGTCGGAGTGGGCCAGTTTGGTTGTCTCTTTTATGCCATGCACATGGGCATGCCGGCTGGCCTTGCATCGGTGGTGCTGCAGTCGCAGGCATTCTTCACGCTCGCGTTGGCTGCGATATTTCTAAAGGAATCTGTCTCGACTTCGCAAGTGATCGGCGTCGTGGTGGCGGCCTGTGGTCTGTTTCTGATTGCACAGGGCGGCAGC
>JAUSMU010000038.1 GCA_030645995.1 Gammaproteobacteria bacterium | reverse complement strand
TGAAGGAGAAACAGTGGATCCGTTCTCGTTGTCCTTGAGTCTTAAAGGCTCGGCGGATGAACGGATAGAGATGGCATTGGATGCAATGATGGAGCGCTGAACATGATTAAAGGACTAATCAAATTTCGAGAACACTTCGCTGCTTATCAGGACCATTACGCATTGATCGGCGGTGTAGCATCTTCCCTGGTGCTTGAAAACGCAGGCGTAAGTTTCAGGCAAACCAAGGACTTTGACGTGGTGCTCTGTGTAGAAGCATTGGATAAAGATTTTGCAGAGGCATTCTGGGCCTTTGTGCGCCTGGCTGGCTATCAGAGTCAACAGCAAAGCAGCGGCCACAAAGTGTTCTATCGGTTCGAGAATCCGACGGATGAAAATTATCCGGTCATGCTGGAGCTTTTTTCGCGCAATCCCGACTTTATTCAGCCCGCAGAGGGCAGCCATCTGACACCAATACCAATTGATGAAGAAGTTTCCAGTCTGTCGGCAATCCTGTTGGACGTCGACTATTACGGGTTTTTGCAGCAACAGACGGCAGTCATTGACGGTGTCTCTGTGGTGACCGAAATCGGGTTGATTCCGCTGAAAGTGAAAGCGTGGTTGGATATGTCTCGACGCACTCGTGACGGAGAAGCGATCGATTCACGCAAGATAAAGAAGCACAAAAACGATGTGTTTCGATTGTTTCAGATAATTTCACCTAATGTTCGGATACTCCTTCCGGATTCGATAGTCGCTGACATGGCTGACTTTGTCGTCGCCGTTCAGGAAGAACCGATTGATTTGAAGCAACTGGGATTGGGTAGCATTAAACACGCTGACTTGATTGCAAGCTTTATCCGCGTTTATCAAATTCCTGGTTATGATGAACTGCCTCTACTTTGAATCGGAATCCTCAGACCCACCCCTGATCCCCTCATCCAACACCCGAATCTGATTGATAATCGCCAGCAGTTTTATCCCCGAGTCAGTCAGCGCGTATTCAGTTCTGGGTGGAACCTCTGGAAAAGTCTGCTTGCCGAGCAAGCCATAGGCGGTGAGTTTACGCAGGCGCTCGGACAATACTTTGGTGGAAATCCCACTGATCTCCCGCTCCAGTGCGCCGGGTCGCGTGATGCCTTCGCCCACACATTGCAACACCGACACCGACCACTTGCAGCCGACAACATCTTCCAGTTTTTGATAGTCCGTGCGCTTACCCGCGCTCGAAATTTTGTTTTCCTTTTGCATCATCAAATTACACCTGAATGTGGGGAGGGCACCGAAAAGTGCCCGCTTTTCCCTGTGCGCGATGTTCTCTATTGTGTCGGCCATGCTGCAGCATACAACTGAACTTTCATCACTGACCGAAAAAATATTGGAGAGCATTATGAAGAGCACTGCCACTTTCTACCACGCCGGTTGCCCCGTTTGTGTTGCAGCTGAACAGAGTATTGCCGCTGCGCTGGATGCAGGCAGATATGCCGTCGAGATTGTACACCTCGGCACTGACCGTGCACGTGTGCAGGAGGCCGAGAAAGCAGGAGTGAAATCGGTGCCTGCACTGGTCATGGAGGGCGGGGTGTTTCACATCAATTTCGGCGCGGGGCTGGAGGCGCTGAAATAGTTCGATCTCTTCAGCAGCGCCAGGCTTTGGCGTGGCGCTGCTGAACTGTTCCATCGGCGCTATCCTTGAATTTGCCCGCTCATAGGACGAGCGGAGTCCAGTTTTCCCAACTACACTGCTTACTGTCAGAACAACTCTTGCCAAGGATGGCACCCATGCCGGAAATCAGCCGATTCTTCGGGATCGTGGTCCGAATGTATTTCGACGATCACGCTCCTCCCCATATCCATGTTGAGTATCAAGGACAGAAAGCCGTGTTCGATTTTGGCGGCGACATCCGCCATGGCGCTCTCGGCTCCAGAACCGCGATCAGGTTGGTGCAGGACTGGATCGCGTTGCATGTTGACGAATTGCACGCAGACTGGGAGTTGGCGCAGAATGGGCGCGAACTCAAGTCGATCAGTCCCTTGGAGTGAGGTGGATTATGTGGAACTTTAACGAAGTCACCAGCATCGAGTACCGATCCGGGCACACCTTCCTGATCATTTTCGATGACGGCGTGTCGGGGGTGGTGGATTTCTCCGAATATCTGAATCGCGGGCCGGTCTTTGCGCCCTTGCGTGATCTGGATTTCTTCCGCAAGGCGCGTATCGAAGGAGGCACGATTACCTGGCCGAATGGTACGGACATTGCGCCTGAGACCTTGTATGAAAAGTGTCAGCTTGCTACGGCCTGAATGTTCATGGATTGGAAAAGGCGTTTCCGCGGAAACGCCGGTGGCGGTGGGGGCGGAATAGCAGGCGTTCGTCCCCCGCTGATTAGCGGGGGCATGTTCGCGAGCTCGCTTCTACAACGTCGTCGGCACCACTGGAATCCGCGCCACAATCACTTCCTGCCGCGCACGGCTGATGCCGTAGATCACCCGCTCGCCCGTCGCGCTGCGATCCCACGCCCAGGACTGGCCCTCGAAGGGCACGTCGATGGTGGTGACATATTCCAGCGTGACTCCCTGTTTGGGCAGGCGCAGCACGTGCAGCTGTGCAGCGTCGTGGCCGGTGACATACAGCAAGCCATCGTCGCCCCAGTCGCCGCCCGAGCAGGAGCTGTCGCCCCAGGTGGCGATGACTTGTGGCGGGAAGAGCCAGGACTGCAGTTCCTGCCAGTTGTCGTCGAACCGCGCCACGTGGGTCCAGCGCTGGTCGAATCCCGGAGTCGTGCCGCCGTCGTTGTAGTTGGCGAAGCAGGCCCACCAGGACTCTTGGTGCCGCACCGCCCAGGTCAGCGAGCCGAGACGCATGCCCAGAGCGTAGCTTTCCAGCGGCTGCAGGCTGCGCGCGTCGTAGATCTCCAGCGAGCTGGCCATGGGCAGTTGCGAGAAGTTCGAGTGCGACAGCACCAGCCGGTCGCCGTCCAACCAGCCCGAGTTCAAATGAATGATGGCGCCAGCGCGCGGCCCGAACCATTCCGCCACACGCTCGCCGGTGTCCTTGCGGTGCTTGACGAGGGCGTGGTTGCCGATGCCGTAAAAATGCTCGGCATCCACGGCCACGCCCTGATTCGCTTCCATGATGTGCCAGCGTTTGAGCTCCGTGGCCACCAGACCGTGATGGTTCAGCGCTGGCGCCGGTGCCGCTGGGAGTGACTCCAGCCATTGCCGGTAAGCGGTGCGCAGGGCCTCATCGCTGACGTTCTCGGCGGCGAAGCTTCTGCTGACGAGACCGGTGGCAGCCACCCCGGCCGCACCGGCCATACCCAACAGCATCCTGCGACGTGACAGTGTATTGCGCATCAGAATTTCCTCGTGATTTGCAGGTTCCAGCTCCGTCCTGTCAGCAGTGACTGACTCACGGAGGGGTCATAACCAAAACTTTCCGAAGCCAGCGGCGGCTCCTTGTCGGTCAGCTTGCTCACGCCGAAACGTAACCGGGTATCGCGCAACATCGAGAAACGCGAACCGTCAAACTCATAACCAACAGACAGATTGTAGGTGACAAAACTGTCAACCACGCGGCGGTAAACCGTCCTGCCCTGAGTGATGAAGGGCTCGATATAGCTTGGGCTGCCCAGGCTTTCGTATACGGCCTTGGTGGTCGTGGCACCGGCATCGTGGGTTTCGCCCACGTGATAGATGCCTAGGCCTGCGTTCCACTTATCCTTGCGCCAGAAGATGTTGCTGGTGCTGCGCCACTCTGCCGCGCCGGACGCGAACAGTAGATTGTTGACCGTCGGAGCAACGTTGGCCGGGGATAACGTAGTTTCTGCTTTGTCCAGATACGCCCACTCGGAGCTGAACACCAGATCGCCGAAATTCAGGTCGCCGAAAGTCAGGCCGCGTAGCTCGTAGCGCAAGCCGAAGTCTACACCGGCGTGTTCGCTGGAGGATAGGTTCAGGAACGGCTGGTTGCGTGACAGGATGCGCCCTGCCGCTGCCACCGGTTTGTTCGGGTTGGCTGCATTGTAGGCGGCGAAAGCGGCGATGTCTTCCGGGGTCAGGGCGTAGCGCTGCACATCGGGGTCGCCTTTGTAGCCAGCGGTGCCGCTGCCAAGATCGATCTGCCCGATCGCCACGCCAGCGGCTCGCTGTTGCTGGGTATAGGCCGTCAGCAGCGCGATGTCGCTCTCGTTGATCTGCGTCACGCTGCGCTGTCCCAGCAGGTCGCTGCGGCGGATGCGCCACCAGTCTGCATTCACGCTCAGGCCGTCGACAAACGGCACGTCGAGCACAAAGCCTGCGGTGTCACCCTTCGACTCCTGCGGCGCCAGGTCCGGGTTGCCGCCGAAGTAGGTGCGCATCACGTAGGGTCCTTCGTTCAAGGCGGGGTTGCGGTAGGGGTCGATGTCGCCAGCGCCCGCAGAGATCGTCCAGCGTGGGCTGGTGTAGAGTGCCGCCAGACTTGGAGCCATGAAGCCTTCGTTGTATGAGGCCCGCAGCATCAGCCACTCGGCTGGCTTCCAGTTCAGGCCGATCTTGGGTTTGGTGGTGCTGCCGAAATCGCTGTAGCGCTCGCTGCGCGCCGACAGGTTCAACTCCAGACGGTTGACCAATGGAATGCCAGCGTCTTCGTTTACGAGCGGCAGCATGATCTCGGCAAAAGCGCTGGTGACATCGCGGTCACCGAACACATCGGGGCGCGGCGGATGTAGCAAGAAGTCGTTGTTGGTTGTCTGAAGACCTGAGCTGGCGGGGTTCTCGCCGCTGAAGGGCGGACGCACGTCTTCGAGGTCTTCCTTGCGGTGCTCGACACCGAAGGCCGCCATCACATCACCACCCCACCAGTTGAACAGCTGGCCGGAGACGCGCGCGTCGGCGCTGGCGATTGTAGCCTGGGCTTCCCGCGCAAACACCGCGCTGAATGAATCGACCACGGCTTGCGGGTTGGTGTAGGGGGCGTTGGCCACCACGGCGCCGTTCTGCACCTTGAAGGTATAGCCGAAGGGGTTGTAGGCGCTGGCGTCGGTGCGGGCGATCGCCGATTGCAGCAGGCTTTCGCGCACGTCTGGATAAGCCTCGTCACTGCCGTCGACCTGGTTGTAGAACAGCGAAGTCTCCCAGGTCCAGGTCTCGCCCAGTGTGCCTTTCAGGCCAGTGGTGAAGCGCAGCACATCGGCATCTGTGTCGATGACTTCTGGAGAAAGACCTGCGAGCGTCATTTGCGTGAAACCGACGGTTCGCGGGGTGCCGGTCAGGCGCGGCGTGCCGTCGGCATTGGCTGCACCTGTTGGGTGATAGAAGCGCGAGCCGTAAGGGTTGTAGGGGTTGTCCACCGGCATGAGCATCAACTTGTCCGAAGTCGGCCCGTTGAGCGCCAGTGGCTGCCGCTGCATGGTAGAGCGCGCCAGGTAATAGCCGAACTCGGCGAACGCCGTCACTTTGTCGCTCACGTCATACTCACCGGCCAGATAAGCATTGCCGCGTTTGACCTCTGGGGAGGCGAAGCCGAACTGGTTCAGGTCCAGAAAGAATTCCGGGTTGTTGGCGCGGCTGGGTGCAGCGGTGGTCAGTGAAGGTACGCCGTTGACCGGACGGAAATAGTTGTTGGCGGAGGCAGTGCCTACACGGAAAGTGGGCCAGTAACCGCGCGCCGAGCGGCCGTCAAAGGGGCCGCCGACATTGTTGAAGGGGGCGGGCGCACGATCCGAGTTGAATGAGGTCTTGCTGAAGTCGCGATCGGTCAGCGCGATGCTGTCGCGGGTCAGAGCCTCCAGGCTGCCAATGAAGCGGCCACGGCCGTTAGCAATGCTGGTGGACCCGAAAGTGAGCGCAAGCTGCGTATTCCCACCGCCGCCATGCTCGGTCCCACCTTGTTGCGCAGACACTTCGACGCCGTCGAATTCGCGACGCATGATGTAGTTGATTACGCCACCAACGGCGTCAGAGCCGTAGATGGACGAGGCGCCATCGCGCAGCACTTCGATACGATCCACGCCCTGGGTGGGCAGTTGATTCACGTTCACTGCCTGGGACAGGCCCGCCGTCATCGGGTTGATCGCCATCCTGCGGCCGTTCACCAGCACCAAGGTTGCGGTGGCGCCCATGTTGCGCAGGTTAATGTTGGCGTTGTCGCCGCGTGCGCCGGAGGAACCCAGACGCGTTTCATTCTCGGGCAGGTTGACCACGGAGGGCAGTGAGCTCAGCAGCTCCACCGGCAACAACGCCCCTCGCACCTCCATCGCCTCTTCGCCGATGATCGACACCGGTACCACGCCATCGTTCAGCGCGCGGCGGATGTTGGAGCCCGTGACCAGCACTTCTTCGATCACGGGGGCATCGTCTGCGTCGTTGCCAGCTGCGGGCGCCTGGGCAGTCACGCTGGAGGCCGCGCCGAGGAGCAGGCCCGAGAGCGCCAGCTTCACCATGACACACAGCGGCTTTCTATACAGGGGCTGCAGCGCGTCGGCCATCGGCGTCACAGGCAAACGGTCGGAGCGGGACATGAGGGGTGGGCTGACATTCATCTTGTTCGACTCCTTTGGGGCCCGAAGATTTCTTCGAGGCACTGTGAGGCGTTCAGGGTAGGGAATGATTGCGACACTGCGGCGACATTGGGATGGCAGAAAGACTGCGGTTGTGTGGCAGCTGTGTGGGAGCGTACCCGAAGGGCATAAAGGCCCACCAGCGATTCGCGCCCCGTTAAGCTTAGATCAAAGAACAATCGCGGGCAGGCCCGCTCCCACAGTTGCATGAGCGCTCTTCGGAGCGTAAAGTATTTCAATATCTATTGAGATATTGAAATGAAAATCACGGAAAAGAACGCCCTCAACGGCTTTGCCGCGCTGTCTCAGGAGACGCGCCTGCGCATTGTTCGCCTCCTTGTTAGCGCCGGACCGGCCGGGCTGCCGGCGGGTACTATCGCCGAACAGGTAGGCGGCAGTTCGTCGCGTATGTCCTTTCATTTGAGCCATCTTGAGCAGGCTGGGCTCGTGCAGTCCCGGCGCGAGGGGCGTTCCATCATCTATCGTGTGTCCTTTCCCGCTCTCAATGGCTTGGTCGAATTTCTCACCCACAACTGCTGCAAAGGGCATGCGAACCCGCATCCGTTTGTTCATTGAAGGAGCATCGTTGATGCCTGCCAGTACACCCAATGTCGTTGATGAGCTGTTCGAGGCTCCAAAGCTAGAGAGGCTCACTTCATCATCGTCCACGCACAAACCGCGCATCCTGCTTCTTTACGGATCGCTGCGCGAGCGCTCCTTCAGTCGCTTGCTGACTCTGGAAGCCGAACGGCTGCTGCAGCGCATGGGGGCCGAGACCCGCGTGTTCGATCCCCATGGGCTGCCACTACCCGATGGCGCGACGATTGACCATCCGAAGGTGCAGGAGTTGCGTGAGCTGGTGCTGTGGTCCGAGGGGCAGGTGTGGACGAGCCCCGAGCGGCACGGCGCCATGAGTGCGGTGATGAAGGCGCAGATCGACTGGATTCCACTGGCGCTTGGCGCACTGCGCCCGACCCAGGGTCGGACTCTGGCCGTGATGCAGGTGTGCGGAGGCTCGCAGAGTTTCAACACGGTGAATCAACTGCGGGTGCTCGGGCGTTGGATGCGTATGCTCACCATTCCTAACCAGTCCTCTGTGGCCAAAGCGTTTCAGGAATTCGACGAAAACGACCGCATGAAACCTTCGCCCTATTACGACCGCGTGGTGGATGTGATGGAAGAGCTGATCAAGTTCACACTGCTCACGCGCGATGTGTCCGACTACCTGACGGATCGCTACAGTGAGCGCAAGGAATCGGCTGAAGAGTTGAGCAAGCGCGTGTCTCTGCAGGCGGCCCTTTGAGCAGCCAGCCGAATGCGGAGGCAGATGCAGATCTAAAAGCGGGCGGGAGCCCTGATCTCAGACCTGACGCCAGACCACGCTGGGCAGTCGTCTGCGCGCTCGGCATCGTCCAGATTTTTGCCTGGGGTGGTTCGTTCTATCTGTTGACTGTCGTGGCCGCCCCCATTCTGGCCGATACCGGCTGGCCGCTGCCCTGGATCATCGGCTCATTGTCTGTCGGCCTTCTGGTGTCAGGAATTGTCTCTCCGCGAGTGGGCAATACCATAGATAGGCGGGGAGGCCGCTTCGTGCTGGCCGTGTCCAGCCCGTTGCTCGCCGCCGGGTTGGTAGTGGCAGGCGTTGCGCCTGCGTTACCTGTTTTCATTGCTGGCTGGGTCATCATCGGGCTGGGGATGGGCGCGGGACTGTACGACGCCGCCTTTGCCACGCTCGGGCAGATCTATCGAGAGCGAGCACGCTCCGCCATCACCGGGCTGACCTTGTGGGCGGGATTCTCCAGCACTATCAGCTGGCCGCTCTCGGCCTGGTTCGCCGCGCATCTTGGCTGGCGTGGAGCGTTCTTTGCCTATGCAGCGATTCAGTTGCTGATCTGTCTGCCGTTGATCCTGACGATGATTCCGCGTCACCTTCCCAGAGTCGAACTGCCCGGTGAGGCCAAGACGGGGACGACATTTGTACTTTCGCCCCACGAACGGCGGCTCTTTCTGATTGTCTCCGGTGTCTTCGTGATGGCTGGCACCAGCTTTTCTATCCTGACCATTCATCTACTGACACTGCTGCAGACGCACGGCGTTTCGCTGGAGAATGCCGTGCTGCTGGGAACGTTGATTGGTCCCGCGCAGGTGGTCGGCAGAATCGTGGAGATGTCCAATCGTGGGCGTCATCATCCCTTGTGGACACTCACGTTTGCCGTTGTGTTGATCGCCGTCGGCATGACGCTGCTGGCCACGGGCTTCGCCATCATGGGCATAGCGATTGTGTTGTACGGCGCGGGCAATGGCGTGTTTTCCATCGCGCGGGGCACAGTGCCGCTTGTCCTTTTTGGGCCGGATCGTTACGCACAGATCATGGGCCGACTCGCGCGCCCAACGTTGCTGGCGCAAGCATTGGCGCCGATGTTGGCAGCATGGTTGATGACGGTGGGAGGCGCTGATTTTCTTCTGCCGATGATAGCTGGACTGGCGATAATGAATATGGCCATCGTCGGTGCACTGTGGAGGTTTCGCAATGGAGATCACTCTCTATCACTATCCCCAATGCAGTAAAGAGTTCAATAGTAATTTCAATCAACAAGGCAATTATGACGACCAAAACCGACTATCTGCAGCTCGACAAGCAGCTATGTTTTCCGCTGTATGCGGCCTCCCGCCTGCTGACGAGGTTGTATCAGCCCTTGCTTGAACCGCTGGGGCTTACCTACCCGCAGTACATCGTGCTGATGATCTTGTGGGAGGACGCGCCTTGCTCGGTCTCTCACATTGGAGGCAGGGCGCAGCTGGCGACCAACACGCTGACGCCATTGCTCAAGCGATTGGAATTGCTGGGGATTCTGGAGCGCCAGCGAGCGGATCAGGACGAACGTGTCGTCAACGTGGTGCTCACGGCGAAAGGCAAAGCGCTACGCAACAAGTGTGCGTGCATCCCGGAGCAATTGTTCAAGCGCGCCGGGTATCCGCTGCAGGAAGGCATTCTGCTGAAGAAGCAGCTGGATGACTTTCTCGCGCATCTGCAGTCTGTGGTCGATCAATAGCCTGTGTTGCTTTGATTTTCTGCGGGTTGTGGAGTCTCGCTATGCACACAGAAAATTGATTGAATTATTTATATCGCACGCGATACAATCGCACAAGGTAATCACTGCTCTATCTATTAAAAGGAATCCCACATGCCCGACTCTTCATTCAAGCCCTCGTCAAAACTCTCAGTAAAAGCACATTTTTTCCGCCTGCGTTTCGGTGCGGCGCTCGGTGTCGCGGTTCTCACTCTCGGTCTGGGCGCGACTCAACTCAAGGCCGCGACAGAGCAGCCACTGCTGGCCGATGAAACCAGCTTCGACTGCCTGACAACCATGACTGCAGTGCGTGGCTTCTTCGTTGACAACCTGCTGGGAAATCTCGACGCGACGCTCGCTGTCGCCAATTCCGCCGACGGTGGGCTGTACCCGACGGGCTCCGTGGTGCAGCTGGTACCCACTGAGGTCATGGTAAAGCAGGCGCCCGGCACCAGTCCGGTGACCAATGACTGGGAGTTCTTTGAACTGCAGGTCAGCGAGACTGGCTCAAGCATCGTGAGCCGAGGCTTCACCGATGTGATCAATCGCTTTGGTGGCAATTGCTTTGGATGCCATGTGAAGGCGGAGCCGAAGTGGGATTTCGTTTGTGAAACGGGCCATGGCTGCGACCCGCTCGCCTTCACGCGCGAAGTGATCGAGGGTGTTCAGAACAGCGATCCACGCTGCAAGGCTCCCGAGGAAGTTTAGGCAACGAAGTTCAAGCCGCGAGCTTCAAGGCCCTGACGCTGCGATTCTTGCCCTCGTGTTTGGCGCGGTAGAGGGCAGCGTCGGCGGCGTTGAATGCCAGTTGCGGGTCTTGCTCCATAGACATCGTGGCAATGCCGATCGACACGGTGATTCGGCTCGCCCCGAAGCTGCCGTGAAAAGGCTGCGCCATGGTGTCCAGAATACGCTGTGTGATGGCATCGACGGTTGCCTTGTCGCCATTGTTGAGCAATACCGCGAATTCGTCACCACCCAGCCGGGCAGCGGTATCGTCATCGCGGATACTGTTGCGCAGACGCCTGGCAACCTCGATCAGCACCTCATCCCCGGCCAGATGCCCATAGGTGTC
The DNA here is from genome assembly GCA_030645995.1 of Gammaproteobacteria bacterium. Taxonomy (GTDB): domain Bacteria; phylum Pseudomonadota; class Gammaproteobacteria; order Pseudomonadales; family Pseudohongiellaceae; genus UBA5078. The sequence continues at coordinate 6,133 of JAUSMU010000038.1, read as the reverse complement.
ATTGATTCCCTTGAAGTCATCCAGGTCGCACATCAGCAGGCTGATGGGGGCTTTGTCCATCGTGTTCAAGCGCAGTTGAGCGAGCCGCAGGCTCAGTCCCGGGCGGTTGTAGAGCCCCGTCAGCAGGTCGTGATTGGCTTGATATTGCAGACGGGTCTCCTTCTTGATGCCGTCGATCAGATCGTTGGTCAGGGCGGCGACCACCAGAGCAGTGGCCGAAGTGATGGCCAGCAGTATCTGCAGCAGGGTAATGCCGTGGCCAGCGGGATCGATGGCAGCGGAGAACGGTCCGTAGCCAAGGCCCGTGGCGATATTCGCCGCATTGGCTGTCAGTAAAATGGTCCAGCTGACGCCTCTGAGGCCAAAGCGCAGCGCCGCCCAGATCATCAATGGCATGAACAGATAGGGCAGGATGCCATCCGCAATATTGTCCCAGTTGCGAAAGGCCAGCAGGCACATCAGCACCAGACACAAGCCCAGCACAACCCCTTCGATAACTCTGCGCGGCACCGCTTTGGGCTCTTCCCAGCTCAACAGTACCGGCGCCATCACCAGCATGCCCAGCGCATCCCCGACCACATACTTGGGCCACGCCTGCCAGAACGGTGTCTCCATGATCACGATGGTGCCCATGGAACCGATCGTCGCCGCCACCAGCGGAGCGAGCAAGACAGCGAAGACCATGAAGCGCAGGAGATTGCTCAGCGGTCTGAGCGTCCCGGCGTGATTGCCGGAGCGTCTGATCAGCATGGCGGCCAACAGGGGTTCCAGGCAATTGCCGATGGTCCACAGCAACGCTGCCGATAGCGGGTACCCGTAACTGATATCGCCTAGAAATTCGCTCACGGCAATTCCGGCGATGACCCAGACCCATCTGGCAGTCGGGAGTCGCATCAGGATGCCCAGCATCAAGCCTGACGCTGGCCAGAAGCTGCCTCCACTACTGACAGGGTTGTTCATCAACATGGCCATCTGCGCCAGCAGCAGATAGAGCACGCTGGCGATGATGAAAATCAAGGGGCCGGAAGGAGCAGGAGACGCAGCTTGGGGAGGCAATGCGGCGTCAGTGGGGCGAATCAGCATGGGGACGTTCCCGGGTCCTGGAGGTTGGCGTTGGTTTGCCGGAGCGACTCGCGGCAGTTTAGGAGATTCGCGCCGGGAATTCTATTTTGTAGGAGTCGTTGTAGGAAATTTTTTGGGAAGATGTCGAGTTCAGAGATTGGCTATGGGGTGGAATCGGTACGGATTTTGTTGACGCTGCTGGCGAAAATGGCTAGTGTTCGGCAGGTTTTTAACTCGGCAATAGTCCGTCTTAACACTTTAACAAGAAGAATCGCTGATATGAATTACGCAAAAATTGTTGGTCTGTTTGTTGGTGCCTTCCTGCTGAATATGGTTGCCCCGCAATTACTGGAGCACCTTGCTCACCTGCCCGGTACCGAGGCGGCTATTGCCCAGACTCTCTGGTGCCTCGGGCTCTTTCTGGTATTCGGCTGGGCCTGCAGTAAGCTTGCCGAAGGCACTGTATTCCCGAATTTCACGCTGCAACTGCTGATTGGCATCATTCTTCACGATGCGCTGGCTCCGATAGCGCCGCAGATCATGATTCCAGTGGTGGTATGTACCGCACTGGCTGCCATCATCCTCAAGGGTGGCGGTGACGAAGTTGAAAGGCTGGACTTCCTCAAGATTGCTTATCCGCTGATTCTGTTGGCTGTGATCGGCTATCTGATCACCTTCTTCGTGATGTTCCCGCTGCTGCTGTTGCTGGGGCTGGACGGCAAGACCGCCGCTCTGCTCGCCGCCATCATTGGTTCGACAGATCCGGCCGCTTTGATCCCGACCCTCAAGAAGGTGTTCTTCCAGGAGCGTTACAAGCGACTTGCCGGCATGTCCATCGCCGAAAGCGCAGTGAATGACGCCGTCGGCGCGATCTTCGTTGGCGCACTCGCTACTATGATCCTTGCTGGAACCTCGGTGGAAACCACGGCTGCCTTGACTTCTGGATTGTTCAGCGCTGAGAACATGCTGGGCCTCGGGCATCAATTCCTGTTCGGTACCGTGGCCGGTGTGATTGGCTGGGCATTCATGTACAGCTATGAAAGATACAAGTCCACTCACCACCGCAATACTGGTGAAGCGGAGACCGCCTATGACTTCGCAATTGTACTGGCCGTGCCGCTGGTGACCTTCGTGCTGGCACAGTCCATTCACGGTAACGGCTTCCTGGCTGCCTTCATAGCCGGCTTGCTCGCCAACTACAACCACAACAATCACGCCTTCCAGAAGACTCTGCACACCATGGAGATAAAGATCGAGAGTATCTCCAAACCCATGATCTTCATGATGGTCGGACCATTCGTGTCATTGGGCGATCTGGCGGATACCGCAGTGATGGGATTGATCGTATCGATCCTGTTCATGGTGATTGCACGTCCTCTAGCAGTGATGATTTCTCTGTTGCCGACCAACTTCAACATGAAAGAAAAATTATTCATGAGTGTGGTGCGTGAGACCGGTGTAATCCCAGTGGTGTTGGCGGTAATCACCGTTGCGCAGTTCCCCGAGTTGACGCTGCTCATGCCACTTACGGCGTGGGTGGTCATCTGGACACTCACCGTTCTGCCAGCGATTACACCCTGGTGGGCGAAGAAATTGGCGATTGTGGAAGCACAACCCGCCTGAAGTCGGAACTCTGGCGGAATGTAAATCAATTACTTCAACTGCGTGAAAAGGAGAGCCGTATGAGTCACTACAAGAATGTGCTGGTCGCTATCGATGGGTCGGACGAGTCCGTCAAGATTGTGCAGAAAGCGCTGGATCTGATCGCTGGCAGTGGTGCGAAGTTGAGTGTGGCACTGGTGTTCGAGACACTGGTTGGCAACTATTCCTACGAATTGAACATGGGTGATTTCCAGAAGGTCCAGCACGAGTTTCAGGAGCAGGTGAGCAAGCACGCACGGGACATGTTGAAGGCAAAATTCCCCGCTATCGCTGCGGCCGATGTGCACTTCCTACGGGGCAAGGCGGGCAATGAGATCAAGCGGCTGGCAGCGTCCCTGAAGACGGATCTGGTCGTGATCGGCAGTCATGGCCAAGGGGCGGTGAGTGCGGCGGTGCTGGGCTCGACGGCCAACAGTGTGCTGCACGGGATTCACTGCGACGTGTACACCGTGCGGGTCTGAGATCAGCAGAGCCGGACTCCTCCTCCGCATTGAGCGAAATCTACGGCATGGACTTGCGCAGGCTGATTGCCCCGCGTATTTGTCCGGCCGTGTAGCCTGTTGCCATGTCATCGGGATAATGCCGCAGCAGCGCACTGCGCACGTCTTCCGCAATGTCGGTGCCATGGCAGGTCAGGCACAGCGGGGCTGCGGGTTGCGCCTGCATGTAACGGAATTCTCCCGCGACTATTTCCGCCAGATTGATGTCCGCGCCCTGTTCTCCGCCGCGTTGCCTCTGATCAAACAGATTCAATCCCATGGTTTCCCAGAAATCCGGTTTCGCTGTGCTGCTGTTGCGGGCCTTGAGGCTGACGCGGCGCACATTCCAGCCGGTGTCGGCACTGAGTTTCTCGGCAATGGCCGGAGCCTCGACTGCACACACCTCAATGGCATTGAGCGGACCACCGGCGGCCATGGCCAACTGCAGCGTGGGCAGCAGTGTGCCGACGAACTGCTGCGTAATCGCGGCGGCCTCGTTGGTCAAGTCGGTGGGCACCACCATCGGCATGGTCATAGGCGTGCCGGGCGGATAGGGGTTGGGGACTGAGGTGTCAGAGGGATCGTCGGTAGACTGTGCCAGAAGTTGCGCAGTTGGCAGCAGACCCGCAAGCAGGCCGACAGTGGCCAGTGCTCCGAGAGTGGTTTTCAGTAGTCCTGTCATGGATTGAGTCCTGTCTGCAAGGGAGCTGATAATGGCCGCATGATAGCGCCGTCGCCATGGCGGCGGGTAGACATTTCTGTTGCTGTCGAGGGGCCAGCGCAGTTGGTGGCACGCGCTAACAGGAGTAACATCCGAACGACATCAACAGCGCACGAAGTCGGAAAAAGTCGCCAAATCCTGACAGGAGTCATGTGTGGTTTTATCCCATCCACAGCCGCTCACGCGAGACACCGTCGCCGAATCTCCTGTGGTTCTGCGCGCGCGCGGACTGAGCAAGGTTTACTCCATGGGCGAGGTGAGTGTGCATGCACTCAAGGACGTTGACCTGGCGCTGCATCAAGGGGAGCTGCTGGTATTGCTCGGTGCCTCTGGCAGCGGCAAGTCGACACTTCTGAATATCCTCGGTGGGCTCGATGTTGCCACCAGCGGCGGTCTCTGGTTTACGGGCCCGGGCGGTGACGTGCACGACCTCAGCCATGCCAACCAGGCTGAGTTGACGATGTACCGGCGTGAACACGTGGGTTTCGTTTTTCAGTTCTACAATCTCATTCCCAGCCTGACGGCGCGCGAGAACGTGGCGCTGGTGACCGACATCGCCCACTCACCGATGCGGCCGGAAGACGCGCTCGAACTCGTGGGCCTGGGGCCGCGCATGGATCATTTCCCGGCACAGCTTTCCGGCGGCGAACAGCAACGGGTTGCCATCGCCCGCGCCATCGCCAAGCGTCCGCATATTCTGCTGTGTGACGAGCCCACTGGTGCGCTTGATGCCGCCACCGGTCGCCTTGTGCTCTCGGTGCTGGAGCGTGTCAATCGCGAGACCGGCACCTCCATGGCGATCATCACCCACAATGCGGCCATTGGTTCCATGGGTGACACCGTGGTGCACATGAGCAGCGGCGAGATCGTCACGCGCGAGCGCAACGCACAACGTGCCAACGTGGAGGCTGTGCAGTGGTAGAGAACCCCGGCGTCTCCTCTCTTGCTTCCTCCCTTGATGCAAGACTCAGCTGGAGTTCACTGAGCCGCAAACTATTGCGGGAGTGCTGGCACCTCAAGGGACAGCTGCTGTCGATTGCGCTGGTGGTGGCGACCGGCATCATGACCGTGGTGACCATGCGCGGCAGTTATGAAGCACTGGTCGACGCGCAGCAGCGCTACTACAACGAGACGCGCTTTGCGGATGTCTGGACCTCGCTGCGCCGTGCCCCGGAATCCCTGCGTGAACAGATCGAGGCTATTCCGGGCGTGACGCTCGCGGACACGCGGGTGAGCTTTCTGGCCACTCTCGATCTGGAGGGGCTGGATGCACCGGCGCAGGGGCGTTTCGTGTCCATCCCCGAGAATGGCCGCCCCGTGCTCAACGATATCCTCCTCACGCAGGGCCGCTATGTCGAAGCTGGCGCGCCGGATGAGGTCATCATCAGCGAGAATTTTGCACTGGCGCGCGGCCTCAACCCCGGCGACGGTCTGCGTGCCATCATCAATGGGCGTGCGCGCGAGCTGGAAATTGTCGGCGTGGCCATCTCTCCCGAGCATACCTATTCTGTGCCTCCTGGCTCGCTGATTCCCGAGGACGATCGTTATGGTGTCCTGTGGATGGGGCGGCGGGCGCTCGGGCCGGCCTATGACATGGAGGGCGCCTTCAACGAAGCCTTCGTGAAACTCAGCCCGGGCGCCAACGAGCTGGCGGTGATCGCCAGCCTCAACACCTTGCTGACGCCCTATGGTGGCTTCGGCGCCTATGCGCGTCGCGATCAATCCTCGCACCTCATGCTGCAGGGCGAGCTGGATCAGAATCGCGCGATGGGCACGGTAATTCCCGCTATCTTTCTGGCGGTGGCGGTGTTCCTGTTGCACCTGGTGCTCGGGCGCTTGATCACCACTCAACGCGGCGAGATTGCCGTGCTCAAGGCCTTCGGCTATCGCGACTGGGAGGTCGGTCGGCATTTCCTGATGTTCGCCGTGGTGGCCATGTTGTTTGGCGCGCTCATCGGCACGGTGGGCGGGCTGCTGTTGGGGGATGCCTACATCGGCGTGTACCGACAGTATTTCGATCTGCCCAACCTTGAATACCGACTCAGTCCGCTGCTGCTGGGGATAGCCCTGCTGGTCAGCCTCGCCGGGGCCTTCAGCGGAGCGCTGAGTGCCGTGCGCAAGGCGGTGCGGTTGCCACCCGCAGAGGCCATGCGGCCGGAACCGCCCGCTCGTTTCACACCCGGGGCGCTGGAGCGGCTCGGCATCGGCA
>JAUSMU010000027.1 GCA_030645995.1 Gammaproteobacteria bacterium | reverse complement strand
AGCCGATGTCCCATGCGGCCTTCACCGGGTCCAGACGAAATTGTGTGCCGGGAACACGCGCACCGTGTGGAACGAGGGTGCCCTCGACCAAAGGGCCGAGCAGTTTGGTGCATTCGGGAAAACGCAATGCGAGCAGACCGCAACCGAGTGTATCCATCAGGCAATTGCGGGCGGTGTCGTAAGCCTCGAAAGAAGTGACCTCGTAATCGGTGACGTAGCGGGCGATGTCCACCAGTTCCTGATCCGGCGCTGGTCTCTGGTTGTATTCCACGTTGGCTGACATAAATGGGGGGTCTCTTGGTTTGTTGGTGTGATCTGGTGGAGCGGGAAGCTTCTGCAGAGAATCTCACCTTCCGTGGTGGACTTTCAGTCATTTGAGATGTGGTCTCCCAAGCACTTCGGCAGTCAGTCGATCAAGATATCGACCGACCTCGCTCGCGCTGAGTGTCAACGAGCGGCCCTCTGCGATATCACGCTCGCCGACATTGATTGCTTCGAGCAGCAATGTCATCTGAGTCTTTTCGGCAGACGCGCGGTCGAGGCTTTCAATTAAACTGGTGATTAACTCAGCCCGGTCTTCGAGAGGCAGGTGGAGCGCCTCCTGTCGTAGGTCGTCAAGCTTCATGGGTCTCTCCTTTGCTTATATGCTCATGTCAAAAGTATAGACGCGTACTTAAAATCCTGCCATTTCACGCTCAAAATACGAATTACAGGACGGATTTTTGCGATTTGAAAAAATATTTCAAAAATATTCACTTATTTATTGGCGCGTTTTGGATCTGTGAACTAACTTTATATTCGAGCACAAGGAAGGTGTTTAAAAGCCTGCCATGGATGACAGGCGTTGGGCTGAGTCCGGATATGCTTCCTAAAATCTCAGCCCTGGGGGGCAGCACTGCTGCCCCCCGACTTTTTCCCATTCGATCACTGACCCTGTGGGCGGGCCTGCACGCGATTTTTTCTCACGCAGCGCACAATCAATCGCGGGCAAGGCCCGCTCCCACAAAATGGTCAGAGGTCATTAGTCAGCGATTCGCAATATCCACCCACGGCATCGTCGCCGGCCCAATGTAGTCCGCACTCGGGCGAATGATGCGGTTGTTGGAGCGCTGCTCCTTCACATGCGCGGCCCAACCCGTGACGCGTGACATCACGAAGATCGGCGTGAACAGCTTTGTCGGAATGCCCATAAAGTGATACGCGGACGCATGGAAGAAGTCGGCATTGCAGAACAGCTTCTTCTCGCGCCACATCACCTCTTCACAGCGCACGGAGACGGGGTAGAGCACCTTGTCGCCGACCTGCGCGGCCAGCTTCTCCGCCCACTGCTTGATGATCACATTGCGCGGGTCCGACTCGGCATAGATCGCATGCCCGAAGCCCATCACCTTTTCCTTGCGCGCCAGCATGCCGAGCAACTCGCGCTCCGCCTCATCCGGACTCTGCCAGCGCTCGATCATGTCCATCGCCGCCTCGTTGGCGCCGCCGTGCAGTGGCCCACGCAGCGAGCCGATCGCGGCCGTCACACAGGAGTGCGTGTCGGAGAGCGTCGACGCGCACACCCGTGCCGTGAAAGTCGAGGCGTTGAACTCGTGCTCGGCATAGAGAATCAGCGACACATTCATCACCTTTTCGAACAGCGGGTTGGGTTTCTCTCCACTGAGCATGTGCAGGAAGTGCGCGCCGATGGAATCGTCGTCCAGCGCCGTGTCGATGCGCACGCCGTCGTGGGTGAAGCGATACCAGTAGCAGATGATCGAGGGCAGGGCAGCGACCAGTCGGTCGATCACGTCATCCTGCTGCGCGAAGCTGTGTTCCATCTCCAGATTGCCCAGCATCGAGCAGCCGGTGCGCATCACATCCATCGGGTGAGCGTCGGCGGGAATGCGCTCCAGCACTTCTTTCAAAGCTTGAGGGAGTGCACGTAATGATTTGATTTTACTGACGTAAGCATCAAGCTCTTCGCGGTTAGGGAGATGTCCGCGCAGCAGCAGGAACGCCACTTCTTCGAAGCGCGCCTTGTCGGCCAGCACGCTGATGTCATAGCCACGGTAGGTCAGTCCCGAGCCGGTTTTGCCGACGGTACACAGGGATGTCTCGCCGGCCACCTGGCCGCGCAGGCCTGCGCCGGATAAGGGTTTTGCTGCCATCTTAAGTCCTCTTTTTATTTGTGGAAAAGCTGATCCAGCTTCTCCTCATACGCGTGATACCCCAGCACCTCATACAGCTCCTTGCGAGTCTGCATGCTGTCCACCACGCCGCGCTGATCCCCATCCTGCAGAATGCCCGCATACACCAACTCGGCGGCACGGCTCATCGCCCGGAACGCACTCAGCGGATACAGCACCATGCCCACGCCACACGCGCCCAATTCGTCTTTATTAAAGAGAGGCGTCGCCCCGAACTCGGTAATGTTCGCCAGGATCGGCACCCGCACTGCGGCACTGAACCGTCGATAATCCTCCAGACTGGTGATCGCCTCCGGGAAAATCGCATCCGCGCCAGCCTCGACACACGCCACGGCGCGCTCGATAGCCGACTCGATGCCCTCCACCGCAATCGCATCCGTCCGCGCCATGATCACAAAATCCGCATCCGTTTTCGCGTCCACCGCCGCCTTCACGCGGTCCACCATCTCATCCTTGCTCACGATCGCCTTGTTCGGCCGATGTCCGCAGCGCTTCTGCGCCACCTGATCTTCAAGATGTACCGCTGCCGCCCCCGCTTTTTCCATCGCCTTGATGGTGCGTGCGATGTTGAAAGCTCCGCCCCAGCCGGTGTCGATGTCGACCAGCAAGGGTAGAGAAGTGGCAGCGGTAATGCGCTCCACATCGATGATCACGTCGTTGAGGCTGGTCATGCCGAGATCCGGCAATCCGTAAGAAGCATTGGCCACCCCGGCACCAGAAAGATAGATGGCCTGATGCCCGGCGCGCTCGGCGAGCATGGCGCTATAAGCATTGATGGTGCCGACGATCTGCAGCGGGGAATTAGCCTGCAGCGCCCGGCGAAATCTGGCCCCGGCGCTCAATTGAACTGGCATGGAAGTGTCCTCTGGGTGCGATGCGAAAACTGCCTGCAAGGTAAAGGAAACCCCAGTTGAAGTAAATCCTGTGGCTTTTGTGGGAGCGGGCCTTGCCCGCGATTGAATTCCCACAAAACCACCGCGGGCAGGCCCGCTCCCACAGAAATTCGGCGGCGTAACCAGTAATCCTATGCTACCTTTCTGCTTGTAGAGAGATTGCGATAACCGCAATTCGGGTCAGAGCAAATGAATATGGATGAAGTCGATACCCGCTGGAAACAACGCCTGGCTAATTTCAACAAGGCATTTGGTCAGCTGAGTGAGGCGATCTCGTTGATGGCTGCTCGTGAGCTGAGTCCTCTCGAACGGCAAGGTGTCATTCAAGCGTTTGAGTACACCTACGAACTCGGCTGGAACGTGCTGCGAGATTACTTGCGCTGGCAGGGCAATGCAGAGCTGAGTGGTTCTCGCGACACGCTGCGTGAGGCTTTCTCCGCGAAACTGATTGATGACGGCGAGATTTGGATGGATATGCTTCAGGATCGCAATCGCACCTCACACACATATAATGAAGCGACAGCAACGGAGATACTCAACAACATTCAAGCGCATTACCACGCGCTGTTTCAAAAGTTGCAATGGAAAATGAACAGCTTGGCGAGCACGGGCTAAATGAATATGCCATTAACCAGCAGCGGCCTGAGTAGTAAGACTATTTCCCGATTGAGTGAAATATTCGCCAGACATGAAAAAGTCAGCAGTGTTGTGCTCTATGGATCTCGCGCGAAGGGTAATTGGAGGAACGAGTCGGATATCGATTTAACAATTCATGGTGAGGGTTTAGAGTGGTCCGAGTTCCAGCAAATCGAGCGTGAGATAGATGATCTGTTGTTGCCGTGGAAGATAGATCTGTCGCTCTATGACCACATAGAAAACCAACAGCTGCGGGATCATATTGAGCGTGTGGGTAAGGTTTTCTACCAGCGCTGTGTGGAAGAAGAGGGTAGCCTGGCACAGCGATTGACACTATTCGACCCCGAACGACATGCAGGGGAAGTAATGCAGACAGAGGCACTTGGTGCTGAGAAATCGTGACTGATCGAATTTTTGAGCTATATTTAGGAGAAACACCATGTACCCAGCAGTGACGAGCGTGACGGCGCAAGATGACTATGTGCTGGCTGTTGAGTTTGATAATGGCGAGCTCAGGCGCTTGGACATGAAACCATATCTGAATTTTGGGATATTTAGCAGATTGAAGGATCCGGCGAATTTTACGAAAGTCCTAGTGGTATTTGATACTCTCGAGTGGGCTGCCGGGGTAGACCTTGATCCAGAGTTCGTCTACACAAAATCTGCTGATTTTGCAGACCGTGGTGATTCACGCAAGCATAAGAGTGGAGAGCGATGAGAACTATAGAAGCTACAATTGACACGAATGGACAGCTCTACACTTCGGAATCTCTGGACTTCGAGGGAGAACAGCGCGTTCTGGTGACCTTTTTGGATGTCACTGATACTGATAGTTTTGAAGTGACCTTACTAAGTCAGACCTCATTGGAAGAGGACTGGGGCAGATCAGAGGAAGATCAAGCATGGAGTCATTTGCAGCCAGAGAAGTAGTGCTCGTCAAATTTCCGTTTTCAGACATGTCAGATACCAAACAGCAGTGCCATTACAGTGTTCGCGATATCATCGCGAGCTGCGGCGTAGCGTTTGCCGCATAGAGTCCAGATAGTCTCCGCCAGCACAACGTCAGTAATCAGAATGTCGTCGTGCTGAGCCAATGCAGAATCCGCCTTCCTGCTCTGCACTGGGTCATCCTGCACCAACCTTCTCAGACGAACCGACGCTGTGGGAGCGAGCCTGCTCGCGATTGAATTTTGCATTTACGTTAAAAGAACTCAAAAATCGCGGGCAGGGCCTTTATGCCCTTTGGGTACGCCCCACATCAATTGCGTCGTCACGAGACTCCGAATCCGTCACGTCAGCCCGCATTTTCAAGTGCTGCAACACGCCCGCACTGGCGTTACCCCGCTGCTTGATCAATGTGATATGCCCGTTGTGTTCGAGGATTCGGAATTGCTCGCCCGGATGAATGTCAGCCTTGTCGCACAACTCTTTGGGCAAGGTGATCTGGCGCTTGCTGCTTAAGGTGGCCATCATTGACTCCTGACATGTTGAGAGATTTTCAGAGTGAGACACGCAAACATAATTCGGCTTTGCTATATCTTGATTGGTAAAGGCGCCGCCAGCCCAAATTAAACATCACACCTAAGGCATAGCACACTGTGGGAGCGGGCCCGCCCGCGATTGAATTACCACAAAACCAATCGCGAGCAGGCTCGCTCCCACGGTTAGAGGCTACACCCCATGGGTCTACCGTTTCTCACTTACCGGGCCAAAAGCGGATAACGCTCAGGATGATCAATAATCTCCTCCGTGAGATCAACGTCGATATCAGGCCAGTAAAAATGGCTGGGAGATACTTCTTCGACATTCAGTATCGCCTTCACGGGTTGGTTCAAGAACCAGGGAAACTGCTCGTAGGAAAGGAACATTTGTTTACTGCGACACAACAGAGAGAGACCACG
>JAUSMU010000026.1 GCA_030645995.1 Gammaproteobacteria bacterium | reverse complement strand
CAACCGGCACACTCCGCAACTCCTGCAGTTCGACGATGAGTTGCCGCTCCGCGAGATTTGCAGGCGCAGCTGCCTCCGCCTCCTTGCGCAGCCTGCGCTGCAACGACCAGGAACGCCCAAAGCTCAACAGATGCAGCGGATTGATCCAATCCAGGATCATGAACAACAGACGCAACAACAGCACCAGCACCAGCAAGGCAACGAACAATGCAAAGAGGCTGGTCTCGAAGGTGTAGTGCTGAAAGGAAATCAGCAGATAGCCGGGGTCACTCGCGAGCAGGAGCGTAACCACCAGCCCCATGACGATTGCCAACAGCGTGTAGAGAAACAGTCTGATCATGTCAGTTGCCGTCGCTCAGTGGTTGCAGGCGGTTCTCACTAATCTGCAACAGCGCTTCCAGGGAGCCAGAGATATCGGGACGCACCTCGCTAATACGCTCGGCAGAGAGTGCGCGCAATTCATCCGTGAGTGTGCGACCCGCCCCGGCGTCGATAGCGAAGTAGCGCGCCGCCCAATCACCACCCTTGGCGAGACTGTCGCGATAGACCGTCTCTTCGTTCATCAGCAGGGCGAGCTGAGCCTGCTCCAGCATCAGTCGCAGATTCTGCTTCAGCGTGGCCTCCTGCGGCGCGGGCAGCAAGGCCTCGGGTGCGACATCCCAGCGCTGCCATACGAAGATAGAACCGAGAATGTCGAGTCCTCGTTCCAGCAAACCTGCCTCGGCATTGCTGGTCACCTGACTCCCAGCCTGCCCCGGCAACTGTGCCGTGTAGTTCTGCACCAGCGCACTACGCAGTGAGAGCCTATCGATAGTCGGCATCAGGTTGTTCAGGCGGACGTAGAGCCCGGCAACATCGATCGGCTCCATGTTGCGCACCGCGAGAATGTCCGCAGCCAGTGCCTCGCGTACGGGAAACAGCGCAGGGTCATCCTCCTGACTCAGCATTCTATCCACTGTGGTCAATAACAGAAGTGCGGACTCCGCATCGCCTTCCAGTTGTAACTTCTGATTCGCCAGCCGCAGCAGATATTCCGATTCGGTCCACAACCAGTCGCGAGTGGCACCCTCCGGGGGTGTCACGGAAAGTTGCGCCTGCAGGCCCGCCGCCGTATCGCTCACTGTATTGGCCAGTGCTTCAATGCGTGACTCCAGCGTTCCGCGCAGCTCCTCCAGCAATTGCGGATCGAGGCCAGGCGTAGCGCTGACTGGATTCCCGAGCGCCGCCTGCAGGGTTTCATTTTCCAGGCGCAGTTCCTCAAGAGCGGTATCGGTGCGGGCCTGTTCGATGGTCAACCACGCCATGAAGAGCACGACGGGAATCAGCATGACGAGGATGATGGTGAAGCGACGCAAGCCGCTGTGTCGACGCAATTTCATGGAGCGTGCCGAGTTCTGTTTGCTCAGTTCGTCCAGCACCTTGGGCGTATCATGACGCGCTGCGGTGCCGGGTGCCTCACCTTGCGCCGCACTTCCTGAACCGCTGTCGATTTTCGCCTCTGTCACGTTGACTCCTTCTTGATTACTGATACAGCCTGGCACTGCTGCAGACTGGTCAGCACTGCCTTGTCAGCAGCGCCACCGGCGTCAATGACCTGCTTGAAGCCCGCTGCCAACGCGTGTTCTCGCACACGGTGCGAGGGCACTATCACACAAAGACTCTGCAGCGTCTGTGGCAGACCACCATCCACGCTCAGCAGCGCAACGAGACTGTCGAGAATTTGCTGACTGGTGGCTATCGCTGCGTTGATAGCGTTGTCATCGATCAGTTTCAACACGACCGCCCGCGAATACTCGGGCACACGCCGCTGATAGATTTCCAGATAGTCCACTCGGGCACCACGTTCACGCAGTGTCTCGGCCAGCAACTCGCGGCCACCCTGTCCTCTGAACAGGGCGATGCGCTTGCTGGCGACATCCTGCAAGCCCGGAAGTACTAACAGATGTTCGCTGGTCACGCCTATGTTGGAGCAGTGCACTGGCCACGGCAACTGACGAAGAATCTCTGCGGTGCCAGGCCCCACGGCGTAGGCTTCAAGCCCTACCGGCAACTGTGGCCAATAATTCTCGATCCACTCCAGCCCCAGCGTTGCGGCATTGGTGCTGATGAAGATCGCGGCGTCGTAATTGTCCAACGCCATGATGAAAGTCTTGAGTCGCTCGACAGCGACACGCTCAGTGATCGGCTCAATCGCGAGCAATGGCAACGGCGTCACCCGCCCGCCGAGGCTCTGAATGGCGGCGGCCAGTTTATCGGCCTGCCCCGCTGGCCGGGTCAGCAACACGCTCAATCCGGCTAGCGGCAAAGCACTTGCCGTCGCACCGGTCGCCTGTTGCGTACCGGCCGTCACGTTCATGCAGACACCACCGCAGTGTCATCATGCAGAGCCTTGAGAATCTTGTCGGCGCCCTGCGCCAGCAGTGCTTCAGCTGCAGCGATGCCCAGCTGCTCGGCTGCGGCACGCGGGCCGCGCATCTCGCTGCGCAGAATGCGTTGTCCGTCCGCTTCGCCAACCAGTGCACGCAGATAGAGATCATCGCCCTCGACCTCGGCGAAACAGGCGATAGGCACCTGACAACCCCCATGCAGGTGCGTGTTGACGGCACGCTCGGCAATCACGCGGTCGGCTGTCTCCTGATGATGAAGCGGCTGCAGCAGTGCGATCACGTCTTTGTCCGCCACCCGGCACTCGATACCGACGGCACCCTGACCACCTGCGGGCAATGAAGTGCGAGTGTCCAGACGCTGGCGGATGCGCTCGGCGAGCTTGAGGCGTACCAGCCCGGCGGTCGCAAGGATGATGGCGTCGTAGTCACCACGGTCCAGCTTGCTCAGGCGTGTGCCGACGTTGCCACGCAGATCGCCGATCTGCAGGTCCGGTCGCATGGCGCGCAACTGGCACTGCCGACGCAGGCTGGAAGTGCCCACGCGGGCACCCTGCGGCAGGTCTTCGAGGCGGGCATAGGTGTTGGAGACAAAGGCATCGGTCGGGTCTTCACGTTCGCAGATTACGGTCAGTCCGAGCCCTTCCGGGAACTCCATCGGCACGTCCTTCATCGAGTGCACCGCGATGTCCGCCGCGCCCTCCAGCAGAGCCACTTCCAGCTCTTTCACGAACAGCGCCTTGCCGCCGATCTTGGAGAGCGGTGAGTCGAGGATGACGTCGCCACGGGTCGTCATGCCAATCAGCTCGACGCTGAGCGTGGGGTACAACGCCAGAAGCGTACTCTTGACGTACTCTGCCTGCCACAGGGCCAGCGGGCTCTCCCGCGTGGCGATGCGAATCCTGTCTACTGCCATGATCTGTCTGTTTCCCTGGTCGGTCTTGTGCTGAATGGATTGCTTGGGGCGATTCTACGTCAACGGCAATGAAATTTCCCCTGTGGGAGTGGGCCTTGTGGGAGCGTACACTCCCACCGTTCCATCGACCCCAACCCAAATGTGAGGCAAGCCCAACTCCTGCAGCCACTGTACACCTGCGGCTTCCTTGAGCATGCCAATGGTGGAGGCGCTGCCCGCGATCACGCAAAACTCCGCAACCACACTGACCGCTGCGAGATGTTCCACAGGCCAGCCAGTCTTGGGATTGAGGACGTGTCCATAGCGTTTGTCGCCCACCACAATGCAACGCTCATAGTCACCACTGCTGGCCAGCGCGCCAATGTGCAGTTCGAGAGTCTGCAACAGGGCTTCCGGCTCCCGGGGATGACGAATCCCCACGCGCCAGGGACTCCCGTCGGGGTGCGCCCCTATGATGCGAATGTCGCCGCCGAGATTGACCATGCCATGCCGAATGCCCGCCTCGAAGCAGAGGGTAACGGCACGGTCAGCCGCATATTCCTTGACCACCCCGCCAAGATCCAGCTCCATGCCCGGCACGCTGAAGTTGAGCACGGAGGCGCTCCAACCCACTCGCTGCCAACCCACTTTATTCAACAATGACTGCACCAACTGCGGCTCCGGCAATGCCGTCGACTTGAAATTCCAAGCCTGCCGCAGAATGCCGGAAGTTATGTCGAAGAGCCCATCACTCT
Source organism: Gammaproteobacteria bacterium (assembly GCA_030645995.1). Taxonomy (GTDB): domain Bacteria; phylum Pseudomonadota; class Gammaproteobacteria; order Pseudomonadales; family Pseudohongiellaceae; genus UBA5078. The sequence goes on along the minus strand of JAUSMU010000026.1, from coordinate 18,671 downwards.
GCTCAAAACAGGTGGTCGCATAATCGAGCAGCCCTGCGGTTTCTGCATCCACCTCAATCCGGCCGCCAGCCCCGGCAACCCGGTTTATGGCCGAAAGCAGGCTGTCGTCGCGATAACGTGAATAGCGAGCTTCGAGGCGCAACACATCCTGCCGCGTCGCGTCTGCAGCCTGCTGAGCACGGCTGCGCTCCGCCGCATAAAGCTGCAGCTCGCAGGGCGTGCCCATTGCATGAAAAGGGAAGTGCCAGAGCTTCACGTGTTCAGACCCATCGCGGGAACCTCTATTGAAGCGGACCGATCAGAAGGCAAACTGCCAGCTGGCATTGACAGCACCATGGCGTGCCAACTGGAATCCATTGACGTCTTCGTGCACGGGTTCCAGCCATTCCAGCGCCAGACTGTTGCCCGCCAGACGGCCCGCCGGAATCGTGTAGGAAAGCCCGACGCCCAGATCGACAAAGCGCCCGCCCTGATTGCGGGGAAAATCCATCGGTCCGATTTGGGCATTGAATTCATTGAAGTCTCCGTGGATCGCACTCCGATGGGTATAGACACCCCGCAGCGTCGCAGACACCCCGCTATGCCAGCCATAGCTCGTCCAGCTGTTGACCTGCGCCGAGTTGCCGAGACGATACCCTGACTCGTTGCGACTCTCCAGCCGCAGCACGCCACTAAGTTGCGCTCCCCATTGCCAGCGCTCGCCCTGTCCTGTGTAGGTCAGGCTGGGCAAGATGTCCCAGGTCCCGCTGCCCGTCTGCATATCGAAGTGCATAAGGCCGCCATCGATGCGGAACATACGCCGCAACTCCAGGCCCACCTCTCCGGTTGGTGCGCTGACGCCAAGCCCGGCATGCAGACTGTAACTGCTGGTTTCGCGCAGCTGGAATAGCCCGGCGATCACGGTATCGCCAATTCCTCCAGACGTGTGTCCGCCAATGCCTGTGTGCTCGTGCACGCCCGGCACGGCTGCAGGTCGCCCGACCAGCTCGCGCAGGTTCATGTCCATATCCATGAACTGCGGCATCAGCATCAACGTCAGCGAGGGCGACGGTGCATACATCAGCTCGATCATGTGCATCTTCATGTTCATGTAGGTGGGCACATAGCGGCATTGAGTGAGCGCACTGCAGCCTTGACTGACAATCTCGGCGTCACTCACGCCATGGCTGCCTGCGAGCAGACTGCCGACCTGCCGGGAAAAGGCATGACGATACGCCAGCATGAAATCCCCAGCGTTGGGCAGCAGGTGTCCGAACATCACACCAGTGCTGGTCGAGTGTCCTGCATGCATCCCCTGATGCTGGGCATGTTCGCCTTCCATGGCAAGAGCGCGCCGCTGTGCGCGCAGGCTGGCAGCGTCCAGATCCAGCCACAGGCCGGCGCTGATGATACGGAAATCGAAATCGGCATAAGGGCTGCCGCCACCGCCACCCAGCGCCAGATCACTTTCCCGGCGGTAGTATTCGAGTGCGGATTCAAACACCAGTCCACGCGTGATCTCCTTGCTCAGGGTCAGGCCCGCGCTAAGAGAACCGAAACCGGAGAGGCGGTGATCGCTGGAAAAATGCTCCGGCAACAAACCTGGGTCAAACACCTGCAGTCGCTCTGGATTATCGGGATCAAAGCGCCGGTAGAATTGTTCAGACACCAGATAGGTCTGGTAGAAATCCGCCTCGCTCTGACTGTAGTACCGCAACCGTGGCGCAATCTGCCAACCGCCAGCAAGCGGCTGAATCCATTCCACCTCCAGTGTGTGTGCGCTGACACTCCAGTCATCGTGTGAATAGCCGTAGGAGAGATGCAACGCCGCATCAAGCCCTTCTACATAGCGCACCAGCTTGCTGTTGAAAGCGAGCTGACGATTCTGGTCCGGACGCTGTTCCAGCAACACCCGCATGTCGGCAGTCACCGGCACGTTCACTGGCAGATTGGCGCCACCATTGGGCCGCAACTGCGCCTGGTCGACAAACAGCACCGTCATCGCCTTGTAAGGGTTCTCCAGAAAGCCTTTGGAATGGGTGTAGCCGAGCCCGACGTTGAGCAGGGTTTCGCGATTGATCACTTGCGTCAGGTCTGCGTGTGCGGTCCAGTCCCGGCGGTCCCCCTGCAGTATCTCGGAACCACGCTGCCGCTTAATGTCCTGCTGGTAGGCGGTGCGATTGAGATAGGGAAGCAGATCGGGGTCCAGAATGGCACTGGCCTGACTGCGGGTATAGCCGCTACCCAGAGTGACGCTGGTCAGCTTCTGATTGAAATCGAGGCGCAGACTGAGATTGCCATAGACGGATTCGTAATCGTTCTCCTGCGAAATACCGGTGCCCCCTTCCAAGGCCGCCTCGTCCCAGTCGTAGGCAAGACTGAAATCGGCCTGATCCCGTGACTCCGGGGAGGCCGAGGAGAGCACCTGAACCGCCCGAGTATCGATCTCGGTACCGCCGCCAACACCTGGACTCACACGCAACGGACGGCGCTCGGCATCCAGCAACAGCTGATTGTTGACGTAGGGAGAGGCGCCAGCGACGACCACGCCAGTGGCGGAATTCCTGAGAAGTGCACGATTGGGGTTGGTGACCAGTGGCGCCGTTGTCACGGGCGTCGCCCCGGACCAGGTGTCCTGGGTATAACCGAAAGTGAAGCGGACTCTATCCTGCAGATGCACGTTGACGCTGCCATGCACCACATCGACGTTAAGTGCTGGCAACTGACTGTGGGCGTCGACCAGCTCACGCTTGCCTTCCTTGTACTGACTGAACTGCAGACTGACACCATCCGCCCCGGCGTCTGCAGCCTGCGCCGTAGAGACGATTCCTGGGAGCAGTGCTGGTAGTAAAAGTCCTGGCAACAACAGCGCCGCAGAGCTGAGTGCCTGCAGCCGGGTTTTGCCCACGCTGCTGTCGGCAGGGGGCGCCAGAGGGTTCTGTACAGCAGGCGAGGAATGTGAAGAGACTGTCACGGTCAATTCGGAAACTCAGTAGCAGCCGCAGCCCCCACCGCCTCCCGCTCTGTTGATACTGGCTGCAGCCTCGCGGCTCTCATAGGTGTGCGAGCGGATGGTGTTCTGCATCGGCGTCGCCTCCAGTGCCATGTGAGGTTTGGCAAGCACACCACGTTCCCAGGGTTGCACGTGGACGCAACCGGTCAGCGGCAGGGCCAACAAGGCCAGTAGTATCACCAGCAGCCTTTTCACGCGCTTCTCCTCACTCGAACTGATCCACGATGACCTCGGTGCCGGTGTGGTCGTTGTTCGCTGTCATGCAGTGCCACTCCAGGTCAAAACTGCGAGCCCCGGCCAGGCTCTTGTTCAGCAGCAGCTGATACACACCGTTACCGGCTGCCAGCACCGCGTAGGGACTGTAGTCCGCATTGCCTGACACAGGGTCAGTGACACTGGTGGCACGCAGTCCTTTGAGCAATTGCAGGCTCACCAGCATGCCGACCTGTGCAGCGGAGTTGTCCCGCACTCTGGCCATCAGGTATTGAGCAGGACCGGCACCGTCATCAAAGCAGGTGACGCGGATCAGCCCGGTAAAGCTGGCCTTGTTGCCAGCCGCATCCATGACAGCGCCACCCCCATGAGCAAAGACCTGACCGGCGGGAAGCAACGCCGCCAGCAAGACGGCTGGCAGCAAAGTGAGCAATGTGGATTTCATCGACGACCTCTCTCCTGTTCAATCCTGCCAGCATACCGGCTTTCAGGGCGCGGGCCAAACCTGCAATCCCTGGTACTTGATCGGCATGTCGCGAGTCAGCTGTGCCGCAGAGGGCGACACAGTAACCGCCATCCCCGTGCCACAGGATGTCGGCAACGGATTGGTGGTCAAATTACGGGTGATCGTCAGGGACGCCGCAGCGGCAGTCGGGGCATCGAAAGGGGTACCCAGGCCCGCCTGCGTCCAGAATTCTGCGGAGGGACCATCGGCACCCTCGGCATGAAGATCGGCCACTTTGGTGATATTGCAGATGTCCACGATGTTGACAGTAAAGCGCACGCTGGTCGCACAGGAAGTGGGCACAATGTTGGTGGCGTTCACGCGAAACGGCACATAGGCGACCATGTGGTTGGGCATTCCCGGGCCGCCGCCTGCCCAGAGACCTACGACATTACTGCCAGTTGATCCGTACTTTTCATCGACTTCATCGAATGCAGAGCGGGAGTACAGCGGCTGGATGTTCGGCCCCCAGTTGGAAACGAAGTCTGTCAGCAGTCCGGTGTAGGTTTGTCCACCTGCCGTGATGATGGAGTCGGCTCCATCTGGAAACACCACCGAAGTGGCAATCACGCGCTTGGTGGCACTGCAGGCATGACCAATCTGTACGTTGTTGACGACACGGACCCCTTCCGACATTGTCGAGGTTTCCAGACTGGTGTGGGCCAACGCAGTCTGTCCAATGCCGAGCAATGCGGCTGTTGCGAGGGCGGGTGTCATTGCTTTGAAATATTGCTTCATCGTCCTGTTTCCTGTGATGTGTGGCTGACCGGGCAATCATTGCGTCACACCACCCAAAGCACAATGCGACAAAACACCGCACCCAGCCCTGTGGGAGCGGGCCGTGCTCGCAATTGTGTGGGAGCGGGCCCGCCCGCGATAAGCAGTGCCGCTCCACTCAATCGCGAGCACGCTCGCTCCCACAGGGGCGTTATGTTGTTATAATCGCCGCCCCTGAGCGCCAGACGACATGAGTGAGAGAAGGACTATGAGCGAGAAGACACAAGACGCGATCAAACCCTGGGGCGGCCGCTTCAGCGAACCCACCGACGCCTTCGTGGAGCGCTTCACCGCGTCCGTCACCTTCGACAAGCGCCTCTATCACCATGACATCAACGGCTCCATCGCCCACGCCACCATGCTCGGCAAGGTCGGCATCCTCACGGCGCAGGAAGTCACGGACATCATCAACGGCCTCGAAGGCATCCGCGACGACATCGTGGCCGGGCGCTTCGAATGGTCCGTGGCGCTCGAAGACGTCCACATGAACATCGAGACCGAGCTAACCAAGCGCATCGGCATCAGCGGCAAGAAGCTGCACACCGGCCGCTCGCGCAACGACCAGGTCGCCACCGACATTCGTCTGTATGTGCGCGACGAGATCGACACCATCGGCAAGGAACTGACCCGTCTGCAGCAAGCGCTGCTCGATGTGGCCGAGCGCGAAGCCGAGACCATCATGCCCGGCTTCACCCATCTGCAGACCGCCCAGCCCATCACCTTCGGCCACCACATGATGGCCTGGTACGAGATGCTGGAGCGTGATTTCAGCCGCCTGCAGGATTGCCGCACACGTCTGAATTATTCCCCGCTGGGCGCCGCCGCACTGGCTGGCACCAGCTACCCGATCGACCGCGAATACACCGCCCAGCTGCTCGGCTTCACCGCCGCCACCCGCAACTCGCTGGATTCGGTAAGCGACCGCGACTTCGCCATCGAACTGGCCGCCTGCGCCAGCCTGCTGATGACACACTTGTCACGCTTCTCCGAGGAGCTGGTGCTGTGGACGTCCTCGCAGTTCGACTTCGTGGATCTGCCCGACCGTTTCTGCACCGGCTCGTCCATCATGCCGCAGAAGAAGAACCCCGACGTGCCCGAACTGGTGCGTGGCAAGACTGGCCGCGTCAACGGCCATCTGGTGGCGCTGCTGACGCTGATGAAGTCGCAGCCGCTGGCCTACAACAAGGATAAACAGGAAGACAAGGAGCCGCTGTTCGACCTGATCGACACGGTGCGCGACTGTTTGAAGGCCTACGCGGACATGGTGCCCGCGATCAAGCCGAAGAAGGAGAATCTCTACAACGCCGCACTCAAGGGCTACGCCACCGCGACCGATCTGGCCGACTACCTGGTCCGCAAAGGCATCGCCTTCCGCGACGCCCATGAGATCGTGGGCAAGTCAGTCGCCTATGGCATCGCGCAGAAGAAGGATCTGAGCGCGCTGTCGCTGGCTGAACTGCAGCAGTTCTCTGCCCAGATCAGCGACGATGTGTTCAAGGTGCTGACCCTGGAAGGCTCGGTGCAGGCCCGCAACCACGTCGGCGGCACGGCCCCGAACCAGGTCCGCGCCGCCGTTGCCAAACGCCGCACCGACATCGCGACCCGTTAGAAATTTGGGGTCAGAGTAAAAATACAGGCTGTATTTTTACTCTGACCCCAAATTTCTCCCTGACCCCAAATTTACTCAGTTAATCGCGGGCTGGCCCGCTCCCACAGTCCCTTGCAGCTCAACCTCGTAGGTCTGCATCTCACTATCACGGCTGGTGGTCACGGTGACGACGTCGCCAGCCCGATGATTCTCAAGCGCATTGAGCAGATCGTCTTCGTTGCTGATCTCCTCACCCTCAACCGCCGTGATGACGTCGCCCAGCAGGATGCCCTGATTGGTCTCGCGCAGACCACGCATGCCAGCCCGCTTCGAACCGCCACCCTCGATCACATCCATCACCACCACGCCCACAATCTGCGCATTCTGCCGATAGTAATCTGCGTATTGCGCAGGTAGCACCGAGATGCCCATCGTTGGCGTCTGTACCTGCCCGTAGGTAATCAGCTCCGGCACGATCTTTTTCACCGTGTTGGCAGGAATCGCAAAACCGATGCCAGAGCTGGCCCCGGTCGGACTGTAAATCGCGGTATTCACGCCCACCAGCTGGCCCAATGAATTGAGCAGTGGACCTCCGGAGTTGCCAGGATTGATCGCGGCATCGGTCTGGATCACATCACGAATCTTGCGACGACTGACCGAATCAATCTCACGACCCAGCGCGCTCACCACCCCGACCGTCAGCGTCGTGTCCAGCCCGAACGGGTTGCCGATGGCGATCACCTTGCGTCCCACCTCCAACAGCGACGAATCGCCAACCTGTATCGGCGTCAGCTTTTCATCAGGTGCATCGATACGCAGCACTGCCAGATCCTTGTCCGGTTCGTACCCCACCACTTCCGCGTCATAGGCGCTGCCATCTTGCAGAGTCACCGTCAGCCGCGAGGCCTGCTGAATCACGTGGAAGTTGGTGACTACATAGCCTTCCTTGCTCCACACGAACCCCGAGCCGCTGCCCTGGGGCACCTCCTGCGGGTTCAGCGAATAGAACGAGCGCTGCACCAGCCGCGAGTTGGTGATATATACCACCGACGGACTGGCCTGCTTGAAGACCTCGATATTGTTCGCCTCATCATCGGTTTTGAAGGTGGCGTAATCCTGCTGCGCAATCACGCTGCCGGTGGCCAGCTGCAGGCCCAAAAGCGCGACGAAGGGAAGCCAGTATTGGCGTGTGTTCATGGTGAAAAGGCTCCTGTTTGGCGCCGCATCGGGGGCGGCTTGGTGGGGGTATTAGATGGCGGCTTGGGGGTGGGATTCAAGGTCTGGCGGGAATAGATTTCTTGCGGGTGGGGCGGGCTCAACGCAGTGATCGTGGAGAACGTCGACTGGGGTTTCTGCTCCGGGGTGTGGGTGGATTAAGCTTGGCGGGTCGATGTTCAGGTGAGTTGAAAGAGGAGAGCTGGATATGGGTACAGAGGCTGAGTATCCTCAGCGCTGAAAGAGATTGATGGACTGATGAGGGCAGAGGCTGGTACGTCTGAGGGTGACAGACTGGACCTGATGGTCACTCTGGTAGAAGGCTATGAACGCGAGCACGACTAGCATCTCGTTACTGGTTTGTGCCTGGCATCGGCGACTGCGGAAAATGTGGCAACTCCTGATTCAAACAAACCCACGACACTGCGCTTGACGTCCAAATGTCCAACGCCGGACTAAAATCGCTGGGATCATCAAACGTTGTGAAGCGTATGGATGTGAAATCTGGCATCGCTTCGCCGGTTGTGAACAAGGGACTCCCGCAGGTTGAGCAAAAACTTCGGGTTGTCTTAGCGCCACTGGATGCAAGAACGGAGTATGTTTTTGGTGAGCCCGTGACTTTAATGGATTTTGTAGGAACAACTACGCCAGAGGCGAACGGCGCTCCGCTGGATTGCTGACAATCGCGGCAATGGCAATTAAGCATTGCCAATGGCTCGCTGGAACACTCGTAGCGTAGGGCACCGCAGGCGCAGCCGCCTGAAAATGGGATATTCAAAACATCCTCTTCACTTTATGGCTTCTGACGGTTAGGGAGGGTCTCAACTGAACCGAGGGAAGTCTCCCGTCGGATTAATTTGCCTTATTAGCCATATACTCCTTCATCTTGCCAATCAGCAGGGGCATTCCCCTTTGTGAATATGCAAGATTAAAGATGTCTTTCCCATCTTGAATAAGATATTCCGCTACGCATTCTTCTTGCACAGTTGCCTTAAAGGCTGCCACCACATCGCCCGTCAGCTCGAAAGGAGGTGGCGGAACCTCTAAGTCTTTTCGTTGCATAGCGCACTTTGGATATTCATAGCCCTGGTCTATTACGCCATCCTCAAAGACTTCGTGAATGTATAGCCAGTGTGGCTTCGCACTTTTGTGAGGCTTAGACCTATCCGTGATTCGCCACACGAGCGCCCACTTATTCTTCTCCGGCTCATCACTGATTGCGAAATGCATTTCGTCAGTCATCAGAGATTGTATTGCCTTTACTTCTTCTGAATACACGCAGTCCACCGGTTGATACCAGAGTACATAGAAATGGTCGTTCCCTAGTAGTTCAAAATCTATGAACGGTCTCTTCTTCCTGCTCTCGACTTTCACAATTCTGTTTGCAATCGCCGCCCCCCAACTTTTCTCAAGCTCTTTTGTCCTCTCCTGCTTCGCCTCAGTTGTTGGGTACTGCTCTTGAGCTCGCTTCTTCAGATCATCGAAGATTCTGTTAACTTTTCTTAGGCTTTCTTCAGAGTTAAACTCCACGCAAAGCTCGGCTAGGCCTTCAGCCCCAAGCCCATTGCGCGTCAGATTGGCGCTGCCGATGACAGCCGTTTTTTCGCCGATATACGCCTTCGTATGTAGTTCGTCGAGAAAGAAAAGTCTGTCCCAACCTACTTTTTTTACGAGATCGTTGATTGCCCAAGGATTGCTACCAAAGGTAGGCGAAACAATTATCGCCCCCAAATAACTAGAATCGGGTATAAAAATCTGCCAATCAGCGCCGATGTAAGCAACGGCAATTTTGGAAGGCTTGCAGTCGAGTACTGCACGCTGAATTTCATTGTCTACGAGAATCTTCACAGCCCCTCCGCTGCGACTGGCCAACGCCCCTGATCTGACGAGAATGTATTTTGGCCTGGCTTTTGCGCTCTTTGCAAAAGACCTGACGACACACTTTTGTCGCTCAGGGTCGGCTTGTTAGCGTGACGCACTCTTTTTCTCATCCCATGTCTCGATAACGAACAATGCCAAAGTGTGAGCGGAGTTTATAGCGAGCCTTGCATGCCTAGGCTTTAGTTTATAGCTCTTTCTCCCCTGTCCGTGAGCCGAACTCACGTGCGTCCTGAAGGCCCCGATACCATCGACGATGGACAGCAAACCTGTGAGAATTTTCTTTAGGTCATTGTCAGCAATTCCACCCGGCGTAAATCCTAAGTGCTCACGAACAACCCGCCACACACCACCAAGATCTTCTTTCTGGGGCATTTCGAGCTTCTCGTCTTCGATATAGACCTTAAAGACAGACTCCAGAATGTTGCAAGCCGCGGAGACCGCTTCTCTTGGATTAGAGTTTATATTGCTGAGAGCTCTGGTGAATTCAGCCTCGATCGTCGGAATCTCCCTATCGCGAATTACTTCGGACAGCGATTTGCTTGGCATAGATCGGCCATCGGAGATGTGCCCACCTTGAATGTATGTAAGGTTACATCTCTCAAGAACCGTGATTAGCTTCCTCTTGAAGTCCAGCTTAGAGTTCGGGACCGGATTACCCAAGAAGTCGGTTTCAATCTCCTTTTCAATCGGAAGCTCCATATAGCTTTCGATTAACTTTCCGAGAACCTTTAGCGGAAAGTTCGTTTCCTTATTGGTTCTTCTCAGCCATGCTTGCGTTTTTGTAGGCTTTGAACCTTCAGGAGGATCGCCCGGAGCATCTGCATATAGGAAAAGGCTGTCCAAACCTGCGTGACTTTCAAAGGCAGGCAGCCACTCGGCGAGAATCGCAATTACGGGAGCAGGAATTTCCTTTTTCATATGACTCCGCGCTGAAGATGCTAACGTTCGAGCTAAGCGGGCGCACTGGCGACTGGGCCCATTTTCGGGTTTGAGTCCAGGATGAATTTCCGCAACGCAAGGACTCTTTTCTTCAAGTCGAGTGTGCCTAAATCGGGCTCGAAGTGCTCAGTAATATACCTGGCCACTTCGACTTTTGATGCTACTGTTTGCCTTCCTTTCGCTGATTGAATCATCAGAAGACTGGCATGTTTCCCCGATCCTGCGATCTGGGTTGCTTTAGGGTGAGTCGCGGAGATCGCCTTTGTTACCTGGGTGGGTTGTAGGTAATTCTCAATTTCGCGCCCGTCTGTTATCCACGCATGCCCCGGGCCAGAATCAAACTCTTGTTGTAGACGCCGCTTAGTGGCGTTTATGGACGTATGCGGCTTGTCACGATCACTATCAAGAATCATCACACCTCTTCGGTTCAGGCGTCGAAGAGAGATGAAGTCTTTGATCTCCGAGCTGTCCGGAGCTTGTGAAAGGTGTGCTGCGAGGCGCCCGCCATAGAACATAACGCTGTAGTGAATGCCCTCGAACAGCTCGGGGGCCACACACCTCAGCCACCAATTCAGGTAAATACGGTCAGAGGGTCCTTCTACCCAAACGACGCAGTTTGCCTGCAGCAGATCCGACGGGTGGTATCCCAAATCTTCGCAAACCGCAGATCGATGTTCATTGCTGGTTGCACGTTCCACGATGGAAGCACCACCGCTTAAACGGACGTGATAGACCTCTGCGCCGGGTGTGTCCATCAGCGCCGCAGAGTGAGTTGTGATGAAGTATTGGTTCTGGGTTTGGCGCGAAAGGTAGCGAAGCAGCTTTTTCTGAAGAATCGGATTGAGATGCAGCTCTGGCTCCTCAATGCAGACTACGTGATTCTGCAGGACGGTTGCAGCTGAGGCCAGAATTATGACTTCGTGAATGCCAGAGCCGAGCGATTCGATCGGAAGTACTTTGCCATCCATATGGACCAAGATAGTGTCCCGTTCATATGGGACCTCGATCGTTGCCTCTGGTCTGTCGATGACATCGCGCAAGAAGTCTCTGATTGCATTGAAGCTTCGGCGACTCGTTTGGCTGTGTACGTCAGGATTCTGGAGTTTCGCAACACGTTCTATTATTCCGGTGCCGTCAAACGCATCCGAAGTGCTGCCCTTGATGCCGATTTGGCGAATGGCTGGAATCAATTGCGTCTTGATCGATATTGGAGCTGCGGGCATTCTTCGCAGCACCTCGGGCTCCCAGTTGTTCTTTCGGTCGCCGTTCCCCATTCCTGTAAGCATGGCCCATACCTGCTGCATCTCTTGGTCCTGAAGTGCCTTCGCGGCCTTTGACCAAGATTCTTGATGGTCCTTGCGATCAGGGAGAGTCAGCAGTGTCCAGCACAGAGCAGTTTGATCCAGTCGAGACTTCTCGGAAAAGAGCTTTCCTAATATGGCGGCCGCCGCTCTTTTCTGCGGTTCATTCTGTTTCCCGGTGACTAGCCTGTGGTTGTCCGGCAGTACAGGACGATTGGGATCGGTTCGGTCGATCTCTTCGCCGATTCCGAGAAGGATTGGTGGTTGATCTGGCAGGTGCTTCGCCAGAGAGTCAATTTTTAGTCCTTCTCGGTTGGAAGCTTGCGGGTAGATTTCGTGCAAGAACCGCAGGATATTTGATTTACCAGCGTTGTTCTGGCCGATGAAAATGTTCACTTTCGCGAAGCGCTCGAAGTACTGTGGCTGCTTTCCAAAGCTGCGATAGCCTGCGATAGCCAGATTGGGGATGAGAATAGTCATGTGGGTGAATTGTGCTCCCTAACGTTTGACATAAGAGGTGCTTGGAGGCCGTAGGCCGGAAAGCGTCCTCTTGATGGAAGGGTTAGGCATAGGGCTCATAGCGTGGCGACCTGCGGGACTAGGGTGACCAGATCTGCGCTCAATGTGATGTTGTATACACCAGCTAGGTTTGAGATTTGCAGCCCAATGGCCTTGCGAAGTGTGGCGAGAGCGTCACTAAAGCGGCGCCATTCTGGGTTGGTGGAGTCGCAGCGGAGCTGCGTTAGGTCAGAGCTCTCAACCGTATTGAAGAACGTATGGATAGTCTTTGTAAGAGAGAGCAGTATTTGATCTAACGGGCTTCCATCGGCGAGCTCGTACCGAAGACCCACGAGACGTGAACGCAGATCATCGAGTGACTGGCGAACTCTATCTGGGAACTCCGCATCGAATGTTTGCCAAAGGGCTCGTCGATCCTCTAGGGCACCTATAACTTTCTTTGCAACAGCAGGTTCCACTCTGCGCGATTGAAGCAGCGCCAAGCTTTCGGCATAGCCCTTAGTTCGAACTTCGGAAATCATAGACTCGTGATCAGCCTTCCATTGACGAAGAAGGTCAGCGGTATGTGGTGAACCGTCCTTGTCGACGATGTCTCCGCATTCCCTGCAAAGCCACAATCCATTTGTTATTGCCTTGCGCTGGGTGGGACTTTGATTCGAATCGAAACGTGGCCCACCTTCAGCGGCGGCATGTATGTGTGCAGCATGTCCTGTTGCAAGGCTTCTATTCGGATCGGAATGAGGGCCAGCCGTCAGCTTTAGGCATTGAGGATTCGAGCAGAAGTGCGCGGCCCGAATTGCAAGGGTGCGCTTCGTCCCATACGAAAAATTGTCCCGACTGGCCATTGCGTCAATCTCCCGACGTCTAACATTTGCATTTTGTGCACGCACACACTACTTGTTTATTTGACGGGAATCTAACTCGGATTCCCCCACCAAAACAACCCTTTATTTGGAATGCCTCCTGTCGCCTCACCCGGAAGGCGCCCACGCGCGGGTCCCGCCCCCCAAAAAGAACATTCCCACCCAGAATCTCAAACTCCTTCAGAACCAACATCTTTCGATCGTCCTCACACTAAAACCTGTGCACCTTCTCACTTACATTCCGTACACAACATTGCCCAATCACGAATTCTGTCCAATTCATTGATCCGGCTTATCGAACAACGAGGTTCATAAATGCACAGAGAGGTGTAGACGATGATTCACTTTTAAGCGCTATCAGATACTGCTAGCATCCAGCCAAACAAGATCAAAGATTTCTTATATCAGGCTGGAATAGCACCATGAACATGATGCACTACAAAAGCTACTCAGCTCGCATCGAGTACAGCGATGAAGATCAATGCCTGGTGGGACATTTAGCTGGCATCCAGGATCTGATCGGATTTCACGCGGAATCTGTCGCAGAACTCAGGAAGGAATTTGAAGAGGCCGTCGATGACTATCTGGAGGCCTGCGAGAAATTGAATCGCAAACCGCAGCGCCCGTATTCTGGAAAGTTGATGCTGAGAATTGACCCCGGCATTCACGCCAAGGCAGCCATGCGTGCCGAAGCGGAAGGGAAGAGCCTCAATGCGTGGGCACAGGAAGCTCTGCAACGGGCTACGACGTAATTTAGTATCAAGCGCGGTGGGGGGGGGGGCATCTTAGGCTCTGCTGGCTTTAGAAAAATCACATTCAAGGCGCGAGGTTAAATACGAAGTTTATTCCGCTGGCCTAAACCGCGACAGGATATCCAGCGCCTCATGCACGGCGGTCAAATAGTCATCGTCCACGGTCTCTATGCGAATAAACACCCCTATACCCCCATCAAGGTCTTTCATGTACTCGATCAGATATCCTTGAGGCTTTTTGAATATGAAACCATATGGAAAGGGCCCGGTTTTGAACAACAGCTGATAGCCATGTATTGCCGGAATACTCACCAGCGCCTGCCCGAGATATAGCGACACACCTTGTCGGCTCTGGCCGCCCGCCACCGACACTGTGTACACATGCCCAGAGGCATCGGCTGTGATCTGGTACTTTTCCTCCGCAAACTGGTCAGTCTCCACAGCTTCCACGTCATATATGCCAATCAGATCAAATTCGACGAGACTATCAATAGCGAGTTCTGTGCTCTGCAAGGTTGAACTGCACAGGAACAGCACGCAGAAAGTGAGGAGTGAGAATGCTTTGATTCCTTTCATTTGAATTCTTCTCTATATAGCTCTCGTGCTGGTCGACTCAGCCATAGGACAAGTAGCTAATGGGTCTATCAAACGCGCCCATTCCTTGCGACCTCATCCCATCTCGCCTGAATCGTGTCAGCCGAAAGATCTGCGCCGCATCCCCACTCAATGAAATACTTTCCGTTGCTGACTTTACGAAACTCGACGGCATCCTTCAGGGGCGAGAAGGCCCCTGAATCCAGATAAGGCTTCACATCAAAGTATCCAGTTCGCCCATCGTCTGACTTGATAAGCAGGACGCAATCATCCTGCGGGATAATTTCTGCAATATTCATGTGTTGCCCTCAAAAGGATTTCCCTGAAGTATCTGTCATGGCCATAATCGGCGCAACCACGCAGGATGGCCGACGCCCCGCTCGTCTTTTTCCCAACCCAACCAAGGAATGAAGCTCATGACCAACACCTTCACCAAACGTGCTGCCTGCGTGCTCGCCGCTGGCCTGTTGATGGCCGCTCACACTGCCAGCGCGCAGGACATCCAGATTCTCGGCGAGCGCATTTTCCCCGAGAGCCTGACCTCCGCCGCCGACGGCACTGTCTACTTCGGCAGCATCGGCCTCTCCGCTGTGCTGCGCGCTCAGCCGGGCGCAGCAAGCACCGATGCTCAGCCGTGGATCGCCACTGGCGTGGGCGGACTGCAGAGCGTGCTCGGCGTGTTCGCGGACGATGCGTCCAACACGCTGTGGGTCTGCTCGAATCCTGCCAACCCGCCAGCGACACCGAACCCACCACCCTCGGCGCTGCTGGCCTTCGACCTGAGCACCGGTGCGCCCAAGGGCAGCTATGAGTTGCCGACTGCGGGCGGGCGCTGCAATGACATCGCCGTGGATGCGGAAGGCGCTGCTTACGCGACTGACACGCCGAACATGGAGCTGCTGCGCCTGGCGCCAGGTGGCACTGAGCTTGAAGTGTGGGTCGGCGATGGTGCGTTCGGCGCGACAGGCGATGTGCTCGACGGCGTGGCCGTGCTGGGTGATCGCGTCTTCGTGAACGCGCTGGCCACCAGCAAACTGTTCGCGGTGGACATCGAAGCGGGCGGCGGGGCGGGCGACACCGTGGAGATCACGCTGGACCGTCCGATCTCGCGTCCCGACGGCATGCGCAGCACCAGCGCCAATGAGCTGCTGATCGTCGAGGGTGGCGAAAGCGGACGACTGTCGCACGCGCTCATCGATGGAGATTCTGCGAAGCTGACCACCCTGAAAGAGGGTTTCCCCGGCGGCGCTGTGGCGGTGACTGTGGTGGGTGAGACTGCCTATGTCGTCGAGGCGCAGTTCGCGGGGATGCGTGCTCCGGCAGGCACTGCGCTGCTGCCGTTCCGCGCGATTGCGGTGCCGTTGGAATAAGCACCCGCTGAAACGTTGTGGGAGCCTGCCTCGCAGGCGACAGGAAGTTGCTAAATCTGTCGCCTGCGGGGCAGGCTCCCACACGGGCAGGCTCCCACACGGGCAATTCAACCCGGTGCATTTCTCTGCGACGGGTCGCGTTTGAAATCCTTCACCAGCTTGTGCGGATCGATGAGACCGCGCTGCGCTTTTGTCGCGGTGGCCCACCACTCCAACTGCAGGAAAGACCTGCCGAGATATTCGGCCCAGCGCAGTGCGTCCTGCCCTGCCATCACCTCACCGTCCTCCTGAAATGCCTCCTGTGCTTTTGGCACATGAATCATCGCCGACACAGGCAGACAACCCAGTTCCGAGAGAACACTGCGCATCGTCACGGCCGCTCGCACGCCACCCCATTGCCCCGCCGAGTAGGTGACGATCGCGCTCGGTTTGTAAGCAAACGACGAGCTGCCGAAATGGTTGAGCAGATGCCCGAGCGCCGGGCTCATGGTGTGATTGTATTCCGGGCTCACCATGACGTAGCCGTCAGCGGCGCTGATCTTCTCCGCGAGCACCTGCAGATCGGACGGCGCGGCGCCACGCGCATAGGCGAAGTGCGGTTTGAAGACGGCGTCAAGTGTGAAATCCAAGGGGTCGATCAGCTCCACGGAATGCTCCGGGTGATGACGCTGAAAGTGCATGACACAGGCACGCGCGACGCGCAGACCAAGCCGGGCTGGAGCGGGCGGCGTGCTCTGACGGGCGCTGCCGAGAAAAACCAGGAATTTCATAGAAACCTCGCTCATAACTTTTGTGGGAGCGTGCCTGCACGCGATTTCTTTTGTGCGAGATTCAGTCGCGGGCGGGCCTTTATGCCCTTTGGGTACGCTCCCACAGCTCAACAACGAACTACCAAATTGTTCTGACATGCGGATAGGCTCTGATTCTGGCATCCGCCGTGACCAGTAGCGCCGACATGTGCCGAGCCAAGGCAACAATTATCCTGTCTGCAGGGTCCGGGTGAAATTCGTCCGGGAGTCTCGTCGACTGCACGCCTATATCATTATTCACAGGGACAAACCTCACCGCAGGAATCTCCTGCACTGCGCTGAGCCAGTCGTCCACGTTGGTGCTCAGCTGCAAGCGTCCCTTTTGAATGAGCAGCGCAATTTCCCAGGCGCTAATGGAAGACACTAGAATCAGTCCCTCAGGGCTTCTCATCTCCTCTGTAATTGCCGTCTCGGCTGGCGCTGAGAGCCCAGCGTCGCCGTTAACCCACCACACCAGGACATGAGTATCCAGAACGATCACTTCAGTGCTTCCCAGTCCCCTTCAGAGACAGACTCCATCGGTTCGTGATAGGCAACAACGCTGCCACGTAAACGCTCCAGCGGACTTCGTGTATCGGATCGATAGCGCCGAATCTCAACCGTGGGCCGACCGTTGTCCGTGACGACCACGGCCTCGCCGGTCGCCTCCACCCGTCGCAGATAATCCAATGCCTTGGCCTTGAACAGTGATTTCGATACCAGGTCTGTGTTCATCATCCACCTCCGTTTTGCAGACTAGTCATGCCATATAGTCACGAGAGTAGTACATGACTCTGATTCTAGCAAGTCAGCGTCATAGTCCCGCGCGTTTAGCTCAGTAGAACCACCGCGCCCGAGAGAATATAGAGCCCCAGCGCCATCAGCACGAAAGGAAGCGCCAGGTGGCCGTAACGTTTGATGACGGTGCCCAGCACGCGATGGCTGACGAGCGCATGGCCCAGCGCGCACCAAATGCCCGTCAGCACTGCGAAGATCAACACATAGGTGACGATGGATTCAATGGCGTTCGTGAAGAGCGGCACATAGACGCCGATGTTGTCGCCGCCGTTGGCGATGGTGACGCCTGCGATGGACAGCGCCTGTGCAGTCCAGCCACGCGCGTGACTCTGAATGCTGTCCGCGTCGGCCGATTCGTCCTCTGCCGAGCGCAAGGCCAGCAGCGCCCTGACTCCCAGCAACAATGGCACCAGCCCCAGCAGCGCCACCCAGCCCTCCGGCAATGCCAGCGCAAACACGGCCGCAAGCACGCTCGCCAGAATCAACGCGCCGATGCCGAGGAATTGCCCGGCCACGATCGCCCGATGACGTACGAGCGGATTGGCAAAATACGCCGCCAGCAGAAACAGGTCGTCGATGTTGGTCGAGGCGAACACGGCGGTGCCGATGCTGATGTCAGTCAGGAATGAATTCATAGGGGCTGGTTTATATCAGCCCCTCAAAGGCCCGGGCAACCAGTTCTGCAGAAAGCACCTATTGGCACTTCACCGCAAACGCCTTGCCGCCCCCTGCTCCGCGTGGCTTACTGCCGCCCATCCGCACAGCAACCAACACGAACAACAACGAACAAGAAAAACAAGGAGATCCCCATGCGCATGTTGACCAACCCTGGCAGGACACTCGGCGGCTGTGTGCTGCTGACCATGCTGGCCTGCCTCACCCCGCTGCAGAGCTGGGCACAGGGCGCCGATCAAGCGACTAACCAGGTCAGCCCCGGCGAGCTGGTCATCAACAACCCCACGCTGATCAACCTCGGCTTCGAGTGGCACATTCAAGGCGACGAGAATCGCAACTCCGAAGTGGCCGTGTCCTATCGCCGCGTCGGCGACAGCGACTGGTTGCCGGGCATGCCGCTGCTGCGTCTGAACGGTGAGCAGGTCTATCAGGAGAATATCTGGGATCTGGTGTCGCCGCCGATGTTCGCGGGCAGCATTCTCGATCTCGAACCGGGCACGCCCTACGAGGCGCGCTTTGAGCTGAGTGACCCCGATGGCGTCGCTGGTCCGGCCAGCGAGGCGACGCAGATCGTCACCGTAAGCACCCGCCCCGAGCCAGTGCCCGCAGAAGGAGGTGCCGTGTATCACGTCTACCCTTCCACCTACGAAGGCCCACGCGAGGAGCCCTCGTTCTCCGGCATCATGTGCGCGTACAACTACCGCTGCGGCGCGGGCGACTCGGCTCCCGGTGGCAGACCGCGCGTCAAACCCGGTGATGTGATTCTGGTGCACGCGGGCACCTATGCCTACTTCTACGAGTTCTACGCCAACAACACCCGTTACAACGCCACGACGACTTTCGAAGGCACTTACTATCTCACCGCCGACGGCACGGCAGAACGGCCTATCGTGATCAAAGC
>JAUSMU010000016.1 GCA_030645995.1 Gammaproteobacteria bacterium | reverse complement strand
GTCCTTGTCGAGCAGCGCCGCGGTGCGCGCATCAAACTCCAGCCCCGTGGTCGGGCAATTGAGCACTGTCCACAGCTTGGGATCGAGGCGACCGAGGTTGCGCAGATCTTCGGCATTGTCGAGGGTGACCTGATCGAAGCCCCCGGAGCGGAAGAAGCGCCAGCGGTAATTGTTGTTTTCCTTCTTGATCACGGCGCGCGGCCTCCAGTCTATTGGTATGGCGCCGATCATAGTTCAAGACGCAGGGGCCACCAAGCACGCCGTCGCGCTTCCCCAGCTGATGCCGCAGTTGACACGCTCCAGTCGCCTCATTATATTGCCAGACAGCTATATACAGAAAAGGCTATGCAATGAACTCCGATGAACTCAACCGCGCCTTCGCGGCGCTAGCAGACCCCACGCGGCGCGCCATCCTCGCGCGGCTGGCGTCTGGAGAGGCAACAGTCAATCAACTGGTCGAACCCTTCGACATGACGCAGCCCTCGATCTCCAAGCACCTGAAAGTGCTGGAGCAGGCGGGGCTCATTTCGCGGGGGCGTGCTGCCCAAACCAGACCGTGCCGCCTGGAACCCGCCCCATTGCAGGAGATCGCGCAGTGGGTCGGCATGTACACCACACTTTGGGAAGCGAGCTTCGACCGCCTGGATGCCTTTCTTCAGGCGCCGCAACCAGATCAACCAGACCAACCCAATCCAGCCGCTCGCGCGCCAGGACATCATCATGACCAGCAACAATGACACAACCGTATTCGAGATAGTCCGCTTTATCCGCCAACCCCTCGCCCGAGTCTGGAAGGCGTGGTCCGAGGCCGAGCAGTTGCAACACTGGTGGGGGCCGAAGGGCTGCACATTGGAGGTCGGCCGCTTCGAGTTCCGGCCCGGTGGTTTCTGTCACTACGCAATGAAGTTTCCGGAAGCACCGGTAATGTGGGGTAGATTCAATTACCGCGAGATCGAGGCCCCTCGGCGCCTGGTTTGGCTGAACTCTTTCGCCAATGAGCATTGCGGAATT
>JAUSMU010000014.1 GCA_030645995.1 Gammaproteobacteria bacterium | reverse complement strand
GCTGCCGGTCTGCCCTTCCTGCTGATTTTCGACACGCTCTCCGTCTGGCTGCGCCAATCCGGCCTGTCGCTGCAAACCATCTCCATCTTTGCGCTCGCTACTCTTAGCTATGCGCTCAAGTTCGTCTGGGCGCCGCTGATCGACCGCATTCGTCTGCCGGTGCTCGACCGCCTGCTCGGCAAGCGCCGCGCGTGGATGCTGGCGATGCAGGTGTTGATCATCATCGGCTTGTGGTTGATTGCCGGGTCGAGCCCTGAACTCAGCATCTGGCGGGTGGGCGCGCTCGCGGCCTTCGTTGGTTTCGCAGGTGCGACCCAGGACATCGCCATCGACGCGTGGAGGATCGAGGCGGTGGATGAAAGCCGTTCCGGTGCGATGGCGGCTGCTTACCAGTGGGGCTATCGTCTGGCGATGATCGTGGCTGGGGCCGTGCCGCTGTTTCTGGCGGAGGCGTTCAGCTGGAATTTTTCCTACGCCGTCATGGCGGGGCTGATGGGCATCGGCATGGTGGGTGTCCTGCTAGCGCCGCGCGAGCGTGTCAGCGAGGTATCTCCCCGCCCTCTGGGGAGCCTGGCCAGTGATCTGCCAAGCCGACCACTGACTGAATTCCTGGAATGGGCGCTGCGACTGGCATTGATTCTGGTGGCGGCCCTCATCATGGGCTCCGGCCTGTCTGGAAACGCGGTGCTGCTGCAGGACGTATTGCGCCTGCTCGGCGCTTCGGCGGAGAGTGGAGAGGCGTTGCTGGTCGCCTGGCGAACCGTGCCCGGTGGTGTCTATCTGCAGGTGGCGGCGGTGCTGCTGGGGCTTGGCCTGCTGGCACTCGCATGTCTGCCACTGCCCGGCGTGAAGACTCGCCCCGGCGTACATCTGAAGACGGCCTATGGCGAACCGCTGGGTAATTTCTTCGCGCGCTTCGGAACGCGGCTCGGTGCTCTCATTCTGGCGTTAATCTGCCTGTATCGTCTTTCGGATTTCGTGCTGAACCTCATGGGGCCTTTCTATCTGGACCTGGGTTTTACCCTTAGCGAGATCGCGCAGGTGCGCAAGATCTTCGGCGTGGTGGCGCTGATTTCCGGCGTGGCGGTGGGGGGGTTCTGCGTGGCACGGCTGGGTGTGCTGCGCACGATGTTGATTGGTGTATTTGCCAGCCCGTTCTCGAATCTGGTATTCCTGTGGCTGGCGACGCAGGGGCCGGAGCTTGGCGCACTCTATCTGTCGATCAGCATCGATAACCTGGCGACCGGAT
Source organism: Gammaproteobacteria bacterium (assembly GCA_030645995.1). GTDB lineage: Bacteria > Pseudomonadota > Gammaproteobacteria > Pseudomonadales > Pseudohongiellaceae > UBA5078. Next base: position 9,863 of record JAUSMU010000014.1, on the reverse strand, counting down.
TCGCGGGCACGGCGCTGATCGCCTACATGTCCTCGCTCACCTCGGCTGGTTTCACCGCCACGCAATACGCGTTGTTTTCGTCGCTGTATGCACTGCTCGGCAAGCTGGTCGCTTCGCAGAGTGGCCGCATTGTAGAGGCGTCCGCGCGCTCGGCCGAAGCGGGTGGACCGCTCGCAGGTCTCATGCCGATGTTTGCCGATCTGCCTCCGGAATCACTGGCCACCGGGGCGGCCACGGCCAGCGTTTCGCCTGCAGCACTGGGCGCGGGGTATGCGACATTTTTCATTTATTCATTCGCCATTGGCCTGGTCGCTATCGCGCTGGCCTTCATGGTGGCAAGGCGTCAGCGTGATGTCGAGTCTGCTGGTGTGAGGAGAGAGTAGTGCGTTTTTCTTTGTTCTTCTTCGTGATCATCCCCTTCGTGGAGATCATGCTCTTGCTGGAAGTCAGCGAGCGCATCGGCGGCTGGAATACCGTGCTGATGGTGCTGGGTACTGCCGTGCTCGGCATCACTCTGCTGCGTCGGCAGGGCTTCAGCACGATGCTGCGCTTCCAGCAGCGACTGCGCAGTGGCGAGCTGCCCGCGCAGGAAATCGTCGAGGGCATGATCATCGCCTTCTGTGGAGCGCTGCTGCTGGCTCCCGGGTTTATCACCGACAGCGTGGGTATCCTGGGGCTGCTGCCACCGGTGCGCAAGGCGATCGCCCGGCGCATCTTGCGTTCCGGTGGTATTTTTATGAGTGGCGGCCCATTCGGCATGGGCAGTCAGTTTCAGTACCGCGAGACGCGTTTCGATGAGAGCGACATCATCGAGGGGGATGTTGTTGATGACGAACCTCGTCCGAATCCAAAGTTAGGGAAAGACGACGAGTAACCCCGTGAGAGCGTGCCTGCACGCGATTGGCTTTACTGCCAATTCAATCGCGTGCAGGCACGCTCCCACTGGGTTCAGAGGAGGAAATCTGTAATTTTTTTTGTGGCAGCCATTGAAATGCCACGCCGCAGCCCCATCTAGTGTCCACCGTTTAAGTTTCAGGGCTCGCGCGCCAGCGGCGCAAGAGCGCTAATCATTTGAGTCAGGAGATAAAAAGCAATGAAAATCAGACCGTTGCAGGACCGTGTAGTAGTACGACGCAAGGAAGAAGAGACCAAGTCAGCGGGAGGTATCGTACTGCCCGGTTCGGCTGCTGAAAAGCCAGCTCAGGGCGAAGTGCTGGCAGTAGGCCCGGGCAAAATCATGGAAAATGGCGAAAAGCGTCCGGTAGACCTGAAGGTCGGTGACATCGTGGTATTCGGCAAATACGCCAGCAACACCGTCAAGATCGACAATGAAGAGCTGCTCATCCTTAGCGAGAGCGAGATCTACGGCGTGATCCTGGCCTGATCGTCAGGCCCGGCCGTAAACAACAGCTTTCGCGGATTGACTCCTCCATGCGAGTCTCCGCTCAACCGACAATGAACTATTGAGAACACAGGAATAGAGAAAATGGCTAAAGACGTAAAATTCGGTGATCCCGCGCGCCAGAAAATGCTCAAAGGCGTCAACATCCTTGCAGACGCAGTGAAAGTAACCCTTGGTCCGAAAGGCCGTAACGTGGTTCTGGACAAGTCCTACGGTGCTCCAACAGTCACCAAGGACGGCGTGTCCGTCGCCAAAGAAATCGAGCTGAAAGACAAGTTCGAAAACATGGGCGCCCAGATGGTCAAGGAAGTCGCTTCCCAGACTTCTGATGTGGCCGGTGACGGTACAACCACTGCAACAGTGCTGGCCCAGGCCATCCTGAACGAAGGTCTCAAATCAGTTGCCGCGGGCATGAACCCGATGGACCTGAAGCGCGGCATCGACAAGGCTGTAAAAGCCATGGTTGAAGAAGTGGGCAAACTGTCCATTCCTTGCACCGATTCCAAATCTATTGCCCAGGTAGGCACTATCTCCGCCAACTCTGACGAGCAGATCGGCGCGATCATTGCTGAAGCGATGGAAAAAGTCGGCAAAGAAGGCGTCATCACTGTGGAAGAAGGCTCTGGTTTTGACAACGAGCTGGACGTGGTAGAAGGCATGCAGTTCGATCGCGGCTACCTGTCCCCATACTTCGTCAACAATCAGGACAACATGAGCGCCGAGCTCGAGAACCCGTTCATCCTGCTGGTGGACAAGAAGATCTCCAACATCCGCGAAATGCTGCCGGTGCTGGAATCTGTAGCCAAGTCCGGCCGTCCGCTGCTGGTGATTGCTGAAGACGTGGAAGGCGAAGCGCTGGCGACTCTGATCGTCAACAACATGCGCGGCATCGTCAAAGTGGCAGCTGCCAAGGCCCCAGGCTTTGGTGACCGTCGCAAGGCCATGCTGGAAGACATCGCCGTGCTGACTGGCGGTACTGTGATCTCCGAAGAAGTGGGCCTGAGTCTGGAAAGCGCAACTCTGGAACACCTGGGTCACGCCAAGAGCGTGGTTCTGTCCAAAGAGAACACCACCATCATCGACGGTGCTGGTGACTCCAAGATCATCGAAGCCCGCGTTGGCCAGATCCGTCGTCAGATCGAAGACACGTCTTCTGACTACGACAAAGAGAAGCTGCAAGAGCGCGTGGCCAAGCTGGCCGGTGGCGTGGCAGTGATCAAGGTCGGTGCAGGCACCGAGATGGAAATGAAAGAGAAGAAGGCCCGCGTTGAAGACGCACTGCACTCTACCCGCGCTGCGGTGGAAGAGGGTGTGGTCCCCGGCGGCGGCGTGGCACTGATCCGTGCTCTGCAGAAAGTGGAAGGCCTGAAGGGCGACAACGAAGACCAGAACGTGGGCATCGCCCTGTTGCTGCGTGCCGTGACTGCTCCTCTGCGTCAGATCGTGCAGAATGCCGGTGATGAGCCGTCAGTCGTGCTGGACAAGGTCAAGGCAGGCAAAGGCAACTACGGTTACAACGCTGCTTCCGGCCAGTACGTGGACATGGTTGAAGCAGGCATCATCGACCCGGCCAAAGTGACCCGCAGCGCGCTGCAGGCTGCAGGCTCTGTCGCTGGCCTGATGATCACTACCGAGTGCATGATCTGCGACATCGTCGAAGACAAGCCGGCTGGTGGTGGCGGTGGCGACATGGGTGGTATGGGCGGAATGGGTGGCATGGGCGGCATGATGTAAGCCAGCCCAGCTGCTTTAAGTCTGCAAGAAAAAAACCCGCTTCGGCGGGTTTTTTTTGCCTGTCTGTGTGGGAGTGGGCCTGCAGTAGGCAAATTCAACCAATTCCGGCATGATCAGCGCCTCATTTGTCGGAGAACTCTCATGCCCCTCACGCAGGAACAGAGACTCGGCGGCGTGCTTGCCGCCGGCGCCTATTTCAGCTGGGGCCTGGCGCCGCTGTACTTCAAATCCCTGGACTTTCTGCCTGCTGCCGAAATCGTGATGCACCGCATCGTGTGGTCGTTCGCGCTGCTGCTGGTGCTGCTCATTGCGCGTCAGCAGGTGCGGCGGGTTTGGGATGTGCTGCGATCGGCGCGGCTGCTGGGGTGGATGCTGCTGACCTCGGTGCTGCTGATCGGCAACTGGGGGCTGTTCATCTGGGCCGTCAACAACGCACATCTGCTGGATGCAAGCCTGGGCTACTACATCAACCCGCTGTTCAATGTGCTGCTGGGCATGGTGTTCCTGGGCGAGCGTCTGCGGCCTCTGCAATGGGCTGCCGTTGCGCTGGCCGGCAGCGGTGTGCTGATCCAGCTGCTCACGTTCGGGTCACTGCCCTGGGTGGCGCTGGTGCTGGCGTCGAGCTTCGCGCTCTACGGCCTGCTGCGCAAGAAATTGGACATTGATGCCATCAGCGCACTGTTCATCGAGTCGCTGCTGATGCTGCCTGTTGCCCTCTGGTACTGGTGGCTACAGGCTGACAGCAGCGCCACGAACCTGCTGGCCAATGCCTGGACGCTCAATCTCTGGCTGGCGGCCGCCGGCGTGATCACCACGGTGCCACTGCTGTGCTTCATCGGCGGGGCGCGGCGGCTGCAGCTCTCCACCATGGGATTCTTCCAGTACATCGGCCCCAGCTTCATGTTCGTATTCGGCGTCTGGCTGTTCGGGGAAACCCTGGCCCCGGCCAAACTGCTGACCTTCTGCTGCATCTGGGTGGCCCTGGCAATCTATTCCGCCGATGCGCTCCGGCAGAGTCGCCGCCCGCACCAACTGCAGCAATCAGCGCGTCCTGCACTGCTTGCACGCCGGTAACCCCGGCTCACCAGACGGCGCCGAGCCCCGCCACGATAGCCCCCAGCGCCAACGCCCAGAGCAGGCAGGCCAACGCATCGAGCAGTAAAAAACGGAGACGGGCAAAACCGCTGATGCCCACCAGCACAGGCACCAGGCTGCGAATGGCGGGCACGAAGCGACCGATAAAGATAGCCGTGCAGCCATGGCGCTGCACCAGCGCCTCGCTCCTGAGCAATGCCTGGCGGTAGCGCTGGGCGAACCGCAGGTGATGGAACCGCGGGCCGATCTGCGCTCCCACCAGAAAGCCACTGTGATCCCCCAGCAGCGCGCCCGCCCAGGCCAAGGGAATGATCTGCACCAGCGTGGCGTACTCACCCGTGTACAGCAGAGTGGCGACCGTCAGCAGCAGGAAACCGGACACAAACAGACCCAGCCCCACACAGGCCTCACCGAAGGCCAGCAGCGGCACCAGCCACAGCGCGTACTCGCGATTGTTCTCCAGCCATTCCAGTATCACTGCGTCCATAGTCCGCTCTCTTTGCGCGCCAGCAGGATGATCAATACCATCAGTACGACGTAATAGAGCGGAAAGGCCAACAAGGCGTCGAGGAACACCTGCTTTTGCAGCTCAGCGTCTGGCAGAGCGGTCTCCCTTGCACGCAGGGTGGCCACAAGTCCGGTGTACAGCAGGCTGGCGAAACCCAGCCCGAGATTCAATGCGAGTCCCTTGAAACTGAGTACCGTGGCGCGGATGGTCGAGTCCACCGCCCGGTTCAGATAGAAGCTGGCCTGGAACTGCACCATGCCCAGCACTGCGAAGGCCCCGATAGCGAACAGCAGTCCGGCGACGGGCATAGCCAGAGTCAGCCCCAGCAGTGACAGCAGCAGAACGCTCGACAGCACGGCAAAGTTGAACGCGGGCGTGTGGCTGTTGACCAGGTAACGAGAGAGGCGCGCCGTGATGATACCGAACAGCGACATGCCCGCGCCGATGAAGCCGAACCACGACACGGGAATGTCAATTAGCCGGTAATACTCGCTGGCCAGCACCACGAACTGACGGGCAACGCTGTCCAGAGCCAGCGCCGCCAGAATCACGAACAGTACGAAATGATGCCCCAGTGTCCATTGTGCCGCACGCCCCACTTGCCGGAAGGCCTCCAGCAACGCGCCGAGTCCGCCCGTGCCCGCCGTCCGCTGAGGCACCGGGTCGGTCGGTGGGTCGCGGAACCCCAGCGCGGTGGCGAGCACCACGAAGGCACTGAGCAGTGTGAGGATCACGGGCAGGCGAATCGCCGTCTCACGGGCGATCTCCCAGTCGGGATTGAAGAACGCCAGTGTGCGGTTCAGCAGGGCCTGGTCATATACGAAGGCGCCCAGGATCATGGTCACGAAGAAGCCGATGGACACCACCCGGGATGTCTTCTCCAGCAGGTGGGACCATTGCTCTTCACGCCCCAGCGCTTTCAAAGAGTCATAGGCCAGAGCCTCGTCGGCCCCGCTGGCTGCGGCCTCCGACAGCCCTGAGCTGATCCGGTTGATCAGAAACACCGTGAACAGCAGGCCCGACGCCCCCATGGGCACGAAAGCGAGCAGACTCATCTCCACCACCATCATGACAGCGGCGAAGATCACCAGACGTCTGCGTCCGACAATGTCCGCCAGTGCTCCCGAGGGCACCTCCGCCACCACGATACTCAGCGCCCACGCCAGGTTGAGCAGGGCGAACTGCTCCAGTGTCAGGCCGTAGTCGAGAAACAGAATAGTCAGGACGGGGTAATAGAATCGCGCCGAATAGAACAGGCGGAAAACAATGAAGCGCCGCAGATTGCCTTCGAGGGCGTGGCGGTCTCTGTCTGAAATGGGGAGCTGGCTAGTAGTCATGGAAGTCCTCGGCGTGAGGATCATTCCATGAGCGACAGGCCTGACGCAATCTTGTTAGAGTAGCGCACGGACGTCGGCCCTGACGACGACAATTAAAATGACAAGAGGGGAATTCTCCATGCGCGGACTTCACGGACTGGCCATCGGCCTGATGCTCGTTTCCGGCCAGACACTGGCCGAGGGCAGCGTTCTGTTCATCGGCAACAGCTTTACCTTCGGTGCCGGCTCGGCCGTGCGGCTGACAGGGGCGCGATGTTCGGCGCCCTCCAACAACAAGAATTAGAGAGCACTCATGACCCAACACTCCCGCCTCGCCGTCCTCGGCGTTTGTTGCCTTGGCATTGCTGCAATCCCCGCCCGCGCGGCCGAACCCTTGCCTACGCTGCCGCGCCTCCCCGCCGAGCAGGTCGACATCACCCTTGATGGCTATCTCGATGAACCTGTCTGGCAGACACTGCCTGTGATCGACGGCATGCGTGTCATCCAGCCTGACACCCTCGAGCCCGCACCCGTCGAGACCCACTCGCGCATTTTCTACACCGAGCGCGGCCTGTATGTCGGCGTAATGAATTATCAGGATCCGGCGACGTTGGTAGCGCGCATGAGCTCGCGCGATGTCGGCATCCAGCGTGACGGCTATGTCATTTCCATCGACCCTTCGGGCGAGGGCCTGTACGGCTATTTCCTGCGCATGAATCTGGGGGGCACGTTCTCGGACGGCACCATCCTGCCCGAGCGTCAGATCAACCGGCAGTGGGACGGCCCCTGGGATGCGGTGACCCGCGAGACCGACGAAGGCTGGGTGGCCGAGATATGGATTCCCTGGTCGATGATGAGCCTTCCGCAGTCGGGCAGCACCCGCCGCATCGGCCTGTACACCGAGCGCATGGTGGCCGCCCGGGGCGAGACTTACTCCTGGCCCGCGCTGCCCGGCACCAACAGCGAATATCTTTCCGCGTTCCAGAAATACGAACTCACGGGCGTGAATCCGGCCACGCAGTTCACGTTCTATCCTTACAGCTCAGCCACCTTCGACGACATGAAGAACCAGACCGACTACCGCGTCGGCGCCGACGTGTACTGGCGGCCCAGTTCCAACATGCAGCTCTCGGCCACGCTGAACCCCGACTTCGGCACGGTGGAGTCTGACGATGTGGTGGTGAACCTCGGCGCGTTCGAGACCTTCTTCGAAGAGAAGCGCACCTTCTTCCTGGAAGGGCAGGATGTCTTCAGCACCTCGCCCCGCGACGGCGGTGGCGGTTTCGGCCCCACCACACTGCTGAACACGCGGCGCATCGGGCGGCAGGCCAGCTTCGATGTGCCTGCAGGCGTCAGCGTGATCCCCACCGATCTCAGCCGCCCCACCGATCTGCTGGGCGCGGCGAAAGTGACCGGGCAGTCTGGAAACTGGCGCTACGGTACATTGCTCGCATCAGAGGACGACTCTCTGGTACGTGGCACCCGTGCCGACGGCAGCCGCGTCACGCTGGAAGCCCAGGGCCGCGACTTCGCCATTGGGCGTCTTCTCTACGAAGACACCACCGGGGGCGGCCGCCGCGCCATGGGCTGGTTCGGCAGCAATCTGGCCTACCCGGACAGCGACGCGCTGGTCAATGGCGTGGACCTGCATTATTTCTCAGCCGACAACCGCTGGATCTTCGACGGCCAGCTGGTGCACAGCGACGTGCGCAATGTCACCGGCAGCGGCGCCTATTTCGACCTGGACTTCCGGCCTGCCCGCGGCGTGCAGCACTCGCTCACCGCTACGTACATGGACGACGAGCTGGACCTGAACGACATCGGCTTTCTGACCCGCAACGACCTGGTGCAGGCAGACTACCGGTTCAATATCTCGCAGTCGGACCTGCCGGGCCTGCGCTCACGCTCGCGCACCGTGCAGGTCAACAATCAGTGGAACACCGACGGGCGTCCGGTGCGTCTGGGCTTCTTCTATACCGAGAACCTGACCTTCCTCGACAACGACATGCTCAACGCCACTTTCCGCTATTTTCCGCCGCGTGTGGACGACACCCTCAGCCGCGGCAATGGCACGTTCAAGATTCCCGAGCGCTGGGCCGTGGATGCATCGTGGCGTAGCGACCGTGCGCTGCCCGTGTCCTGGAGCGTGGGCATCAATGCCGGGCAGGAAGACTTGGCGAAGCAGAACCTGAGCTACAACGCGGGCCTCACCTGGAACCCCAACGACCGCCTGTCCATGGAAGTCAGCGCGCGCTATGTGGACCGCGAGGCCTGGCTGATCCACCAGGGCAATGGCCGCATGACGGCGTTCGAGGCCAACGAGTGGGCGCCGCGCGCCGAGCTGGACTACTTCATCAATGCCAAGCAACAGCTGCGATTCTCGATGCAGTGGACGGGCATCAAGGCTTTCGAGAATCGCTTCTACCAGGTGAATGACGTGCGGGTGGAATCGCTGATGGAGACAGGCGATGTCACGGCGGGCACGGACGATTTCGCCATCAGCCGCATGAGTTTTCAGGCGCGCTATCGCTGGGAGATTGCGCCGCTGTCGGATCTGTTCTTCGTGTACACGCGGGGCGGGAATCTGGCACGTACGTTCGAGGATGATTATGCGGGGATGTTTGAGCATGCGTGGTCAGATCAAGTAGTGGACAACTGGGTGGTGAAGCTGCGCTACCGCCTGTAGGAACGGCCCAGCACCTGTGGGGGCCTTGCCCGCGATTGGCTTTTTCAGAATACGAAATCGCGGGCAAGGCCCGCTCCCACACAGCGAATCCTGTGCTACTCTCGGCGCTTTGTGACAGCCTTCCGGGAAAATAACAATGAACGAATTCGTCAGCGCCATTAATGCCATCGTCTGGAGTCCAGCTCTGGTCTTCCTGTGTCTGGGAGCCGGGTTGTATTTCTCCGTACGAACCCGCTTCCTGCAGTTGCGCCACTTCCGGGAAATGATTCGGCTGATCTTTGATGGCAGGTCCTCGTCCGCTGGCATTTCGTCTTTCCAAGCCTTGACCATGACACTCGCAGGCCGCGTTGGCACGGGCAATATCGCGGGCGTGGCGACGGCCATCACCTTTGGCGGGCCGGGCGCCTTGTTCTGGATGTGGGTGGTTGCCTTTCTGGGGGCAAGTTCTGCCTTCGTCGAGTCTACTCTCGGGCAGGTCTACAAGGAAAAGATCAACGGTCAGTATCGCGGTGGCCCGGCGTTCTACATCGAGAAAGGCCTCGGCATCAAGTGGTTCGCCCTGTTGTTTGCCTTCACCACCATCCTGGCGTGCGGATTTCTTCTCCCGGGTGTGCAGGCCAACGCGATTGCCTCCAGCATCAATACCGCCTTCGACATTGATACCCGCTTTACTGCCACAGTGCTGGCGATCCTGCTGGGTTTCATCATTTTCGGCGGGCTGCGCCGGATAGCCAGTTTTGCCGCTTCCGTGGTGCCCTTCATGGCGATCGCCTACATCGGCGTCGCGCTTGTCATCGTCCTGATCAACATCGACAAAGTGCCGGCGATGTTCGTGCTGATTATTAGCAGTGCCTTTGGTTTCAACTCTGCCTTTGGTGCCATTCTGGGGCTGGCGATCATGTGGGGTGTGCGCCGTGGTGTGTATTCCAACGAGGCCGGGCAGGGCACCGCCCCTCACGCATCTTCTGCGGCATCCGTCAGTCACCCGGCCAAGCAGGGACTGGTGCAGGCCTTCTCGGTATATGTGGACACGCTGTTTATCTGCACCGCCACGGGCTTCATGCTGCTGATCACGGGGCTCTATAACGTCGAGGGTCCGACGGGGGAAGTGATGTACACGGG
>JAUSMU010000010.1 GCA_030645995.1 Gammaproteobacteria bacterium | reverse complement strand
TCCATGGATTCGATGGCCATGGCCTCGGCGTCTTCGTCCAGCTCGTCGAAGCTGCCTGCGGCATTGACCAGTTCCTGCAGGTTTTCGATCCGGGCGCTGGCCTTCTCGCCGCCTTCCTTCTCGTGATGCGGGATCAGGCCGCTGTGGGTGATGACGTACTCCACCTTCTTCGCCAGCGCCAGCGCTTCGCTGTTCTCGTGCATCTGCTGGATCAGCTCCATGAAGCGCTGCACAGCGGTGGCAGCGCGTGCAGCGAGTAGGCCATGGGTCAGACACTTCGCGGCGGCGGCCCACAAGGACACGCCTTCGTCACGAGCGACACTGCGAAGGATCTCCAGTGTCTGATCGCCGATGCCACGGGTGGGGACATTGATGACGCGCTCGACGGCGGTGTCGTCGTGACGATTCACCAGCAGGCGCAGATAGGACAGCGCGTTCTTGATCTCCAGACGCTCGTAGAAGCGGTGGCCGCCGTAGATGCGATAGGGCAGGCCGACCCGGAGCAGCGCGTCTTCCATCTCTCGGGACTGGGCGTTGGAGCGATAGAGTATGGCCGCGTCAGAGAGGCGATTACCGGTGTTGAGCCAGGACTGCAGGCGCTCGACGATGAAGCGCGCCTCGTCCTGCTCGTTGAAGGCTTCGTAGAGCGAGATCGGCTCGCCGTCGCCATCATCGGTCCACAGCTCCTTGCCGAGGCGGCCCGAGTTGTTGGCGATCAGCTTGTTGGCGGCCTTGAGAATGTTGGAGGTGGAGCGGTAGTTCTGCTCCAGACGGACCATGTTGGCGCCAGGAAAATCCTGATTGAAGCGCTGGATGTTCTCGATCTTGGCGCCGCGCCAGCCGTAGATGGACTGGTCGTCGTCGCCCACCACCATCAGGTGGTTGTCGCGCCCAGCCAGCACGCGCAGCCAGGCGTACTGAATCGTGTTGGTGTCCTGAAACTCGTCCACCAGAATGTGCTGAAAGCGGCGCTGATAGTGCTGCAGGATCTGCGGGTTGTGCAGCCACAGCTCGTGGGCGCGCAGCAGGATCTCGCCAAAATCCACCATGCCGCCACGGTTGCAGGCGTCTTCGTAGGCGCTGTAGAGAGCCAGCATGGTGCGGGTGTACTCGTCACCGTAGTGTTCGATGTTGGCGGCGCGCAGCCCTTCGTCCTTCTGCGAGTTGATGTACCACTGACACTGGCGGGGCGGCCAGCGCTCCTCGTCCAGATTCAAGGCTTTGCAGAGGCGCTTGATCAGCCGCAGCTGGTCGTCGCTGTCGAGGATGTGGAAATTCTCCGGCAGCTTCGCCTCGCGCCAGTGGGTGCGCAGCAGCCGGTGGGCCAGACCGTGAAAGGTGCCGACCCACATGCCGCCGAGCGGCTGGCCCAGCAGATGTTCGATGCGATGACGCATCTCGCGGGCGGCCTTGTTGGTGAAGGTCACGGCGAGGATGCTGAAGGGAGAAATGTTCTCAATCTGCATCAGCCAGGCGATGCGGTGCACCAGCACGCGGGTCTTGCCACTGCCGGCACCGGCGAGCACCAGCAGGTTATTGGCAGGTGCGGCAACTGCGAGGCGTTGCGGTTCATTGAGTGAGTCGAGAAGGTGTGAGACGTCCATGGCGCGGTATTCTAGCCTGAATAAATAACCAGTACACGCGCAAGTTCTGACTTTGTGGGACTCTATGTCTTGGTGCAAGTGCTTATCTAATCAGCACTTCGCTCACCGGTCTGCGCAACGGGCAGTGCTGGGCAGGACACGCCGTATACCCATCCATGGGGGCTCGGCTGCCGCCATCCAGGCGGCAGACGGTCCTGCCCAGCACTGCCCGTCACACAGACCTGACTTTAGCAGTTCACCATAGGTTGTGTGTCCGGCAACCTTCTCGGTTCATAGTCAGTCTGGCTTCTCATCAGCGCAATCTGACACTGAGCGGGGAGTTGTTTGACCAACTCTTGATGGCCTTGGCCGTGTTGGGCAGCGCAAAAGGCGGCTGCCCATCCTCGCTGATCACCAGTTCATTTTTGCTGACATCCACTCCGATCTGAAGAGCCTTTACACCATTTGCCATGAGCGCACCTCCGCGTTAATGTGAGTCTTGCTTGTCGGGGCTCACACGAACGCTGTCTTGCCACTAATCGTCGGTCGTACGCCGATAGATTCCTTATTGGCGCTTGCGGTGAGAAGGTGGGGCGATGTCTCCCACGGTCTGCCTGTGAGCAGGCTCGCTCCTACAGTCAGTGTTCGATATCCCGGCTGCTCCCATGCTTCCGCAGCCAAAGTTTCAGCCCGTTCCATTTCGAAACGCTCACCTGTACCGAGTTGAAACAGTTTGGTCGTGAACTCCATTCAATAGAGCTGTAACCCGTTGAAATTAAATATTTAATTTTAATGGCTTGGTCCTTGCTGCATAACCATGTCCCAATAGTCCGCTTGTATCGCGACACCAATTGATCCTCACACTTGCCTGGAGAGCCTGATGCTCAATCATTATTTGCACCTTGCATGGTTGAGTTTTCGGCGCAATCTGGTCTCCGGCTCAGTGAGTGTATTCACGCTGGCTCTCGGACTGACCTGCTTCATCCTGGCTGGGGGAATTATCCTGTTCTGGAACAGTGCCGAGAGCCATTTCGACAATGCCAGTCGTACTGTCGTGATCAGCTCTGAATGGACCCTTGCTGACGGCAGCGAGTCGAGTGGTGTCGCGCTGCCTCTCACTCCGCACCAGCTCGGGCCGCTGTTGGAAGCGGATTTTCCGCAGATCGAGTCTGTTGCTCGTGTCAGCCTCTTGAATGAGGCCACGCCAATCCGAGTGGCAGATCGTGCGGTGCGCCTGCGCAGTTTTGCAGCAGACGCGCGATTCCTCGACATCTTCAATCTACCCTTTATTGAGGGAGATTCCCGCAGTGCCCTGGACGCACCGCGCAGTGTCATCCTTACGAAGGAAACTGCACAGAATCTCTATGGCGATACGCCTGCGGTCGGTAGGGTGATCTCTCTGTTTGAGAACATCGATGTCACGATCACGGGTGTCATAGACCGCATTCCCGAACCCTCTCATATCGGCACGTCGGCCGCTGCTCCACTGCGATTCGACCTTCTAGTATCGAGAGATGTCTACGAGTCCAGGTTTCGCATGCTGACAGGAGGACGCGACACCACACAACTCCCTGCCGACTGGTTCGGAGTGGGAAATACGACCTATGCTTTGCTGCCCCCGGATAGATCCTTTTCAGCGGATGACTTGCGCCTCGAACTGCCTGACTTCGTGATGCGGCATGTTCCAGAGGCGCAAAGGCAGCGGGTACATTTCCGCTTCGATGTCATACCCGTTGACAGCCTGCTGAGTATGGCCGTGCGCGACTCCCTGTTTCCACAACAGAGTGCGTTGTCGGTGCCAGTACTTCTTCTTGTGCTTGGCGTGGTTGTACTGGCGATTGCTTGTATCAATTTCGCAAATCTCGCCACTGCACGAGCGGCACTGCGCGCGAAAGAAGTAGGGGTTCGCAAGACAGTGGGTGCGCGCCCTATGCAGATCGTTGCACAACATCTGCTGGAAACCGCGACATTGACTGCAGCAGCACTGTTCATCGCCCTCGTGCTGCTGGACTTGCTGACGCCCATAATCAGAAACAGTACTGGCATAGATCTACGCTCTTTGCTGTCCGTCGGTGTCGCCGGATGGGGCCTGATCTCCCTTCTATTGCTTGGCGCAGGCGTCACGATCGCTGCAGGCTTCTATCCGGCGTTCGTGTTGTCGCGAGTGCCGGCTGCGGCAAGCGTGCGCGCAGGACCAGTGCACACGGGTTCGCGCCTGCTCACAACCCTTCTGGTAGGCGTGCAATTCGCAATGGCCGCATTCCTGTTGATCCTGCTCACCATCGTGTTTCAGCAGAACCGGAATCTCGAACTTTCTCAACGGGAAATCGGAGCAGACAATTTGCTTGTTATCGAAAACGCGCCCGAAATAACCGGGGTGCAGCACGAGACATTGCGTCAGGAGCTGATGCAACTGTCACAGGTAAGTTCTGCCACAACTATGGAGGCGCTGCCCTGGGCCAACAGACTGCGCATCATGCTGGCTTCATCGCCTTCCATGTCGGCCGTGGAGCAGTCTGCGAGCGTCTACGTCGTAGGCTATGACTTTTTTACCACTTTCGGTATTGATCTCATTGCAGGTCGCGTGTTCGATCCGGAGCGGTTGGACGACAGGGCTGCCACGGGGCCCGGACATATCGGAATACAGAACATCATAATTCCGCGCACACTGGCAGAGAATCTGGGATTCATCCCGGCTTCGGAGATCGTCGGCAAAGTGATTTATATTCCGGCGAGCGTCACCGGCGAGGCAGCGGCCCGGCCCTATAACGTTATCGGTGTAGTGGAGGATAGAAGCTTCTCCATTGCAGATCGAGTTGGCTCGGTCACCAACCTGTACCTGTTTAATCCAGAGTTGCGATTCCACGTTGTGCGCTTGTCCGGCTCCGATATGCCAGCAGCGTTGGAAGCGATAGACACACTCTGGCAGGAACTGGTGCCCAATGTCGCCATCAGCAGACGCTTCCTGAGTGAATATTTCAACGATAGCTATGCCAGCTTCTCCAGGATATCCCACGCGTTCACCGGACTTGCAGTGGTGGCCTGGTTGATTTCCACTATCGGGCTATATGCGATGGCCATCCTGATCTCCAGTCGGCGCATAAGGGAAATTGCCATTCGCAGAACCCTTGGCGCGGGGAGGGGCCAGATTGTCTTCATGCTTCTCAAGAGTTTCAGTGTGCCGGTGTTGATGGCGAATATTCTGGTGTGGCCGTTTGCCTACGTTGCCGCGAGAGCTTATCTCAATGTTTTCAGCGATCCGGTACCACTGACACTCATGCCGTTTGCCTTGGCTTTGGTCGTGAGTCTTGTGATTTGCTGGGCGGCAGTAGGGAGCCAGGCATGGCGTGCGGCAAACACTGCACCACAGGAGGTGATGCGCTGCGAGTAACCAACTGTGGGAGCCTGCTCGCACGGATGCCCCATGGCACGCAGGCTTTCTTTCAAACGGAACAACTTGCTAAGATGCCCGACAAGTTCTGAACGGTCGCTCGATGCGGGTGCCGCCCGCCGCGCGACTTACCCCGCTGCCATGCTCGAAGGAGTCCTCTATGTCTGCCAGCTCAGATTCTGCCAAGTTCAATTGGCAGGACCCATTCCTGATGAACGACCTGCTCACCGAAGAAGAGCGCATGGTACGTGACACGGCTCACCAGTACGCACAGGAGAAACTGCTGCCCCGCGTGCGCGACGCCTACAGACGCGAGTACACCGACCCCGCCATTTTCCGCGAGATGGGTGAGCTGGGCCTGCTAGGCGCCACGCTGCATGGCTACGGCTGTGCGGGGGTGAACTACGTCTGTTACGGCCTGATGGCGCGCGAGGTGGAGTCCGTGGATTCCGGCTACCGCTCCATGATGAGCGTGCAGTCCAGCCTCGTGATGCATCCCATCTACAGCTTCGGCTCTGAGGCGCAGAAGCAGAAGTATCTGCCGAAGCTGGCCACCGGCGAGTGGATCGGTTGTTTCGGTCTCACCGAACCAGATCACGGTTCCGATCCGGGTGGCATGCTGACGCGTGCGCGCACCGTCGAGGGTGGTTTCCGCCTCAGCGGCGCCAAGAACTGGATCAGCAATTCCCCGATTGCCGACGTGTTCGTGGTGTGGGCGAAGGACGATGAGGGCGTGATTCGTGGCTACATCCTGGAGAAAGGCATGCCGGGGCTGTCCGCACCCAAGATCGAGGGCAAGCTTGCGCTGCGTGCCTCCATCACCGGTGAGATCGTCATGGACAATGTCTTCGTGCCAGCCGAGAACTTGCTGCCGCACGTGCAGGGCTTGAAAGGCCCGTTCAGCTGCCTGAATTCAGCGCGGCTGGGCATCGCCTGGGGTGCGTTGGGCGCGGCGGAGACCTGCTGGAAAACGGCGTTGCAGTACACGCTGGACCGCAAACAATTTGACCGCCCACTGGCTGCCAATCAGTTGATCCAGAAGAAGCTGGCAGTGATGCAGACCGACATCTCGCTGGGCCTGCTCGGCTGTCTGCAGGGGTCGCGTCTGCGTGACGAGAACAAACTGTCGCCACCGCTGATCTCGTTGCTGAAGCGCAACTCCTGCCTGAAAGCGCTGGACACCGCCCGTGAGGCTCGGGACATGCTGGGTGGCAATGGAATTTCTGATGAATTTCCGGTGATGCGCCACCTGCAGAATCTGGAGGTGGTCAACACCTACGAAGGCACACAGGACATCCACGCGCTGATCCTGGGTCGGGCCCAGACGGGCATCCAGGCCTTCAGTTGAAAAGATAGTGCAGAACGATGCCCGCAAACACCGCCGCGCCAACCTGGTGGTTGTTGAGGAAGGCGCGGAAGCACGCATCGGGTTCGCGGTTGCGGATCATCTTCTGCTGTTTCACGAAGAGGGCCAGCGCAACGATCAGTCCCAGATAGAACCACACGCCCAGCCCGAAGCGCGATGCCGCCAGCAGCATCGCCAGCAGGAAGAATGCCTGCAGTGTCCCGATGATGACGGTGTCGGCTTCCCCGAACAGGATCGCCGTCGATTTGACCCCGATCTGCAGATCATATTCGCGGTCCACCATGGCGTACTCCGTGTCATAGGCCACAGTCCACAGGCAGTTGGCCACGAACAGCAGCCAGGCGTGTGCGGGCAGCTCACCGGCCTGGGCCGCGAAGGCCATTAGAATCCCCCAAGAAAACGCCACGCCCAGCACCAGCTGAGGCAGATTGGTGAAGCGCTTCATGAATGGGTACGACGCCGCGACTGCCACGGCTCCGAACGACAGCTGAATGGTCAGCGTGTTGGTAAACAACAGCAGAAGGAAGCCCAGAGCGCACAACACACCAAAGGTCATGAGTGCCTCGTGGCGCTTCACCGCGCCAGTGATGATGGGGCGGTTGCGAGTGCGCAGGACGTTGCCATCGAAATTGGTGTCGGCGTAGTCGTTGATGGCGCAACCGGCCGAACGCATGATCCAGGTGCCGAGCACAAAGATCACCAGCAGCTTCAGATCGGGAAAACCCTGCGCTGCGATCCACAGCGCGCCAAGGGTGGGCCACAGCAGCAGATAGACACCAATGGGTTTGTCGAGGCGGGTCAGCTGTACAAAGGCGGGGGCGCGCTCGTACACTCGAGGAAATCGAGCCCGGAAGCCGGACCGAAAGCTGGATTTGAATTTGGAAGGAAAGCGGGACTGCAGCCACTGGCTGAGTTTCCGTTTTATGTCAGTGACTCTCTGCAAGGGACTGTTCTCCGCGGTTCTGAGCGCGGAGAGTATAAGCCGGATGCGGGGTAATAAGCACCGCCGCACCTCATCGAAAACCACCAAGGAGTCATCATGCACAAACCAGAATTGGCCGAGGCAATCGCCGCGCAGGCAGGAATTTCCCGGCAGACCGCTGCCGAGGTATTGAATGCTGTATTGGATGAGATTGCCAATGCTCTGGCGTTCGATCGCAAGGTCAGCCTGCCCGGTCTCGGAGTGCTGGCACCGGTGCAGCGTCAGGCGCGTACCGGCAAGAACCCGGCCACTGGTCAGGTGCTTGAGATTCCTGCCCAGCGCAGCGTCGCCTTCCGGCCTGCCAAAAAACTGAAAGATGTCCTTAACCAGGCTTTCTGATATCCGCCGTAGAGCGGCAGATCAGGTCTTGAAGTTGTCGGCGATTTGCATGAGATCACTGCTGGAGGCCAACACTTTTTGCAGCGCCTCCTGCACCCGCTCCGGATCAAGGTCGTAGCGCGAATAAAGCTCCAGCGGAATCTCTTCCGGTGGCGCATCCCCAATGCCCTGTTGCCGCAGCAGGCGCAGCACGATGTAGATCAGATGCGGATAGACACTGTGCTCGCCCACGTAGTCCGGCTCGTGCTGAAAACGCAGCGCGGTGGTGACCTCGGCGGGCATGTTCCAGAGGTGCATAAGCCACGCACTGATCTGTTCGCGACTGATTCCCAGAAGATGATTGTCGATGGCGACATGGCTGATGGCCGGGTTGGCCTCCATGTGTCGACAGATCGACGAGAAGTGTGGCGGGAAAGTATGTGCCAGCACCAGATAGCCGAAGTTGTGCAGGAGGCCGGCCAGACACGCCAACCCTTGGCTGGGACGCTTGCGCGCGGGAATCTGCCGCACAATTGCCTCAATCGCTGTTGAGCAATACACCGATTGCAGCCAGTAAGGCGTGATGCCGTGAACACTGTCCTTCGGCAGCGCGATGGTGCTTCCCAGCGCCATTCCGACCGCCAGATTGCTCACCAGATCGAAGCCCAGCACGCGCACAATGGCGTCTTGCACCGAGCGGATTTTGCCGGGCGCGGCGTAATAGGGCGACGCGGCCCAGCTCACCACCTGCGCTGCGAGACTCGCATCCGATTCCACGATGTCCGCCAGTTCGCGCACTTCGGCATCGGGATTGGCGCGCAGATTGATGATGCGCCGCGCGGTCTGCGGCAGTGGTGGAATTTCCAGCGTTTCTTCAAGGCGTTGTTTGATGCGCAGCGTGGTGAAGTTTCTGATGGAGTCGAAGATCTGCTCCAGATCGGCGCTGCTGTCCGGTGCGTGCAGGACCAGAGCCTCGGGTGCCACGACGCACTTCACCACGCTCACGCGAAAATCCTTGTTGGTCAGCGCCGTTCTGAGGTCGTCGAGCTGCAGCTGCTGAATCTGTACGCCGTCGGTCTCGAAAATTTCATAGTTGCAGTCCTGACACGCTGCCACTTTTTCTTCGAGCACTGTCGGCAGCAGGAAGAAGCCAGCCGCCACATCGAGTTGTTTGAGTTTCTTGCTGCGCGTCAGTGTCACAATCTCCGCTTCATGCACTGGCAGCAGCTCGCGCTCCGTCACACTGTTGAGTAATTTCAGGTCCAGCAGATGACTGTTGGGAACGACAACCTGGAGCATGCCTTTGCTGTCCTGCAAGAGGACGACACGAACCAGTCGTTCAATTTCTGAATCTTTCTGTGAAATATTCTGACCTGATATCGCGACGGACATGATTTTCCCGCATTACTCTTGGTTGTTTTTTATTCAGAAAAAACCGCGCTATGCTGAGCGGGGTGATGAATACGGCGCCATTATATATAACCACCGCGCAGTCGCCTACCGTGGCAACGTCGAGTGTCACACATTGCCATAGAGTTCCCTGTCGCCCAACCAACGGCGGATCAGGGGTTCCACATTCTCCGGATATTTCCGTTGTATCAGCTCTGCCTGAATCTTCACTTCATCCAGCATGCCGGAGTCGCGACTCAGATCGGCAATGCGGAAACTCATCAGCCCGGTCTGCTGAGTTCCGAGCACCTGACCCGGCCCACGAATCTGCAGATCCTGCTCGGCGATGTAGAAACCATCATTGCTGTCGCGCATGATCGTCAGACGCTGCTTCGCGACCTGTGACAACGGCGCCTGATACAAAAGCAGACAATGACTGGCGATGGCGCCGCGTCCGACTCGGCCGCGCAGTTGATGCAGCTGGGCCAGCCCGAGCCGCTCCGGATTTTCGATCACCATCAGGCTGGCGTTAGGCACATCGACGCCGACCTCGATGACGGTAGTGGCCACCAGCAATTGCAGCAAGCCGCCCTTGAAGGCATCCATCACGACGGCCTTCTCGCGCGATTTCATGCGGCCATGAATCAGGCCGATGGCGATATCGGGCAACTGGGTCCGCAGCGTTTCCGCCGTAGCCTCCGCCGCTTGACATTGCAGCGCCTCCGATTCCTCGATCAGCGTGCAGACCCAGTAGGCCTGACTGCCTTGAGCGCAGGCGTGATGGATACGCTCGATCACCTCGGTGCGCCGGGTGTTGGCGATGATGAGCGTGTTGACCGGGCTGCGGCCCGGCGGCAGCTCGTCGATGACGCTGCAATCAAGATCTGCATAGGCGCTCATCGCCAGCGTGCGCGGAATCGGCGTGGCGGTCATCACCAATTGATGGGGGATGAAGTGCCCGGTGGCCCCCTTCTCGCGCAGTGCCAGACGCTGATGCACGCCGAAGCGGTGCTGCTCGTCGATAATGACCAGACCCAGTTTCGCAAAGCTCACCTCTTCCTGAAACAGTGCGTGGGTGCCGACAATGATCTGCGCGCTGCCACTGCTGAAGGCCTGCAACTGTTCCTCGCGCTTTTTACCCTTGACCTTGCCACTGAGCCAGCCGACCTGCAGGCCCAACGGCTCCAGCCAGCGGGAAAAATTAAGGTAGTGCTGTTCGGCAAGAATCTCGGTCGGGGCCATCACGGCCGCCTGATAACCGTTCTCCACCGCTTGCAGTGCCGCGATTGCCGCCACCACCGTTTTTCCCGAGCCTACATCACCTTGCAGCAGGCGCAGCATCGGGTTGCTCTGTGCGAGGTCATCGGCAATCTCGCGGCATACCCGCTTCTGGGCGGCGGTCAGGGCGAAGGGGAGACCGCGCAAGAATTGCACGGTGTGGTGTTTGCGCAGCGGCAGCGGCGGGGCGCTGAGCAGCTCGGCCTGTTCGCGCAGCCTGCGCAGACACAGACGATGACTGAGCAGCTCCTCGAAGGCGAGTCGGCGCTGGGCCGGGTGCTGACCGTCGGAGAGCTTCATCAGCATACTGCCCGTCGCGCCGCTGACGGGCGGGTGATGGAGAAAACGAATGGCGTCAGTGAGCGACGCGAAGCCGAGGTCGCAGCGAATCGTCTGAGGCAGCCAGTCCACCAGCCCCTCGCCATCGCCCAGCATTCCGAGAGCCTGATCGACCAGTGCGCGCAGGCGTGGTTGCTGCAAGCCTTCGGTGACCGGGTAGACGGGCGTCAGATGCGTCTGCACGACGGCGACCTGATCCGGGGCAATGAATTGATATTCCGGGTGATACAGCTCCAACCCGGTCTTGCCGGCCCGCACCTCGCCGTAGCAGCGGATGTGCGCTCCGGGGGTCAGGGCGTTCTTCTGGGCGGCGCTGAAGTGGAAGAAGCGCAGTGTGATGATGCCGCTGGCGTCCTTGATGCGGCATAGCAGGCTGCGGCGGCGGCCGAAGACCAGCTCGGTGGCGAGCACCTCGCCCTCCAGCATCAGCTCGGCGCCCATGCGACAGGCGGCAATAGGGCTGATGCGGGTGCGATCCTGATAACGCAGGGGGAGATGGAAGAGCAGGTCCTGAATGGTGATCAGGTGCAGAGTCGCGAGCTTGGCCGCGATGCCGGGGCCCACGCCCTTGAGCGCAGTGAGTGGGGTTTGCTCCGGCAGCACCTGAGTTCCTCAGCCCGTGAAAGGCAGCGCCATGATCGCTTCCACTTCTATCGCCACGCCTCTGGGCAGCGCGGCGACCTGCACGGTGGATCTGGCAGGGAAGGGGCTCTCGAAGTAGCGCTTCATGGCGTCATTGACGATGGTGAAGTCGGCCAGATCAGTCAGAAAAATCGTCAGCTTGACGATGTCCCGCAAGCCTCCACCGGCCGCCTCGGACACGGCCTGCAGGTTGTCGAAGACGCGCACGGCCTGGGCCTCGATGTCGCCGCTGACAACGGTCATGGTGACCGGATCCAGTGGAATCTGCCCCGAGAAAAACACCAGATTGCCGATGCGCACGCCCTGAGAGTAAGGGCCAATGGCAGCTGGGGCCAGGGGGGAGTTGATGATGCTTTTATTGGACATGGAAAGCCTCCGTGTGGGAGCGGGCCGTGCCCGCGATTGATTGTGGCTCAAAACCATCGCGGGCAGGGCCCGCTGCCACAGGATAATTCTGAGGGTTTCAGGGTTTTCAAGACGCCGCCGCACTCTTCGAAGTTTTGGTGGCTGCCTTGCGACTCTTGACCCGGGTCACCTTGCTCACCGGCTTGATCAGCCTGATGCGCTTCATGACCCGAGCCAGATGGATTCGGTTGCGCACGTTCAGCGACAGATTGACGATGCTGAAGCGCGCGTCGCGCTCGACGGTGCTGATCTTCTCGATATTGGCCTCGGCGCCGGTAATCGTGGTCGCCAGCTTGGCGATGATGCCACGCTCGTTTTCGAGTTCCACGCGAATCTCCACCGAGAACTCGCCTTCCACGTTCGGATCCCAGCGCACGGAGATGCATTTCTCCGGGTTGTCATGGATCTCGGCGATGTTGCTGCAGCTGTCGGTGTGAATCACCATGCCCCGGCCGGTGCTGATGTGGCCGATGATGGGGTCGCCCGGAATCGGGTGGCAGCACTTTGCATAGCTCATCACCATGCCTTCTGAGCCGCGGATGGCCAGTGAGCTGTGCTTGCTGTCCTTGCCGTTGTCCTGGATGGATTCGGGAGCGGTGTCGGGCACCAGCAGTCGCGCCACGACGTGCGCCATGCGGTTGCCAAGACCAATGTCTTCCAGCAGGTTGTCCAGTTCCACCAGGTTGATCTGGCGCAGTGCCTTCTGAATCTCCTCCGGGGGAATCTTCTCCAACTGCGTGCCGAACCCCGCCAGCACCTTGTTGAGAAGCCGTCTGCCCAGTGACACAGACTCGGAGTGACGCTGATTCTTGAGGAAGTGGCGGATATTGCTGCGGGCCTTGCCGGTGACCACGAAGCTCAGCCAGGCCGGGTTGGGCTGGGTGCCAGGCGCGGTGATGATTTCCACCGTCTGGCCGCTTTCCAGTGGTTCGCTCAATGGCGCCAGACGGCGGCTGATGCGGCAGGCGACGCAGGAGTTGCCGACGTCGGTGTGCACCGCATAGGCAAAATCCACGGCGGTGGAGCCAGCGGGCAGCTCCATGATGGTGCCTTTGGGTGTGAAGACGTAGATCTCGTCCGGGAACAGGTCGATCTTGACGTTCTCGATGAATTCCAACGAGTTACCGGCGTTCTGCTGCATCTCCAGCAGGCCGTTGATCCACTGACGGGCGCGGATATGCGCATTGTTCGGGGTGTCGTCGTGAGACTTGTACAGCCAGTGCGCGGCAATGCCGTTATTGGCCATGGCCTCCATTTCCTCCGTGCGGATCTGGATCTCGATGGGCACGCCGTGCATGCCGAACAGCGTGGTGTGCAGAGACTGGTAGCCGTTGGCCTTGGGGATGGCGATGTAGTCTTTGAAGCGCCCCGGCACCGGTTTATAGAGGTTGTGCACGGCGCCCAGCACCCGGTA
This sequence comes from Gammaproteobacteria bacterium, assembly GCA_030645995.1. GTDB lineage: Bacteria > Pseudomonadota > Gammaproteobacteria > Pseudomonadales > Pseudohongiellaceae > UBA5078. The sequence goes on along the minus strand of JAUSMU010000010.1, from coordinate 11,589 downwards.
GCAGGTGTCGACCTTGTCGACCACGATGCGGAACGCGTAGACGTCCATGATCTCGGAGAACGACTTGCGCTTGGCGCGCATCTTTTCGTAGATACCGTAGAGGTGCTTTTCCCGGCCGAAGATGCGGGCGGGCATGCCTTCCCGAACGAGGCAGGCCTCCAGCGCCGTCTGAATCTGTTTGACGATTTCCTTGCGGTTGCCGCGCACGCTCTTCACGGCGGCATTGATGCGCCGCGCCCGCATCGGGTAGAGCGCGGCGAAACCCAGCTCCTCGAACTCGAGGCGGATGGCGTTCATGCCCAGGCGGTTGGCGATGGGGGCGTAGATGTCCAGCGTCTCGCGGGCAACGCGACGACGTTTTTCCGGGCTCAGCACGTCGAGCGTGCGCATGTTGTGCAGACGGTCGGCCAGCTTGACCAGAATGACGCGGATGTCCTTGGCCATGGCGAGCGCCATCTTCTGGAAGTTCTCGGCCTGCGCCTCGGCGTGACTGCTGAAGGTGATCTTGTTGAGTTTGCTGACGCCATCGACCATCTCGGCTATGGCGTCGCCGAACTGGCCCTTGACGGCCACCTTGCTGATGCCGGTGTCTTCGATGACATCATGCAGCATAGCCGCCACCAGACTCTGGGGGTCCATATGCATTTCGCTGAGAATGCCGGCGACGGCGAGGGGATGTGTGACATACGGCTCGCCACTGCGCCGGAACTGGCCGTCGTGGGCCTGTTCGGCGTAGTAGTAAGCGCGGCGGACGAGGTTAACCTGCTCGCCTTCCAGGTACCCTGAAAGGCTGGTGGCCAGAGAGTCGATTGTGGTCACAAGCCGACTCCTTCCTCACTCAGAGGTCTTCGCCGAAGGAATCGTCGTCGTCGTTGTCGATGACTTTGGGTGGCGGTGCCTTTAGTTCGTCACGGGACAGCGTGATGATTGGCGTGTTGGTGCGGGCAGTCAGAATGCTGGCATCGACCAGACCGGCAGCGATCTCGCGCAGGGCGATCACGGTGGGCTTGTCATTGTCAGCGGGCACCAGCGGGTCTTTGCCACCGGTCTGAATCTGACGGGCTCTCTTGCTGGAAATCATGACCAGCTGGAATCGATTGTCGACCTTGTCCAGACAATCTTCGACGGTAATACGGGCCATAAAAACACCTGTTGTTGGATCTGTAGTATTGAGGAGACCGGCGATTCTACTAAAAGCGCGCCGACATTGCATGACTAATTTGCTTGCAGCCCTTTATTTATAAGCCCTGCGTGTGGGCATGCACAGCGTCTATCAAGGCTTTTCCAGCAGTGCCTGCAACAAAGCGGCGTTATTTTCGTGCTGCTGCTGACGCTCTAGACGTGAGGCGCGGATGATGGCCTTGAGATCCTGCAGCGCCGCATTGAAGTCCTCGTTGATCACCAGATAGTCGGCTTCGTCGTAGTGAGATATCTCTGCCTTTGCCTCGCGCATGCGACGATTGATGGTCTCGGCGTCGTCCTGGCCGCGATTGTTCAGACGCTCCTCCAGGCACTCCAGCGAGGGCGGCAGAATGAAGATGCTCTTGTTGGGGGCAACGCGGTCACGCACCTGCGCGGCGCCTTGCCAGTCGATCTCCAGTATCACGTCGATGCCCTTGTCCAACTGCGACTGCACCCAGTCCCGCGAGGTGCCATAGAGATTGCCGAACACTTCGGCGGACTCCAGGAATGCATTCTGCTGGCGCATGGCGAGAAAGGTTTCGCGATTCACGAAGTGATAGTTCACGCCATCGACTTCGCCCGGCCTGCTCGGTCTGGTGGTATGGGACACTGAGACGCACAGCAGTGGGTCGAGATTGTCCTTGAGCAGCGCGTTGACGAGGCTGGTCTTGCCCGCGCCCGAGGGGGCGGAGATGGTGTACAGCGTACCTCTGGCCATAAATCCGGATTCCGTAAGCAAATGACTGCGGCACTATATCATTAAGGTCAAAGGGATCATCCCAGCGCTCTTCAGAAATTCTTCTCACGGAACCAGAGATTACACACCCACTTCTCGCCCTCGCGTATCGGCATTCCTGCATGAACACTGTCCGGATGCAGGTCGGCGGTGCCCGTGACGCAGTTGTGAAACAGCAGCATCCTGCCCTTGCGCGCATCCACGCCCATCCGCAATTTCGGGAACACGGTGGCACCACTGCCCATCACATCATTGAGATAGAGCAGGCAGGTCACCAGTCGCTGACCGCCCCGCGCCATGCAGTGTTTGCCCGCCTCCGTGTCCGGATTCCAGCCATCGAAGTGCGGCGCGTAGCCCTGTGAAGGCAAATAATGCACGAGCTGGAACGGTTCGGTATTGGCCAGCGGCAGGCCCACCACCGCACAGATGCGCTCGGCGAGCGCGGCGATCACCGCGTCGTGGCGCTGCGGTATCCAGCACACGGTGCCGGTGCGGCCGGTGTTGCTGATGACGCCGTTGTCAGCAATCGCCTGGGCGGGCTTTGCACGATCCCGCCCCGCGCGCAGCAGGTGGTCGATTTCCTCTTGGCTGACGAAGTGCTCAAACACGCAAGCCGTGGGTGCGTCGCTCAAGTGAATGCTGTCGGCGTAGCGGGTATGGGGTGGAAAACTCATCATGTGCCTCGCTTCTTGGCGCGACTGGTGGGCTCGGCCTGCAACGGGTCATCAGGCCACGGGTGCCGGGGATAGCGGCCGCGCAGATCCTTGCGGACCTCGAAGTAGGAGTTGCTCCAGAACCCGGCCAGGTCGCGCGTCACCTGTACCGGACGCCGTGCAGGGGAGAGCAGGTGCAGCAGCACGGACACGCGGCCATTCACCAGCGTCGGCGTGTGGGTCTGCCCGAACAGCTCCTGCAGCTTTACCGCCAGTATTGGCTCAGGCCCCTTGTAGTCCACCGCGATCTGGCTGCCGCTGGGGACGCCGATGTGGGTCGGTGCTAGCTGTCCGAGTTGTTGTTGCAGCGTCCAGTCCAGAGATTCCAGCAGGTAGCGTCCGAGCGGCAGACGGTCGAGCTGCTCCATGCGGGTGATGCCATCGAGCCGGGGGGCGAGCCACTGTTCGAGGCTGGCGAGCAAAGCGCTGTCGCTGACATCCGGCCACGGCGAGCCCAGCTCACGCTGCAGCAGACGCAGGCGGCCGAGCAGTTGCTGATCCTCGTCCGACCACTGCAGCTGGCCACGCTGGCGCAATGCATTGAGCAGGCCGGTGCGAATCGCCTCGGGCGGCAGCGAACGCATGGGGCGTTGTTCCAGCACCAGTGGTCCGAGCGAGCGCATCTCTTCGCCGATAAGACGCCCGGCAGCGGTGTCCCAGCGCACTTCCGCACGCCACTCGCGTGTCTGCGGAAAACAGCTTTCGAGTTGCTGGCGGCTGATGGCGATGGCGTGAAATACCCGCGCGCCGGTGGCATCGCCATCCAGTTCGACAGCAACGATGAACTCCGCGCGGCTGAGGCCATGGCTCTCCTGCAGCAATGCCTGACCACCACTGACGAGCTTGAAGCGAATCTGGTTTCTGTCGGTGGTTTGCCGTTGGTTTTGCGCGATGCGATCCGGCCAGGCCTGTGCCAGCAGTATCGGCAAGGCGTCCAGGTTGCCGACGTCCACACTGCAACCCGCCCGCGTGGCCCACTGTTGGGCGGCTCTGCGCCAGCGCGCATCGGCGCCGCTGGCATCGCGCCCCTGTCCGGTCGGTCTGTGAGCCAGAATCTGGGCGATATCGAGTTCCGTGCCGGCCAGCGACTCTTCGACCCACGCGATCACCCAGCATGCCAGCGGCAATGCCTGCTGCCGTGCCGCAACTTCCATGAGTACCGCCAGACGCGGATGCGCTGGCCAACGCGCACACTGCCGCCCCAGTACCGTCAGCGTGCTATCGGCCTGCGTCACCTGCAGGGTCTGCAATAATTGCTTACCGCTGTTGATGGCAGACAGGGGCGGAGGGGTGACCCAGCTCAATTGCAGTGGATCACTCACCCCCCAGCGGATCAGTTCGAACACCAGCGCGGAGAGGTCTGCCTGCACGATCTCCGGTTCGCGGTGCGCGGCGAGCATGTGCTCCTCGGCCCACAATCGATAGCAATGCCCGGCTGCCTCGCGCCCGGCCCGGCCACGGCGCTGATCGGCGCTGGCTCGGTTGACGCGGCGGGTCTCCAGCGATGTGAGACCCGAGCGCGGCTGAAACACCGGCACGCGCTCCAGCCCGGCATCAATGACGATATGCACACCCGGCACGGTGAGGCTGGATTCGGCGATCGCAGTAGACAGGATGACGCGGCGGCGCCCGTCCAGCGGACGACTGAGCACCGCTTGCTGCTGAGCGAGTGTCAGCTGGCCGTGCAAGGGACAAATCTCGATGGCCGAAGGCAGGCTGTCCAGCAATGCGTTATGCAAGCGGCGGATCTCCGCCTGCCCGGGAAGAAACACCAGCACGTTGCCTTCCTGTATCGCCAAAGCCTCGCGGACCACGGCAGCCTGATGACGCTCGGCGGGTTCGCGTAGCGGCGGGGAGCGGTAATGCGTGGTGACGGGCCAGATGCGGCCGGGGCAATCGATCACGGGCGTCTGTGCACCGAGCACCTGCAGGAGCGCGCCGACGTCCAGAGTGGCGGACATCACCAGCAGGCGCAGGTCCTCGCGCAGTCCCTGCTGGGCGTCCAGTGCCAGCGCCAGTCCGAGGTCTGCCTCCAGGCTGCGCTCATGAAACTCGTCGAAGATAATGCCGACCACACCTTCGAGGCTCGGATCGTCCTGCAACATGCGGGTGAGAATGCCCTGCGTCACCACCTCCAGGCGCGTCTGCCGACTGACTTTCGACTCGCCACGCACGCGGTAGCCCACAGTCTGTCCCAGCGCTTCACCAAGTTGCTCCGCCATGAACCCTGCGGCCAGCCGTGCCGCCACGCGGCGGGGTTCCAGCAACAGCCAGCGTCCTTGCGCTTGTGAGAACTCCAAAGCGTCGAGCAGCGCCAACGGTACCCGCGTGGTCTTGCCCGCGCCGGGTTGCGCGACGAGCAGGCAGCGCGTATTGGCTCGCAGCGCGTCCAATAGCTGGGGGATGACTGCGTCGATGGGCAGGGCGCTGTCGGTTGCTGAATTCGGGTCTTTCAAGCAGGTTCTCGTCTGGTGTCTCGCGTGCGGCATTGCATCAAACCACGAGGGTACGCGAACTTTGATTATTCCGGTATACGAGGCTTCCGATTCCCACTACTGTTGAAGCAGAATTCGTTGCCACCGGAGCAAGCACCATTGAAAGACCGCTATGTCATCGACACCAACGTACTCATCGCCGCCAGCGCTGCGATGGCGACGCGTTCCGGCAAGCCCCTGCTGCCTCATCACCGTGAGGTCACGCCACAGGACGCCGCGCAACTGGAGAAAGTGCTCGACTGGCTGATTGCCTTTGAGCAGAGTGAATCACGGCTGGTGCTGGACAATGCAGGACAGATCAACGTGGAGTATCACCACAAGCTCGATTTCTATGACTACGGCATTCAGGTGGTGATGCTCAAGTTGAGCCGCGAACAGATTGACCGCGTCAACGTCGAGTATGATGCCGATGGCAACGGCATCGTTCCGCAGCCCCTTGATGAGACCGTGCATGATCTGGCCGATCGCAAGATGGTGGCCGCAGCCATTGCGGCGCTGCAGCTGCCTGGCAGCAGCGCCGTCGCTTTTGCCGGAGACACGGACTGGTACGACTGGGAGACGGCGCTGCTGCAGACCGGGCTGACTCTGGAGCCAATCATCGAGACATGGTCACGCGCCAAGTATGCAGAGAAGACTTCAAGGCAAGCCAAAAGACGCCATCAACAGACACCACAAGGTTCAAAATCATGACCGAATTTTTTCGTTTTCCTCACACCTGTCATCTGATCTGGCTTGGTGAAGGCGAGCCGCGTGGTGACAAGGTGCTCGCTCCTCATGAGGCAAACGTGCTGCTTGAAAACGAGATCATCATTGAAGAGAAACTCGACGGCGCCAACCTCGGGATTTCGCTGGACGACAGCGGGGAATTGCAGGCCCAGAACCGTGGACACTATCTCGAAAAACCTTACAACGGACAGTTCTCAAGATTGAACGCCTGGCTGGGACAATACGAATACGGGTTGAAGGCGCACCTGAGTCCAGAGCTGGTGCTCTTCGGCGAATGGTGTGCAGCGCGGCACTCCCTCGACTATCACGAGCTGCCGGACTGGTTCCTGTTGTTTGACGTCTACGACCGTGCGACAGAAAAATTCTGGAGTGTGGCGCGCCGCAACGAACTGGGTTATGCGCTGGGCCTGACCATGGTGCCGGAACTCAAGCGTGGCACCTTCACCAAGGAGCAGTTGACACACTTTCTGGAAGACGCCGAAAGCCGCTACCGGCCAGGGCAGGTGGAAGGCATCGTGGTGCGTCACGACTCTGAGGAGTGGAACGAGGGACGCGCGAAGTTCGTGAACAAAAACTTTGTGCAGGCGATCGAGGAGCACTGGCGAAGCCGCGCGATCGAGTGGAATCAGGTGGCCCCGCCTTCACACCACGATCAGTAAATCTCAGGCCGGTGGATAGCCGGCCTCGGTCAGCACGTGCTTGATTGCGTCTGCTCCCGCAGTGCTTTCCACGGAGACTTTCTTGCTCTCAAGATCGGTCTCCACAACCGCATTGGCATCCAGGGTTTTCACCGCAGCGGTGATCGCCTTGACACAATGGCCGCAGCTCATATCGGGGACTGTAAGGTTCAGCATGTTGGCTCCTGATGACGTTGACTGTGTGCTTGATGCGCATAGTGTCCCCCCTGGGGAGGGGGGTGCGTCAAGAGACTGTTTAGCCACTTCTTCACCTACGTCAATTCTCGCTGGAGAGCAGCGCAAACAAGGGCCGATTGATGTAGTAGCTGCCTTTGCCAATCCTGGATTTTTCTACCAGACCGCAGGTGGCCAGTTGATCCAGATAACGGGTTGCGGTGATGCGTGAGACCCCCAGATCATTCACCACGAATTCAATTCTGGTGTAGGGGTGATTGAACAGGTTGTTCAGCAGTTCCTGTCGGTAGATTTTGGGCAGTTGTGTGCGCATTGTTTGCTTGTACTGCTGCATCAGCAACTTGATCTGCTGAATGAGTGCAATCGTGTGCTGCGCTGTTTGTACCACCCCTTCCAGCATATACAGCAACCATGGCTCCCAATCCCCGCTGTCGCGCGCTCCCTGCAGCTCACGGTAGTACGTGGCCTTGTTGCGGATGATGTAACGGCTCAGATAGAGCACTGGCAGGTCCTGCAGATCTTTCGCCACCAGGTAGAGCAGGTTGATGATTCGCCCGGTGCGGCCATTGCCATCGTAGAACGGATGGATGCTCTCGAATTGATGATGGATCAGCGCCATCTTGACCAACGGATCGGCATCGCAGAGAGAGTCGTCATTGATGTATTCCAGCAGATTGCTCATCAAGTCCTGAATTTCTGCCGGGTGTTGCGGAGGGGTATAGACGACTTCTCCAGTTTGCACATTTTTAAGTGCTGTGCCTGGCAGCTTCCGCAGACCGGCGTTGTTGTTTTCGATGATTTGCTGAATTTCCAGAATATCGCTCAGCCGGATGATCTTGCTTTGGCGAACCAGATTGAAGCCGTGCCGGAGTGCGATGGCGTAATCCTGCACTTCCTTTGCCGCCGCGTTCACGGGGTTCTCGGTCAGGAGTCCGGTTTTGTAGAGTTCGTCGTGTGTGGTGATGATGTTTTCGATTTCGGAGCTGTCTTTTGCCTCCTGCAGTACGAGAGTGTTGATCAGGATCGCTTCGTTGGGGATGCTGGCGGCGATACCTTTCAGCTCGGCCAGATAGCGGTGGGCTTCAGCCGTTTTTTTCAATACGGCACGGGTTTCAAGATTGCTGACTCTCGGTAGGGGCAACCGGGGCAGGGGCAAGAGTGGCACGGTGGGCAGTATCGGCAGAGTGGTGTTCATCCCGGCTCCAGCGTCATGTATAGGAAACAAGGACTATTTATACATGTACCGAGCAACATGTATAGTTTTTTCTATTTTCTATATATGTTTTTCCGACATGTATAGATTTCTCACTTTTCTGCTCTTCACTCAATATTCTGAATCTGCTCCCGCATCTGCTCGATCAATACCTTCAGGTCCACGGCATTCAGCGTCGTTTCCGCCACGATGGACTTGGAGGACAGCGTGTTGGCTTCGCGGTTGAGCTCCTGCATCAGGAAGTCGAGACGGCGGCCCGAGGGCTCGTCCAGGCGCAGGACGCGCGCCACCTCGTTGAGGTGAGTCTCCAGGCGGTCCAGCTCTTCGTCGATGTCGCACTTCTGGGCGTAGACCACGATCTCCTGTTCGAGACGGGCCGGATCAAGCTCGACCCGCAGGTCGGCGAGGCGCTCGCGCAGCACCTGCTGCTGGCGGGCGAGGATTTCGGGCATGCGCACACGCACGGTGCCGACGATCTCGCGCACGGCGTCGATGCGTTTACCGATGAAGCCGAACAACTCCTGGCCCTCGCGCTGGCGGGTGTGGATCAGATCGGTGAGAGTCTCGTTGAAGAGGGCCAGAGCCTTCTCCTCCAAGTCTTCAGGCACGGCCTCGGATTCGCGCAGCACGCCGGGCCACTTGAGGATTTCCATGACGGTGAGGGCAGGACCGCCGCCGGTGAGTGACAGGATCTGGCCGCTGGCGTCATTGAGGCGGACTACGGCGTCTTCATCGATCTGCAGCGCGTTGTGGGCTTTGTCGTCGCATTCCAGCCGCAGCTGGCAGTCGACTTTGCCACGGGAGATATGTTTGCGCAGGGCATCGCGGATGGCGGGTTCCAGACTGCGCAGCGCGTCGGGAAGGCGAAAGCCCGGCTCCAGATAGCGGTGATTGACGGAGCGGATCTCCCAGACCAGCACCCCTCGGCCACAGTTGGTTTGCTTCCTGGCGAACGCGGTCATGCTCAACAACATAGAACAACCCTTTTCTTGTTACGGTTTTTAATGTCGGCCGTATGGTACCCCAATATTCGGTCACTGACTCGCCATCCCCAGCCATATCAAGGATAATCGCGCCTCAATTCAAACGACGCTTTTGCGAGGCAGTATGCAAGCCCAGATCAGACCCAGTCAGCGCCAGCCCGATCAGCTGCGCGATATCCGTATCACCCGCCATTACACCAAACATGCCGAGGGCTCCGTCCTGGTCGAGTTTGGGGATACCAAGGTGATCTGCACCGCCAGCGTGGAGGAATCCGTGCCGCGCTTTCTGAAGGGCAGTGGCACCGGCTGGGTGACCGCGGAATACGGCATGCTGCCGCGTTCGACCGGGTCGCGCATGGATCGTGAGGCGGTCAGTGGCAGACAGGGCGGCCGCACGCTGGAGATCTCGCGACTGATTGGCCGTTCGCTGCGCGCGGCGATGGACATGAAGGCCCTTGGCGAAAACACCATCAAGATCGATTGCGACGTGATTCAGGCCGACGGCGGCACGCGCACCGCGTCTATCACTGGCGGATGCGTCGCGCTGCATGATGCCATCAGCTTCCTGATGAAGAACGGCAAGCTGAAGAAAAATCCGATGAAACAGCTGATCGCTTCCGTGTCGGTCGGAATCTTCAAGGGTGTGCCGGTGCTGGATCTGGATTACGACGAAGACTCCAATGCCGAGACCGACATGAACGTGGTCATGACTGAGCGGCTGCGCTTCATCGAGTTGCAGGGCACGGGTGAGGAGAACGACTTCGACACCACCGAGCTGCAGGCGATGATCGCTCTGGCGCAGAAAGGCATCAGTGAGCTGCTGGACAAGCAGCGCGAGGCGCTTGGTCTGTAAAACGATTCAAGGTTGGACAAAGGTCAATCAACAGGAAGAGGTGCGGGTCATGCAGGATTTTCAGAAAGCGTTTATCGAGTTTGTCATTCGCCACGAGATTCTGCGCTTTGGCAGTTTTACGCTGAAGTCGGGCCGCACCAGCCCCTATTTCTTCAACGCCGGGTTGTTCAATACCGGGGAGGCGTTGTCCTTCATCGGCAATAGCTATGCGGCGGCGATTGCCCAGTCGGGGGTCGACTACGACCTGTTGTTCGGGCCGGCCTACAAGGGCATTCCGTTGGTGTCCGTCACGGCGGCGGCGCTGGCGCAGCAGCATGGCATCAACAAGCCCTACTGTTTTAATCGCAAAGAGGCCAAGGATCATGGCGAGGGCGGGCTGACGGTGGGCGCACCGCTGCAGGGTCGGGTGCTTATCGTGGATGACGTGATCACCGCGGGGACTGCCATTCGCGAGGTAATGGAGCTGCTGCAGCGCACGGGGGCGACGCCTGCCGGGATCGTGGTGGCGCTGGACCGTCAGGAGCGTGGCACTGGCCGGTTGTCGGCGATTCAGGAGATCCGGGAGCAGTATGGCATCCCAGTGATCAGCATCATCGCGCTGGAGCAGATCATCGCGTATCTCGGCCGTCAGGATAACCCGGCGCTGGCTGGACATCTGGCCGCTGTGCAGCGTTATCGCGAAGAGTACGGCGTCTGACCCTGTGGGAGCGTACCCGAAGGGCATAAAGGCCCGCCCGCGATTAATTCTGTGCGACGCGATTTATCGCGGGCTAGGCCCGCTCCCACAGGTCTGGGATGCCGTCAGGCGAACGGCGCCAGCATGTCTTTTGACAGGTACTGCCACTGCTCGTCCCACTGTGCAGTGGGCTGGCGCTTGAACTCGCTGCGCACGAACTGCATCAGCCTTCCTTCGGCGCTCGCCATCAGCAGGTTCGCCATGATGGTCGGCGAGATCGCTGTCTTCAGGTTCTCCCTGATCTGCGCCTCGCGCAGGATCTGCTTGATCTGCGCTTCCAGCCGGTCAAACAGCTGGCTGATGCGCAGCCGCAATCTCTCTGTCTCGCCCTGCAGGGCATCGCCCGTCATCAGGCGCGTCATGCCAGGGTTCTTCTCCGCAAACGTCAGCAGCAGCGTCAGGATCTTCTCACAGCGACGTGCGGCTGAGGGTTCGTCTTCCAGAATGCGACTGATGCGGGTGAACAGCGTGTCCTCGATGAAGACGATGAGCCCCTCGAACATCTTGGCTTTGCTGGGGAAGTGCCGGTAGAGAGCCGCCTCCGATACTCCCACTTCTCTGGCGAGTGCGGCAGTGGTGATTCTCTCGCCCGGGCCGGTTTCCAGCATGCGGGCGAGGGATTGGAGAATCTGTTCCTTGCGGGATGTGCGTGTTTCTGAGGACATGATGGCGCTGAGTGTTCCTGATTCGATGGTGGCGTTGAAAGGCGCTCCTTAGAGGGCGCCGTTTTTCTTGTTGCTGATCAGTGTGCCGACGCCGGTGTTGGTGAAGATCTCCAGCAACACGGAGTGTTCCACACGGCCATCAATGATGTGGGCGCTACGGACGCCGTTGTTGACAGCATCCAGAGCGCATTCAATCTTCGGCAGCATGCCGCCGTAAATGGTGCCATCGGCAATCATCGCGTCGACCTGTGCCGTCGTCAGCCCGGTGACCACGGTGCCGGACTTGTCCATGACGCCTGCGATATTGGTCAGCAGCATCAATTTTTCAGCGCCCAGCACCTTGGCAATCTCGCCAGCGACGGTATCGGCGTTGATGTTGTAGGTGTTGCCGAAGCGGTCGGTGCCGATGGGGGCG
>JAUSMU010000008.1 GCA_030645995.1 Gammaproteobacteria bacterium | reverse complement strand
TTTGATGTAGAACTTGTCGCTGCGCGCATACAGCTTCCAGTCCACATGGCGCATGTCGTCGCCACGGTAGTAATTGCGATAGTCGGTGAACTCCACACTGAAGCCGCGGTGCGGACTCTTGTGCAGGCCGGAGAGGAAGCCTTCGACCACCACACGGGCGCGCAGCTCCAGATTATCCAGACTTGCGAGCACCGAGGGGTCAATGAATGTCGTATTCGACGCCATGCTAAAGGTCCGCTGTCGGCTCCGGGATCGTGGCAAGCAGACGCTTGATGACGTCATCAGTAGTGATGCGCTCGGCCTCGGCGTGGAAATTCAACAGCACGCGATGCCGCATCACGGCCGGGGCCAGCGCGCGAATGTCGCCATAAGACACGTTGTAACGTCCACTCAGCAGAGCCCTGACCTTGCCGGCCAGCACCAGGTTTTGCGACGCACGAATACCGGCGCCCCACGCCACCCAGTCGTTGACGAAATCGGGAGCGACCTGACTGTTCGGACGCGACGCATGCACCAGACGCACGGCATAACGGATCACGGCCTGCGCAGCCGGAACCTGTCGGGCAATGCGCTGGAATTCCAGAATGTCATCGCCATTCAGCGGGTGGGCGACGGTATTGTCGACGATACGCGTGGTGTTGCCGACCACTGAGACCTCATCGTCTTCGGAGAGATAGCCCAGTTCGATCTTGAACATGAAGCGGTCGAGCTGCGCTTCGGGCAAGGGGTAAGTTCCTTCCAGTTCGATCGGGTTCTGAGTTGCCAGCACGAAAAATGGTTTCGCCATCTTGTGGGTCACGCCGCCTGCGGTGACCTGCTTTTCCTGCATCGCTTCCCGCACTGTGGACTGGGTCTGGGGCGGAGTACGGTGGATTTCGTCGGCGAGCAGAATGTTGGTGAAGATCGGCCCTTTCACGAACTTGAGACGACGCTGACCGTCGACCTCTTCCACGATTTCGGATCCCACTACGTCGGCCGGCATCAGGTCAGGAGTGAACTGAATACGGCTGAACTTCACCTGCAGAATATCGGCAACGGTCTTGATCAACAGCGTCTTGGCCAATCCCGGCACACCGGTCACCAGACAGTGGCCGCCAGCGAACAGGGCAATCAGCAGCTCGTCGATGACGGCCTCCTGTCCCACGATCACTTTCTTGATTTCCGCGATGATCTGGTCACGTCCGTCCTGCATCTTCTTGACCAGCGCCAGATCGTCCTGGCTTTCGAGTCCCGCGACAGTGCCCTCTGCAATGTTTTCTATTTCTGACATGAGTAAGTCCTGTGTTTGCTGCCGTGTTTAATTTTTAATAACTGACGTTTTTATTACTTAATGGGTGAACGCGTATATCAGATAGTTGATGGCAATCTTGTAGGCTTCGTTGCTGTACCGAGTCGGATAGGGTTCATAGAAAGTGTGCTCCCAGCCATCGCCCAGATCCGCGTTGAAATTGGCCACCAGCATAACACGGCCATCGTCATCGAGAATTGCGTAGACCGCAGGTGGATAGTCAGGATCATCGAGAGTGAAGCCGCCGTTGAAGTCCCAGGTGACCGCGCGGCCGGGGACCTGCACGACCTCGTTTACATCGAAGAAAACGTGAAATAGTTCGTGGCTGGTATCCAGTTTCACCAGTGGCCGATCCGGGTAGAGCTTCACCATCTCGTTCTGAAAATCCTCAAGGTGCGCGTCACCCCAGAAGTCGTCCAGCAGCACGAAACCACCACGGGCCATGAACTCGCGCAGCGACTCAACCTCCTCCGCGCTGAAGTTGGGGCCGGTATAAATGGAGCCAATGGGCACGCGCTTCATGTTCATGTACAGGAAGGTGTGCTCGAACAAACGCGGGTCGGTGAGATCGAGCCAGTCGTGACTCTGGCTATTGGTGTCGATGTTAGTGTAACGCTGCACACCGCGCAGGAAGTTCGACTCCGCGTCGGGAAAATCCGTATCCCACCAACCACCACGCCCGCCAAATCCACCTCCTCCACCGCGTCGATTACGACCGCCACCATAGTTGGTGTAGCGCCCGCGAATCCAGATGAATTCGGCCGGGACAGACTCGTCGGCGGCACCGCCTGGCAGGTCCATGTCGAAGAAAGTTTGCGGATCGAATTCCAGCGGCATCGCCGCATTGTCGGCGGGGGTCACGCGCGGCCGATCACCACCGGCATCCGGGGCGTCGTTCTGAGCGAGCGTCGCCACAGACAGCCAAGGACTGAGCAACAGTGCTGCCAGCAGCACTCTGTTCCTGCTCAAGTCTTTGAGGGGTTGAGTCACGGTTGTTGAGCCTCTACCGCCTGCAGCAGGACCTGCTGTGCCCGCTGGTAGCTCGGGGCGATTTCCAGCGCACTGAGAATATTGATCCTGGCCTCATCGCGCTGACCATTGTCCAGATAGGCCTCGGCCAGATTCGTGTGCGCCTCCACCGGGTCATTCCTGTCCAGCTTCACCAGTACTTCATATTCGCGTACCGCCGAGGGGGCATCCTCGATCTTGCGTGCCAGTTGCGCGCTCACCTCATGCGCCTCGACACGATAGGGCGTCACTGCCATGGCACGGTCCAGATAGTATTGAGCCTGCTGCACGTCCCCGGCAGAAAGCGCCTCGCGTGCCAGCAACAGCGGGGCGTCGTAATCATGCTGCTGGTTCTCCAGCATGATCTTCAATTGTTCGAGTCGGGCGGCGTGATTACCCTCCTTCTCGTAGATCTGCGCCAGCACTGCTGAAGGGCTGGGGTAAGCGGAATAGTCCGGCAGGATCTGGTGGGCAAGCTCCAGATGGGTCCTGGCCTCGGCGAAGTTCTCCTCCTTGAACAGCACGATACCGAGCTGCAGATGGGCCTGGAAGTCGCGCGGCTGATCCTGCACACGCTGCTGCATGTGCTGCTTCAGCGAGGCATTGTTGTAAAGCTCGGCGAGCACCGCACTGGAGTTCTCGCGCTGACCGTGGCCGTGCGCCTCCCCCTCGTCGGGCGTGTCTTCGTTGTGGACATAGACGTTGATCTCGTTGACGCGACGCTCGACCCAGCTGCGGAAAGCGGCATCGAACTGATCGATCGGCATGCCGAAGACTTCTTCGAACATCGCCGTCTCCTCTTTGATGAGGGCGTACTGCTTCACCAGCTCGATCATCTTGTCGAAGCCGTGCTCGTTGGCGATGTAGTCCACCACCAGATAAGACTGGAAGTAGGCGAAACCGAGGTCCTCATTGCTCTCGGCATTGGTGAACCCTTCGTTCAGATTGGCCACGGGCAGCAGCTTGTCCTGCGCGGCGGCGCGCACCAGCTCGATGCCATGGCGACGGCCCCACTCCGGGCGCGCCTCGCGCTCTTCCCAAACCGACATCCCCTCGGAGAGCCAGCGCGGCATGCGGTTGTTGGTCATCTGCAGCGTGTAGACGTGCACGAGTTCGTGCCAGAGAATCTCCTGCCAATTGGCGCTGAGTGTACCCGGGGAGATCAGTGTCACCACTTTGCCGAAACAAATGCCGACCAGCGGGCCGATATCGGGCAGGCCGACCGAGCGCACGGCGAAGTCCTCGGTGCGTTCGAACACCTCGATCAGCACCGGGCCCTCGGGCTCGAAGCCATACTTGGCGGTCAGCGTGGTCCAGCTCTCTTCGAGCAGTGGTTCCATGTAGGGCCACAAGACGTCGGAGTCCCGCTCACTCATGCGTACCGTGAAGTGCTCGGTGTCGTGAGTGACGTAGGTCTCCAGCGTGTCGAACATCTTCAGCATGTTGGCGGTCATGACGTTGAAAGGGTCGTTGTCGAACGCCAGTTCCAGATGCTGACGCCCTTCATCCTCTCTGCCGAGACGGATGAGGTTGCTGCCCATCACAGTGTGGCCCTGCCAGTAATTCGGGTCGGCCCCCAGCGCCTGCGTGGCAAAGGCAACGGCCTCGGTGAAGCGGTAATTGTTGCCGAAGACATCGGCGATATCGCCATAGAAGTGTGCGTTGTTCGGACTGAAGGACGCAACCCGCGCCTCCAATTCCTCGAACTCGGATTGACGCTCGAACAGGGCCGCCTGTGCCGCCAGCAGGCTGAGCGCCTTCAGTGCCTCGGGGTTGATCTCCAGCGCCGCTTCCAGATACGTCAGTGCCTCGTCGCGACGATTGTTCGCCAGCAACAGCATGCCCATGGTCTCCAAAGCGGCCACATCGCTGGAGTTGACGTTCAGCGCAAACTGCAATGAGCGCTCGCCACCACTGATCTTCGCCTGGCCAATCAAGGCCGGGGCATAACGGCGATTGATGGCCAGTGCTGCGTTGTAAGATTTCTCGGCATCCTCGACGTTGTATTTCTCCATGAAGAGATCGCCCCACAGCACCTGAGCCTCCATGTTCTCGGGATCGATGCGGGTGGCTTCGCTGAACAGACTGTTGGCGTCATGGAACCGATCTAGCAGCCAGCTTGCGACTGCCACCATGGCGATCTCTCCGGCATCAAACACCAGTCCGGTGTCATAGCGGGCGATTGCGGCATTGAGGGGTGCGATGGCCTCGTCGCGACGCCCGACAAACTGCAGGACGCTGCCGTACTGCACCAGTGTGCGTACGGGCGGAGTGGTGTTGCCTTCCACCACTTCGGCCAGCACGCGAATGGCCTCGGCTGATTTGCCAGTGGCGCGCAGCAGTTCGGCCAGTTGCGTGCTCAGCACTGCAGAGGACGCATAGTCATCAATCTCGTCTTCCAGCAGCTCGATCGCCGCCGCATATTGACCGGTGCCGGCATAGGCCTGACTGGCGCCCAGCACACCTGCTTCTCTGTCGATGCCGTCGGCACGCAGGAACAGATCAACTGCCGCCGCATAGGCGCCAGTCTTCATCAGCTCCTGAGCACGCTCCAGAGGCGGAGCTTCCACCACGACAGACTGGTCCTGATTTTGATCTACGTCGAGACCGGGCTGCGCGTAAGCGGGCAGACTACCGAGCCCGGCAGATGCCAACCCGATGGCCACCGACAGGGCCAGCGAAAGAGATGCCAATGGGCGCCGAGCGCCGGGGCAGGCAGGAAGATTCCTGTGCAGTCGAAGATTATGGAAGTTCATTGTACCGTCCCGTTTTTCTAGCCAGCTCAACAAGCAGGGTTTCCAACCTGTCCCAATATTCCGCTTCGAGATAATTGGCCTTCTGACCACGCAGCAGGAACACGGAGCGTTCCAGATCCTGCATCTCGCCAAACAATTGCTGAGCCTCGGGAGACGCCTTCTGCTGGCCGGTGCTGGCGACATCGAGGTAGGCGATCTCGGCAAGGCCACCATCGCCAGCCCCGGAGGCAGGCTCCAGACTGAAGATGGCATCGCCATTGTCATCCAGCACGGCGCGCTCGGTGGGCAGACGACCCTGATCGCGATACCAGCCGATCACACTTTGACTGGCGTAGATATAGGCTTCCAGCACGGAGACGCGGCCATTCTTGTCGCGGTCACCCTGACGCTGGTCCAGCGCGTCGATCAGATATGCAGTGAACATTGGGTCATAGCGCTCCGCCGCCGAACGCGTGGCTGAAAGAATCACCCGGCCCGGCGCAGACAGCGCGGCGGAGAATTCATAGCTGGCGCTGGTGGTGTTGATGACCACGAGATCCTGTTCATTGAAGGGCTCCAGCAGCCGGGCGAATTCGCGCCCTGTCATATCCGGCCCGACGATATTGAACTTGGCATCCTCTTCGATCCCGGTGTCGGAACGCGCACCGTGGCCGATCATGATGACGGTGACCTGATCGCCGGGGCGCACCTGTTCACTCAGACCGGTCAATGCGGATTCGATATCCTCGCGGCGCGAACTGCCGTCGACGCGGAAATTCGGCTCGGCACCTTCGGCGGTGAAGGCTTCGCCGTCGTCGATGAGCAGGGTAATCGTCTCTTCGCTGTAGCCGTAATCCCGTGACAGCAGATCGTGCAGCGCCATCGACCACTGTCGGAAACGGGTCTTGATCTCGTCGGACGCCGCAGCACCGGTAATGATGACGGCCACCTTGCGAGCACCGGGGACGTTGCGGAAATAAACGTCTTCGTTGCTGTCTGTCACCAGCGCCGGGGATGAAGGATCGGCCGTCTGTGCGGTCAGGGTTGAAGCGCCAAGCAGCATTCCCGTGGCCATTCCCATCAGCAGCAACGAACTCAACCACCGCGATTTCATCATGACAGCCCCTTGAGACGACGCGCCATCCAGTCGGCACACAGCATCAGAATCAACAGCGCCAGCAACAGCGGCGAATCCCACAGGTCTTCCTGTACCTCACGCGAGTAGGCGTTGGGGGTGTAGGTGATGTCGGTGGCCAGCTGTCCACTCTGGTCGAGGTTGTAATACCTGCCGCCGCTGGCCGCCGCGATGCGCTCCAGCAAGCCGGTGTCGCGCCCTGCTGCAGAGAATTCGCGCAGTGAAGGCGTGACCACGAAGGCGGTGTTCTTCTCGGTGTCGCTGCGGTCCGCCTCACCGGCCGCGCTGGCCACGTCCACCAGCACGTCGAAGACACCCTCACTCTGCACTTCGAAGCTCGCCCGGTAGACACCGTCCTCGTCGATATTCCACTCCATGGCGGCATCATAGATTCCGCCTTCTGGATCGCTCAGATGCACCCACACGGAGGCGTTGTTGTCCGGCACAAAATTGATGTCACGCACGGTGGCGGTGACGCTGACCTCATCGCCGACGTGATAGAACTCGCGATCAAAGGTCACGGTGACGCGCTCCAGAGCGGACACCGAGAGCCAGCGCAGCATCTGCCGCCAGATTCGCTCATGGGACTGATCGGCCACCGGCATCATCATCTGCCAGCGCCAGGTGCTGGCACTGGTGATCGACATGCTGCGGCCGCTGCCGTAGCGCTGAGTGGCGATCATCGGCAGCAGCTGATTCTGGAACTGCAACAGCGGATGCTCCAGCAGAACGGTGGCACCCGGCTTGGCACGCCCGGTCACATAGACGCCCTGCAGCTGGGGCAATTCACGCCACAGACGCAGGTTCTCGGCGTCCTCACTGTGCAGACGCAACAGCTCGGAGTACTCGCCGGCATCGGTCAGCTGGGGCGTGAACAGCTCGCCGGTCGGATGACTGCCACGGGTAATGCCCCCCTGCAGGGTTTGCGGCAACAGGTTGGAGCTCACCAGCGTCACTGGCAGGATATCCGCCAGCGTGGTGTCCACGAACTGATCGTCCATCATGCCGGCCACCAGCAGGCCGCCGCCGCGCTCGGCGACGAAATCCTGAATCATGGTCAGCTGTTCTTCGCTGAAGAATTCCTTGCTGATATCGCCGAGGATGATGGCCTCGTACTTGTAGAGTTCCTCGATGGTCTCGGGAAAACCACTGCTCAGCTCCAATGGAGTCTCGATGCCCTGGCGGTAAAACTTGCCCGGGCCGGTCTGCAGATAGGTCGCCAGTCGCAAGGAGCTGTCGCCTTCTACGGCTCGACGGATGAATTTGTATTCGTTGCGCGGATGGCCATCGACATAGAGGATGTCCAGCGGGGGCTTCTCCGTGTTGTCGACGAGGAAGCTATAGCTGTTGTTTTGCAGCACGATCTCGCCTTCCTGCTCCGCGACTTGCAGGCGGTAGACGATGGCCTCCTGACGCTCGGGGGTCAGTTCGAGATCGAAGCGCTGCGTGGAGTTGTCTTGCCCCAGGACGACTTGCTGGGTTGCCACCACATCCTCGCCGTCGAGGATGGAAAGCTCAACCTGTCTGCCCTCGAAACCCTGATTGCTGACCGCGACGTTGACGTTGAATACCGAGCCCTCCAGCACCGTCTTGGCGGCACTGACGTCGACGATGCCGACGTCCTGGGGAATGTTCTCCTGCCCGACACCGACAGTGAAGACGGGAATCTGCCGCGCCCCGAAACCCTGTGCACGAACGACGGGATCGACTCCGCCGTTGTCGGCGCCATCGGTGATCAGCACCAGACCACCCAACGCCAGCCCGCTGAGCTGGTCATCGACATACTGCAGGGCCTGATCGATGGAAGAGGCCGTGCCTGCAGCCGTCAGAGCGCCCGGCTCGGAGATGCGCTGGGTACTCTTGTCGAAGCGGAACGTTCGTACCTGGAAAGACTCACCGAGGGGCTCGACGATACCATCGTCACCATACAGCAGGTCGCTCACCGCCGCTGCCCGCGTCTGGGAACCTCCGAGATCGGCGATAGACATGCTCTGGGAATCGTCGACGAGGACAGCGAGATAACTCTCCTGCGGCACCACCTGTTCAGTGGTGATAACCGGGCGCAACAGGCAGACGAGCAACAGAATCAGCACCAGCGAACGCAGCGTGATCAGCAGCGTCTTCCAGCCAGGCGTGAGCGTGCGGGTGGTCTTGCGATACAGGAACCAGACCAGCGCCACCAGCGCGGCGGCGAACACCAGCACCAGCAGCGGATTCAGCCCGTAAGCGAAGGAGAATCGGCCTTCCTGGATCGCTTCCAGAGTATGTTGATCGAAGAAGAAATTCATTGCTGCGGAGCCGCGTTCCCTGCCCCGTTGTTTTCTGACAACACGCGATAATACTCCTCCACAAGGCGTCGGTATTGATCGGGTACGTCTTCGTCAGCCGAGGCGTAGAGTTTCTGATTGATGCGATCCAGCTCGGCCTGGGCGCGCAGTGCGGCCTCCAGCTCCATGATCGGTTGCAGCAGCGCGGTGAACAGCTCCGGCTGCGAGAGGAAATCTTCGATGCTCTGGCGGGTGATCTCGGAGCGAATCGAGCGGGCATTGCCGAGTGGGTTGACATCACCCCCTGCACCACGGCGACCGTCGCCGCCGATCTGTCCGCCTCGCTGCACACCGCCGCTCTGGCCGCCTTGCTGAGCTCCTTGTTGACCACCCTGTTGACTGCCGGGCTGGTTGCTGGCCTGCTGATTCTGGCCCTGGCCACCTTGGCCGCTCTGGCCCTGACCACCCTGTTGACCTTGCTGGCCCTGCTGACCCTGGCCCTGCTGACCCTGGCCTTGCTGACCCGGTTGACCTTGCTGTCCCGCCTGGGCGAGCTGCTGACTTTGTTGGCCCTGCGGAGCATTCGCGCCGCGCTGCGCCGCCGTGCGTTCCTGCTGCTGTTGTTGCTGCAACTGCGTGGCGAGTTGCTCGGCGAGTTGCTGCGACCGTGCCAGTTGCTCACGCATCTGGGCAATCGAGGCGTCGGACTGGTCGCCCTGATTCAGCGCCAGCGTCTGTCTCTGCAGCGCCTGCATCTGCTGCATCAGTTCTGTCGCATCGCGCGCGGCTTGCTGAATCGGGTCGGCGCTGGTGGGCGTATTGGCATCATTCATGGCCTGCAGGGCTGAGCTCAACTCGCTGATCGAATCTCCGACCTCCTGCTCGATATCCAGGGCGAGATTGACCATGCCGTTGCTCAGCACGCGGTTGCTGGTATCCATGCCTTCGCGGATGGGACGAATCGCACGGCTGGCCTGCTGTGCCTGCGACAGAAGACGCTGATCCTCGTTCTCGCCGCGGGCGATGATGGCGCGCAACATCTTCTCGATCTCTTCGATCTCGCGGCGCTGCTGTTGCTGAGCATCCAGCATGGCCTGCAATTCGCCGCTGTCGCGGGCGTCCTGACGGGTCTCACCGAGCCCCTGCTGACGATTGGCTTCTTCGAGATCCTGCTGCAGTTGACGCTGCTGTTCCTGCAACTGCTCGGCGCGTTCGGCGACATTCTGCGCCAGCTGATTCACCGAGGTATTCTGTTCCGCGTTCATCTGCCGCTGTTGCTCGCGCAGACTCTCCAGCGCACGCTGACTGCGGGCGGCGGCCATCGCTGGCGACTCCGCCTGAGCGGCCTCCTGCATCTGCTGCACGGCGCGCTCCAGCTGGCTCTGGGGGGAGTTCTGATCGCCACTCGGATCAGCAGACTGGCTTCCAGATGCCTGCCCGCCACCGGCGCTGGCCTGCTGCGACTGGCCCTGTGCGGAGCCCTGCCCGGAGCCCGGCTGCGGCCCTTGCTGTGACTGCTGCTGGCCCTGCTGACTCGATTGCTGATTCTGTGCCTGCTGACGGCCCGAACGTGACAGCTGCTGCGAGAGCTGCGCCACTTCCTGACTGAGTTGCTCCTGTTCGCGCTGCAAACGCTCCAGCTCGCGCCGACGCTGTTCCTCGGTCATGCTCTCCATGCGGCGGGCCAGATCGCGCTGGGCACGGGTGAGCCCCTCCTGACGCCGGGCCAGTTCTTCGAGCTTGTTGGCTTCCTCGGTCTGCTGTGCTCCACCACCGCCGCTGGCACTCTTCGGGGTCTCGTAACGGTTCTCCAGTTGGCCCATTTCCATCTCGAAGAGTTCGCGCAGATCTTCGCGTTCCTGCTGCGCTCCGCCCCCTCCTCCGCCACCGGCCTGTTGCTGGGTGCTGACATTGGTGCGATTGATATCCGCCTCGGCCTTCAGAATGAACTGCAACGCGACCTGTTCGGGCTTGAGAGCGCTGGTGACCTGCTGCTTGTCGAGTTCGGTGATGGCGAGCGTCATCTGCTCAATGGCCTGCTGCAGGTTGAGCACGGCGTTGTCGTAGCTGTCGTCAGAAAAATTCAGGCGCTCGGCCAGACGGTCGATGGACTGGCGTGCGCGTGTGGTCGCCTCACGCTGGGATTCCGCAATGATCTGGACGTCAGTGGTAAGCGTGGCCGGGTCTACATCCGTCTGATTGCGCAGCTTCCAGGTCGCCGCGATGATGTCTTTCTGCAGATTGACCAGCGCACTGCTCTCGCCGCCTCCACCGCCCTGCGCTCCGCCACCACCACCGCCTCCGCCGCCAGCGTTGCGGAACTCTTGATCGGTCGGGATCACCTGCAGGAAGTAGATATCGGAGACCACCTCGGCCGGGCCCTTGATGCCGTTGTTGTCGGCCAGCGTGAGGTAGTAACTCACGAAGTCACCCGGCGCCACCGCCAGGTCTTCCAGATAGATCAGCTCGTTGCCGTCGATGCTGCGGGTCTGTTCTTCTGGCAGGAAGTCGACCGCTACCTCGTCGGCGCCGACCACCGCGTAGTGCAGATTGAACTCGCTGAGGCCGTAATCGTCGTTCGCCTCGACCGCGAGCACGACTTCCTCCAGCGGCATCACGTCCTGATCCTTGCCGGGACTCTTGAGCACCAGCTCCGGCGGCTCGTCGGGGATGGCACGGATGTAGTAGTCGAGCGGGGCCTGACTCACCAGATCCTCGAAGTCCTCGGCCATGACGCGATAGACTCCGTCACCGGTGATGGTCAGCGCGGCGCGTCCTGTGTTGCCCTCGATGGTCAGCGGCAGGTTCTGATAACCGGCGGTGTTGTCCTGGAACTCCAGAGTGGCGGTCTCGACATTTTTGTTGAAGGTCACCAGCAGTTCGACCTGCGTCCCTTCCGGCACCAGCATGTCGCCAGTATCGGTCTCGGCATTGTTTTCGATGCCGGTGTACTCGGGGTATTGATAGGCGACGTCGATCTGTTCGACCTTGGGCAGATCGTAGAGACTGATGCGGAACTGCTCGGAGCGCTGCTCGCCGTTCTGCACGAAGTTGACGTAATAGACCACGTCTTCCTGCACGGACGGCATGAAGTAACTGTAGGAGGCGCTGTCGCTGCCACTGGCGTCCTGACGCATCGTCAGTTCCTGCCAGTTGACGTTGTCGGACTGCACGCGCAGCTGAATCTCGCTGGGCATCGCATTGGTGACGCGGGCGACAATGGTGGCCGCATCGCCACGCTGCATGGAGATATCGCCGGGGTCCACACTGATCAGAATCTCGCGGGGCACCTCGACGGCCGCGACTGGCGCGGCGGGCTCAGAAGCGAAGGGCCACAGCAACCGACCGGCACTGGTGAGCAGGGTATCGGAAAGCAGCAGCGCGGCGGCGGCAATGACGACCGTCCCGAGCGCAGAACCCAGCGACACCCAGGAATTCCGAGTGGGAATTACCTCATCGACCTGCTGTTGCTGCTCCTGCACATGAACTTCGGCATCGGCCCACAGTTGACGGACGAATTGCGGCGATACGCCCCGCGTATCCGCGTCCATGGCATCGGAGTTGAATTCCAGAGAGGTGAGCAGGCGCTGTTCAAGATCGGGAATCCGACCCTCGACATACTGCGCCAGAAACTGATCGTCGGACTGCATGCGCCCGACGCGATAGAGCACATGCCAGATGGCGGCGGCGACACCGGCCACAAGAATACAGAAGAGTGCGATGTCACCACCGCGAGAGAGCTGCCACCAGGCTTCCAGACCGCTGAGCAACAGGACCAGTGCCACCACCCCGATGACCGCCAGACTGACCTGCTGCAGCACGTACAACCGGCTGCGACGACGGCGGAGCGTGCTGAGGGTCTGGCGCAGATTTTCGAGTGTTGGAGATGTCATAGAGAATCTTCTTGCCTGTGCGATTTATTATTATCGTTGCCGGAAAATTTGCCTCGCTGCATGCATGGAATGCATCCCTGACACCCGCCGCAAATCAGTCAGGAGCGGCCCAACTATCCCATTAACAGCGCAATCATTGCAAGCGATTAAAGCCCTGAAATCAGGCGCTCGCGAGATACTCAGTGGTAGACCGTACGGCCTCGGGAAGTCTTTCGCAGAGGGGGCCCGACACCTCGTTGAGGGCATCAGCTTGCGCGCCGGGCTGGACGTCATGATGCGTCAGCTCTACCGCTTCAATTGGTGTTTGAGCACCTTGCCCGATGGGGCGGTGGGCAGCTGCTCCATGAAGACGATGCGCGTCGGGCGTTTGTAAGGCGTCAGCAGCGGCTTGATGAAAGTCTGCAGCGTGGCCTCGTCGAGCCCGCTGCCGACGCTGCGCTGGACATAGGCGATGACATTCTCATTGCCGTCGACTGCTTCTCCCAGCACCGCGCACAACACTACGTCGGGATGGCTGGCCAAGACCGCCTCTACCTCCGGCGGATAGACGTTAAAGCCGGAATGAATGATCAGCTCCTTGCTGCGCCCGGCGATGTGTACATTGCCGCTGGAATCCAGCCGCACCAGATCGCCGGTATTGAGAAAGCCCTCGGCATCGATGACAGCGGCTGTGGCCTCGGGATTGCGGAAGTAGCCGCGCATCACGTTGGGTCCGCGCACATGCAGTTCGCCCACATCACCCAGTGCAACGGGCTGGCCCTGCGGGTCCAGCACCTTCACATCCATGCCCGGCAGCGGACGCCCGACGCTGCAACTGTCAAGGCGTTCGTTGTAGCGCACCTGACAGATGGTCGGACCGCTCTCCGTCATGCCGTAGGCATTGAGAAGCGTCAGTCCGAAGAGCTGCTCGGTCTCCTGCTTGATGGTCGGGTCCAGTGGCGAACCACCGGAATAGATGAAGCGCAGGCGCGGCATTTCCGCAGGCCCGATCCCCTGCGCTCGCGTGTACTCGATCAGCTTCGCAAATGAAGTCGGCACGCCGAACATGCCGGTGATCTGCCGTTCTTTCAGAGTCTGCAGTGTGCCCGCCGCGTCGAACCGATCCGCCAGCACCAGTTCGGCGCCGACATACAACGACGCCAGAAACACCGCCGACAGGCCGAACACATGGGAGATGGGCAACACGCAGTAGATGCGGTCCTGCGCACACATGCCTCGCAAGACACTGGTGACGGCGGAGACAAAAAGAATGTTGCGATGGGTGAGCATGACGCCCTTGGGATCGCCGGTGGTGCCCGTCGTGTAGATCATGGCGCAGACGCGCTGTTGCGTCGGCACTGCGGCATCGTCCTCGGTCGAAGGCGCCTCCGCACTGCCCGGCACCATTCCGAGCCTGGCGCCGTGCAGGGCGATGACGCTGCCACCGCCCTGCGTCAACCCCTGCCAGTGCACCTCCGCCGCCTTGGAATCGAGAAAGCACACCGTCAAGCGTGGCTCGCAGTGGGTGCTGATGCGCGCGATCTCCGGCGCGGCCAGACGGGCGTTGACGACCACGCTGACGGCGTCGAGTTCACTGAGCGCGAGCACGCAGACGATCAGCGTCACGCAGTTCTCGTTGATCAACAGCACCCGGTCACCGGCGCCCACGCCCTGCCCGCGCAAAACGTCCATGGCCTGCTGCACACGCTCGACCAACTCCCGGTAGGTGCAGACCTGCCCGAGATGATCACGCACGGCGACCTTGTCGGGACACTCCTGAAACCATCGATAGAGAGGGGAGCTGATACGCTGGGGGAGATTGCTGATGAGCTGGTCGATCGATTGACCCAGCAGGACGACATCGTTAGATTGCATACTTTTTCCGCGCTAGGGTGTCCATCATGAAAGCGTTGCTGCTGTCTGCTTACGACGCCGAGAGTCACCGACTGTGGCGCCACAATCTGCAGGCAATGTTTCCGTTGATCCAGTGGCATGAGCTGACACTGCCGGCCCGCTATTTCCCCTGGCGCGTGCGCGGCAACAGTTTGAGCTGGGCATTTAACCATCGCGCCACGCTGACTGACAACTATGACTTCCTGCTGACCACGTCGATGACAGACCTCTCCGCGTTGAGAGGATTTGTCCCTGCGCTAGCCCGTTTGCCGACCATCGTCTACTGCCACGAGAACCAGTTCGCCTACCCCGTCAATCCTGATCCGCGTGCCCCCAGGCCCAATCCGGTCGAGCCGCAGATGCTGAGTCTCTACACCGCCTTGTGCGCGGATCAGCTGGTCTTCAACAGCGCCTACAACCGCGAGACTTTTCTGCAGGGTGTCGCGGCGCTGCTGGGCAAACTGCCGGATCATGTGCCCGCTGGGTTGGTGGAACGTCTGCAGCACGCGCGCGTGATTCCAGTGCCTCTCAGCGAGGATGTGTTTGCACCCACTGCCCGCGCTGTCGATGTCAGTGCCACCGAACCGGACCTGCTGAACATCGTCTGGAACCATCGCTGGGAGTACGACAAAGGCCCTGCACTGTTGCTGGCCATCGTGGAGGAGTTGATTGCCAGTGGCACACGCTTCCGGCTGCATCTGCTTGGCCAGCGCTTCCGGCAGGCTCCGGCGCCATTGCAGCAATTGCAGGCGTTGCTGGAGCGCCATTGTGCCGCGCTCGGTATCGAACCGGGGCACAGTGGTTACATCGCCGATCGCCAGTCTTACTGCGCACTGCTCGCCAGCGCGGACGTGGCCCTGAGTACCGCGTTACACGACTTTCAGGGCCTCTCTCTGCTGGAGGCCACGGCGCTTGGCTGCACGCCGCTGGCGCCCGAACGACTGGTCTATCCTGAATATCTCGGTCCGGAGTTTCTGTACGCCGCGACTGGCGCGGACACTGCCGAGGACTCTCTCGATAACACGGCCGCCGAGGCTCACGCCGCCGTGCAGCGCTTGCAGGACTGGGCACAGCGCAAGACTCTGGGACAGGCGTTGCCAAAGGCCGATATACAGCGCTTTCGGCAATCCTCCCTGCAAGACGACTACGCAGCCCTGCTGCACGCGCTGACAACGGGCCAGGTGACTGCGCGGCAGAACACAGACAACCCCTCTGCTGCAGGGTAGAAATGCCTTGTGCTGCGCGACGCAACGACGCTAAAGTTCGGGCCGTTGCAGCCAATCAGTCTGGCGGTTTGCCGGAAAAAACGGAGTTTTCATGAAAGCGTCAAGTTACAAGCGCCTGGCCCTCGGGGCCTTCATTTCCACCATCCTGGGTACACCTGCCTGTGCACAAAACGACGCCGCCCCGGCAGTTGCCAGCGCGGCTGCAGAAGTCGCCACTCCCGCCCAGGACGATGCGGCGTTTCAGGCCTGGCTCGCCGAATTCAGAACCGAGGCGCTGGGCAAGGGAATCGGCGCTGCGACGCTCGACGCCATCCTGCCCACCATTCAGCAGCAGCGTCGAGTGATCGAGGTCGACCGCAATCAGGCCGAGTTCGTGGAGACTTATGCCGACTACCTGGAACGGGTGAACCCGCGTCGCATCGAGATGGGTCAGCAGTTGATGGTTGACCACGGCGAGATGATTCGCGCCGCTGCAGAGGCTCGTGGCGTGCAGGCGCGCTTCGTGGCGGCGATTCTGGGCATGGAGAGCAACTATGGAACCTTTCCGATTACCGAGCCGCTGTTCAACGTCATCGCGACGCTGGCCTATGACAGCCGCCGTGCCGATCAATTCCGCGCCCAGTTGCTGGCCGCCTTCGAAATCGTCGACAAGGGCTATGCCACGCCAGAGATGATGAAGAGTTCGTGGGCCGGGGCACTGGGCGCGCCGCAATTCATGCCCGACAGCTACCTGCGGCTCGCCGTGGATCAGGATGGTGACGGCATGCGCGACCTGTGGAAAATGGGTCCGGATGTCATCGGCTCCGTCGCCAATTACCTCAAGGACGCTGGCTGGCAGGAGAATCAGACCTGGGGTCGCGTCGTCAGCCTGCCGCCAGGCGGCGAACAGTCACTGCCCACCCCGCAGAACACCGGCGTGCCCCGCGATGAGGCCTGCCGACGCTATGCCACTTTGGGGGCTTGGCGCGACCTGAGTGATTGGCAGGAACTGGGAGTGAGGAAGGCCGATGGCACGGATCTACCGACCCGGCCAATAGAGGCAGCATTGATCATTGGGGATGAGGGAGACGACAAGGGTTATCTGGTCTACCGCAACTTCTGTTCGATTCTGCGTTACAACCCATCCTTCAAGTATGCCCTCGGCGTCAGCCTGCTGTCCGATGCCATTGACGGCATTCGCGACTAGCGACTGTCCGTGTCAACCGCCGGAGCTGCCCCGAGCTCTGGTGCTGACGGCCTCCAGCACAGGAAACACCACGGTTTCGCCGATCCCGATCTTGTCCAGGTCCAGCTGTGGGTTGTATTGACGCAGCAACCACATCGGCACCGCATATTTGCTGCGGGCCAGGTTGGCGATGTTGTCATTGGCGGCAACCTTGTGTTGCGCCACGTTCTGGATACGGTAGCTGCGGAAGAAATCCTGCTGCTCTTCCAGGTGGAACTGACGACGCTTGAGCTCAAACTCCGCCACACTCACCTGTGAGAAATCCAGACTCAGGCGCTCGCCAATCACCACGGGCTGATTCGCCTTCATCTTGTTCAGCCTGCGCAGGTCAGCGCTGTTGAGTCCCAGCCACTGGGCATAGTGCCCCAGAGTCTCGGAGGCTTGAATCTCGATGGAGCTGTTGCCCGCCACGCCGTAATCGGAAGGATCGGCGGACAGGTCGATAGCGGCCTGTTGATTGTTGGCCTCGACATTCGCTGCAGGATCAAGCGCGATCGCAAACTCCTCTTCGTTACCTGCTGCATCGCCTGTTTCCACGGCCGCCTGCCCGGCGACTTCCAGCGGGGGCGTCAGCTCCTCAGTCACGGCTGCCGTAATGGGAGCGGGCGCGGGTGTCACGGGTGCTGCAGGCTGCACCGGGGGCGCGGGAGTGACAGGCGCAGCAGCGGTCTGCACCGGCGCGGGCTTTGGAGTCTGTTCCTGCGCGGTCACATAGACGACAGGCTGTGTGGTCACCGCGTTGCTACCCGGCAACTTCAGAGTCTGACCGGGGTAGATGCGATCGGGATGATCGATATTGTTGGCCGCCAGCAGTGTGCGTTCGTCAGAGTTCAGACGCCTGGCAATCGATGACAATGTATCACCCCGGCGCACAACATAGGTGTCACTGGTGCGGGACGCCGACTGGGTCTGCGCAACCTGCGCATTGCTGGCCTGTGTGGTCGCGGTCGCGGCGATCTGTGCCGAGGTCTGACCGGTGGCAGCAGCACTGTCCTGTGGCAACAACAGACGCTGACCAATCTGCAGACGGTGACGGTCGCTCATCTGATTCAGCGATACCAGTTGCGCCACCGAGGTGCTGAAGCGCTTGGCAATGGCGGAGAGGCTGTCACCGCCTTGTACCACATACGCGAGATCCGGGGTCTGAATCGGGTAGCGCTCGCTGCTCGAAATCTGACTGACAAGGTCACGCAGGGGAGCCTTGAGCGTACTGCGCTGCACCTTGACGACATAGCCCTTGGGGATGCGCTTGCTACCGTCCCAGACCACGGGGCGCAGGGCGGGATTGTCGAATTGCAGGTGTTCCAGAGTCACGCCCAGCGCATCGGCCAGCGTCTGCGCTTGCATGAAGGAATCGAGCTCGTACTCCTCGTATTCCGGATGAGGGTCCAGCCTGAGCACGCCAAACAGGGCCTGCGCCTGACGTTCGACATCCAGCACCGCGAGAAACTGCGCGTAGAAGTTGCGCGAGGCAAACCCGAAGGATGGGCCCTTGTAGTTGAGAACGATGTCCTCAATGCGATTGCTGCCGGTCTCGCGCACCGCGCGGCTCATGCCACCAGTGCCGTGATTGTAGGCGGTCAGCGCCAGCGGCCAGGTACCGAGGATCTGGTAGTTGTATTCGAGCAGGCTCATCGCCGCATAGGTCGCCGTGTACGGGTCCATACGCTCGTCGACGATGTTGTCGATGCGCATGAAGCGTTGCCCGGTCGCGCGCATGAATTGCCACATGCCCGCAGCGGCGACACTGGAATAGGCGCCAGGGTGGAAGGATGACTCCACATGCGGGAGAGCGCCCAGCTCAAGCGGGAGATTCTTGCCACGCACGACGCTGTCGATGTGGTCGCGGTAGGCGCCCGAACGCACGAGCCCCTCCACGAAACGATCCGACTGGCCAAGCTGGAAGCGCACATTGTTGGCGGCCATGTTCAGCGTTGCATCACTGACATTGGCCGGCCACATATCGAGAATGCGCTGCTGCAATGGAGAGAGACCAATCCGCTTGCCGCTGCCGAGCACCTTGAGCGCATCCTGAAGGAGGATTCGCTGTCTCTCGATCTCGGGACGGTCATAGTCGACACGCTGATAGACGATGGCGAGGTTGTTGGCATCGTGCAGAAAGCCGCTTTCGGTGTCCACTTCAGTGTAGACGCGGGTCCAGAATTTGATGGCAGGTTCGAGTTCAGGGGGTCTGGGAAAGAGTTCCGACTGTTGTGCTACCGCGCCGTTCGCCAGACATAGAAGGCACACCAGAAGCGACACACACGCAAGACCCGATCGTCGCAGCAGGAGGAACAGTGGCAGAGGTAACAGAGATTGGGGCACTGACATCATTTCGAAACTCGCATTTGATTCTGGCAACGACCACCAGCATGTAGACCACCGGAGCGCGGATTAATTCCGGGGTCCGGAGCCTATACTAATGGAGCATTCCCAATTATCAAAGCATTAGAACCGCCCGCTGCCGACCGTTGCGCTGCCTGCGTTTCACTCACCGGGCAATTGCTCTATACTGCGGCCCCCTTCACCGGAACCCTGTTGCGTTCAGGTTGGTGTCGGTCAAATTGGTGTCGGTCACATTGCCCGGGCGCATACGCACGATGACAGAGAACAAGAAACTGGCCCACGCCAGCCTGGAAAGCCTGTACCGGATATTCACTGTCCCGGAGGCCCCGGATTCGACGCTCGGCAGGATCGATCAATCGATCTCCGAGAATATGGCCGGCTTCCTGCAGGATCACATCGTCGCCTCGGAACGCGCGCTGGCGCTGATTGAAAAAGACTTCTCCAATCCTTTCATCCCCGAAGACCCCTCTTTCGTTTCCGATCAGATCGAATTCCTGCTGGACAAACTGGTAGCGCAATCGGTGCACGTCGCCTCGCCCAGCTTTGTCGGACACATGGCATCGGCGCTGCCCTACTTCATGCTGCCGCTGACGCGGATCATGACGGCGTTGAACCAGAACCTCGTCAAGGTCGAAACCTCCAAGGCCTTCACGCCGCTGGAGCGCCAGGTGATCGGCATGATCCATCATCTGATCTACGGACAGGACG
>JAUSMU010000006.1 GCA_030645995.1 Gammaproteobacteria bacterium | reverse complement strand
TTTCGAATGGCCGTGGCTGCGTGAGGGACCGGGCGGGGTCGCGCCGGTATGGACTTGGCAGGCCATGCAGGATTTGTTGCCCGCCGCGCTGGCCATCGCCATGCTGGGCGCCATCGAGTCTTTACTGTGCGCCGTGGTGCTTGATGGCATGAGTGGCCGCAAACACAGCGCCAATAGTGAACTGCTGGGTCAGGGCATCGGCAACATCGTCACACCCTTCTTCGGCGGCATCACCGCCACCGCCGCGCTGGCCAGATCGGCCGCTAACTATCGAGCCGGGGCAACCTCACCGGTGGCGGCCATGATTCATGCTCTGATCGTGTTGCTGGGGCTGGTGGCGCTGACGAAGCTGCTGAGCTATCTGCCGATGTCCGGCATGGGCGCCCTGCTGCTGATGGTGGCCTGGAACATGAGTGAGGCGCCGAAGGCAGTACACCTGATCAAGACCGCGCCGCGCAGCGACATCGCCGTGTTCTTCACCTGCTTCAGCCTGACTGTGTTGTTCGACATGGTGATCGCCATCGGCACCGGGATGGTGCTGGCCGCGCTGCTGTTCATGAAAGAGATTGCCGACATGACCCGCGTGGCCGACATCAGCGAGAACCGCCGTCTGGTAGCTGAGCCGGTGCCACCAGGCTGGTGTGTGCTGAAGATCAGCGGCCCACTGTTCTTCGCTGCCGCTGACCGCATCTTCAGCAAGATCGCCATGGACTGCGGTCAGCGCCGGGGCATCATCCTGTATCTGGACGGTGTGCCGATTCTGGACGCCGGTGGGGTCTCCGCACTGGACAAACTGGTGCAGCAATGTGCCAGCGATGGTTCAAGGTTGTACCTCACCGACCTGCAGTTTCAGCCGCTGAAGACACTTGCGCGTGCCGGTGTACAGCCGCAACCGGGGGTGCTGGCGTTTTTCCCGACACTGGGGGATGCGCTGGAAACAGCCAACAAGGAATGGGAAGCCGGCGCGGTTTGAAGACATGCAAAGAAGGTGTCGAGACGGGGAAAATCAGTTGCTGTCCAAGGCGGCCCGCACCTTGCGGGCCAGCTCGATGCGCTGGAAGGGTTTGTTCAGCAACGGACTGTCAGCGTCCAGATGCCCATGGCGTATCACGGCGTTCTCGGTGTAGCCGGACATATACAGAACCTTGAGATCCGGGTGCGCCTGCCGGGCGGACTTGGCGAGCTGCGGACCATTGAGGCCGCCGGGCATGATGACGTCGGTCAGCAGCAGATCAAAATGCTCTCGGCCATTGAGCTTGTCGAGTCCGGCACGGCCGTCACCCGCCTGCGTCACTTCATAACCCAGATTGCGCAGCAGCCGCGCCGTGTAGTCTCGGACCAGTTCGTCGTCTTCGACCAGCAGCACACTCTCGGAGCCCCCCTGCAGCGTTGCATCCGGCTCCTGCGTGAGCTGAGGGACGCCCGATTTCTGCGGCAGGTAGATCGTCACCGTCGTGCCATCGCCCGACTCGGAGTAGATATTGATATGCCCCCTGGATTGCTTCACGAAACCATAGGCCATGCTCAACCCAAGCCCTGTTCCGGAGCCCGGCCCTTTGGTGGTGAAGAAGGGTTCAAAGACCCGCCGCAGCACCTCCGGGGCAATGCCGCAGCCAGTGTCGGACACTGCCATCATGACGTAGAGTCCCGGTGCCACGTCAGTATGCTCCGCCGCATATTCCTCATCCAGATAACGTAGTCCGGTCTCGATGGTCAGGCGGCCTCCACCGGGCATGGCGTCGCGGGCATTCACACAGAGGTTCAGGAGCACAGATTCCAGCTCCACCGGATCGACTACCGCGAGAGCCTGGCTACCGTGTATCAGCTGAATATCGATGTCCTCGTTGAGTGTGCGGCGCAGCAGACTCTCCATGTTCGTCACCAGATCGGCGATATCGATGAGCTGCGGCTCCAGAGCCTGACGACGGGCAAAGGCCAGAAGCCTGCGTGTCAGCTCCGCACCACTTTCCGCTGCCCTCCTGATCATGCCTGCCAGTGAGCTCAGCTCCGGCTGCGTTGCGAGCAACTCTTCCAACAGCTCGGCGTTACCCATAATGACCGTCAGCAGATTGTTGAAATCGTGCGCCACGCCGCCTGTGAGTTGTCCCATGGCCTCCAGATGCTGGGCACGGCGCAGCCCCTCCTCCATCGCCAGCTCGCCGGTGATGTCGCGGAAATACACCGCCAGCCCTTCACCGGAAGGGTAGGCGTGCACATGAAAGGTCTTGCCCAGTGGCGCGTACTCGGCCGAAAACTCTTGAGTGCTGTGCTCCGCTACCGCCTGCCGATAGTGCGATTCGAACACTTCAGCACCGGGGAATTCGGCCCACACGACTCGCCCCAGCATGTTGTTGCGTTTGACCCCCAGCAGCTCCTCTGCCTTGGCATTCAGATAGGTGAACTTCCAGTCCTTGTCCACAGTGAAAAAGGCATCGGTGATGCTTTCCAGCGTGTTGATCAGGCGATTGGCGAGGCGCCGGGCATCCTGCAGGAGCAACCGCTGATCGTGCACGTCGATGGTCGCCCCGTACCATTTAAGGATGTCGCCATGGCGGTTCCTGATCGGCCTGGCCTGACTCAGGTACCAGCGATACGCGCCGTCGGGGCTGAGCAGACGATATTCCTGCTGATAGTCCGAGCCGGTCTGATTGGCTACTCGCCAGGCGGCGGTGACTTTCGCGCGATCGTCCGGGTGGATCGCCGAGGCCCAGCGCTGCACGGTGTTCTGTATGGGTTGCGGGTCGAGCCCGGTGAATTCCGCGAAGGCTCGACTGGTGTATTCGGTGACGCCGTTGGCATCGGCCGTCCAGACGATCAACGGCATGCTGTCGGCCAGCTGCGTGAAACTGGCCTGACTTTCTGCCAGCGCAATTTCCGTGGACTTCTCTTCGGTAATGTCGCTGATATAGCCCTGCAGCACCAGGGCGCCGCGCTCATCGGTGCGCACGGCCTCGCCCTGCTCGCGAACCCACCGCACAAGACGGTCCCGGGTTATCAGCCGATAGGTGCAGTGGAAGGAGCGGCGGGCACGCACGCCCTCGCTCACCTCACGACGCACCATGTCGCGATCCTCGGGGTGAATGAGAGAGGCATAGGAGACACGCTTGTTGTCGATGATATCTTCGGGAGAATAGCCGGTAAGAGCCTTGCAGGCGTTGCTGACAAAAAGCATCGTCCAGTCGTCATCATTGCGACAGCGATAGACCATACCCGGAATGTGTTTCAGCAGCAGTTGCTGATCCAAAGGTAAGGCGTGATCCATACTTATCCCCCTAATCTTCTGCAAGCCTTTGCATGGACCGCAAGCTCACAGCTCCTATTCAGCATCCTACAGACTTCCATCAATCAACTTCATCCTCATGCGGTCACCTTCTCCAATTTCGAGATACAAGGAGCGCGGATATTGCGAAGGAAGGACTGTGGGAGCGGGTGGTTTAGCGATCAGGGCTGCCACGCATAGCTGAACTTCGCGAATACCGTCCTGTTGCTCGTCTCGATGGTGTTCAAACCATCATTTTGAAAGCCCGCATCCGAATAGCCCAGATAAAACAGAGTCTGCGGATTCAACTTGTAGCTG
>JAUSMU010000001.1 GCA_030645995.1 Gammaproteobacteria bacterium | reverse complement strand
CCAATACCTCCAACCCGGCGGTGATGATGGCCGCCGGGCTGCTGGCCCGCAAAGCCGTGGCACTGGGCATGAAACGCAAGCCGTGGGTGAAAACCTCGCTGGCGCCTGGCTCCAAGGTGGTCACCAATTATCTGGTGCAGGCGGGGCTGCAGGAGCCGCTGGACGCCCTCGGTTTCAACCTCGTCGGCTACGGTTGCACGACCTGTATCGGCAACTCCGGTCCGCTGCCTGCGGCCATCGACGAGGCCATTGATGTCGCGGAGCTGACCGTATGCGCCGTGCTCTCGGGCAACCGCAATTTCGAGGGGCGCATTCATCCCCGGGTACGCGCCAACTGGCTGGCCTCGCCGCCGCTGGTCGTCGCCTATGCGCTGGCCGGCACCATGAACCTGGATATCAGCCGCGACGTCATCGGCCATGGCCGCGATGGGCGCCCCGTTTATCTGCGCGATCTCTGGCCGAGCAGTCAGGAGATCAGCGATGCCATGGCGCTGGTCAGCCGCGCCATGTTCAGCCACGACTACGGGGCGGTGTTCACGGGCAACGCACGCTGGAACGCGCTGCCAGTCAGCAAAGGCAAGACCTATGCGTGGAACGCCGCGTCGACCTACATCCAGAACCCGCCGTTCTTCACGCCGCAGATGGGGCCCGCGACCGGGGACATCGTGACCGGAGACCTAGAGAGCGGCGACATAGAAAATGCCCGTGTGCTGGCGCTGTTGGGGGACTCGGTGACCACCGATCACATTTCGCCCGCCGGGTCGATCAGCAAGGTTGGCCCCGCCGGACGTTACCTGCTGGAGCACGGCATCGCCGCGAAGGACTTCAACTCCTACGGGGCACGGCGTGGCAATCACGAGGTGATGATGCGTGGCACGTTTGCCAATGTGCGTATCCGCAACGAGATGCTCACGGATGTCGAAGGAGGCTACACCGTGTTGCTGCCGGAGCAGCAGCAGATGAGCATTTATGAGGCGGCGATGGCCTATCAGCAGCGCAACGTGCCATTGGTCGTCATCGCCGGACGTGAGTACGGCACCGGGTCGAGTCGCGACTGGGCGGCCAAGGGCACACGGCTGCTGGGTGTGAAGGCGGTGGTGGCCGAGAGCTTCGAGCGTATCCATCGTGCCAACCTCGCCGGGATGGGGGTGCTGCCGCTGCAATTTCTGCCAGGCACCAGCCGTAAGACACTGCGGCTCGATGGCACCGAGCTGATCAGCATTCGTGGCCTCCACACCCTGCGTCCGGGCATGCACGTGCAGATGGAGATTCTCGACAGGCTTGGGGCGCGACGCGAATGCGAGTTGCTGTGTCGGCTGGATACCGAAGACGACGTGGCCTGCTTCACGCGCGGCGGCATCCTGCCCTTCGTGCTGGAGCAATTGCTGTTGGGAGGCAATCATCGACAGTCGAATTGAAGGCGATGTTCGAATCGAGAGCGACTCTCGTATTGAAACCGACACCATGGGCGAGATTGCCGTGCCCGCCGACGCCCTGTGGGGAGCGCAGACGCAGCGTTCACTGGCCCATTTCCACATCGGCAATGACCGCTTCACGCCCTTGTTCATCCGCGCCTTTGCGCTGGTCAAGAAGGCCGCCGCTCTCACCAATGCCGAGCTGGGAGCACTGGATGAACAGCGCTGTGAGCTGATCGTGCAGGCCTGCGACGAGATTCTCGCTGGTCAGCATGCGGAGCAGTTTCCTTTGTCAGTCTGGCAGACCGGCAGTGGCACGCAGACCAACATGAACCTCAACGAGGTGATCGCCAATCGCGGCAATCAATTGAGTCGCGCGGTGAGTGGCAACCTCCCTGCGTTACACCCCAACGATCACGTCAATCGCTCGCAGTCCTCCAACGATGTCTTTCCGACGGTGATGCACGTGGCCGCCATGCAACTGCTGCGGCAATCCCTGCTGCCTGCACTGGATGACCTGATTGCCGAACTGGGCCACAAGAGCGAGGAGTTTGCCCGTGAGATCAAGAGCGGCCGCACCCACATGATGGACGCGACACCGGTGACGCTTGGGCAGGAATTCGGCGCCTATCGCTCCCAGTTGGAGTACGCCAGAGTGCGGATCGTGGAGGTTGAGAGTGGCCTCGCCTGTCTGGCCATCGGCGGCAGCGCGGTGGGCACCGGTGTTAATACCGATGCCCGCTGGGCGGAGCTTGTGACACGGCAGATCAGCGCTTTGGCGGGCATCGAGTTCGTGTCGGCACCAGACAAATTCATGGCGCTGGCGGCGCACGACGCGGTGGTGGATTTGCATGGGCGTCTGGCTTTGCTGGCGACCGCCCTCTACAAGATGGCGAGTGATATCCGCCTGATGAACAGCGGGCCACGCTGCGGTCTGGCGGAAATCCGCGTGCCTGCTAACGAGCCGGGCAGCTCCATCATGCCGGGCAAGGTCAACCCCACACAGGTCGAGGCGCTGACCATGGTGTGTCTGCGGGTGCTGGGCAACAACAGCACAGTGCTGATGGCAGGCACGCAAGGCCAGTTCGAGCTGAATGTCTACAAACCCTTATTGATTCATGTGTTGCTCGAATCGATGACCTTGCTGAGCGACGCCATGGCGAGCTTTCGTGAGCACTGTCTGGCAGGCCTGCAAGCCAACTCCGAGCAGCTGGCCCGGTCCGTGGAGCGCTCGTTGATGCTGGTGACAGTGCTCACGCCACAGCTCGGCTACGAGAACGCCGCGAAGGCCGCCAAGTACGCCGACGAGCATGACACGACCCTCAAGGAGGCAGTGCTGGCGCTGGGATTGCTCACTTCCGCGCAGTTCGACTTGACGGTCGATCCCCACAAGATGCTGTTTCCGTTCTCGGGCAATCCCGGCTAAACTCGACTTCCCTGACTTTACCGAATGAGGATTTATGGAATTCCTGTTGGACCCTGCAACATGGGTCGCGTTGATTACCTTGATTATTCTGGAGGTAGTCCTCGGCATCGACAATCTGGTTTTCATTGCCATTCTGGCGAATAAGCTTCCCCCGCATGAGCGCGACAAGGCCCGAGTCCTGGGCCTGTCACTGGCCGTTGTCATGCGCCTCGGCCTGCTCAGTGTGGTGTCCTGGCTGGTCACGCTCACCGCTCCGTTCCTCACTATCTTCGACCTGGAGTTTTCGGGCCGCGATCTGATCCTGCTCTTTGGCGGTTTTTTCCTGCTCTTCAAGGCCACAACCGAACTGCACGAGCGCCTGGAAGGCAGTATGCGCGGCCACGTCGAGAATCGCGTCTATGCCGGTTTCTGGCTGGTGGTGTCGCAGATTGTGGTGCTCGATGCCGTGTTCTCGCTGGACGCCGTGATTACGGCAGTCGGCATCGTCGATCACATCTCCATCATGATGACGGCTGTGATCATCTCCGTCAGCCTGATGTACCTGGCGTCCAAGCCGCTGACCCAGTTCGTCGACGCTCACCCCACCGTGGTGGTGTTGTGTCTGAGCTTCCTGTTGATGATCGGTCTGAGTCTGGTGGCGGAGGGCTTTGACTTCCACATTCCCAAAGGCTATCTCTACGCAGCCATCGGCTTCTCGATTACCATCGAGTTCTTCAATCAGATCGCCAACGTCAACCGCAAGAAAAGCGAGGCGCGGTTGCCGCTGCGTGAGCGCACCGCCGCCGCCGTGCTGAGCCTGTTGGGCGGGCGTCCTTACGATCAACCCGAACAGTCGGAGACCAAGGCGATTGCCGAGGAGCTTTCCGCGTTCCATCTGGCCGAGCGCAACATGGTGACGGGGGTGCTGACGCTGGCGGAACGCTCCGTGCGCTCGCTGATGACCCCGCGCATGGATATCTCCTGGGTTGACCTGGAGGAAGACATTGAGGCCATCCGCTCCCTGCTGATCGAGACCCCGCACAGCTTCTTTCCCGTGTGCCGTGGCAGCCTGGACGAGATCGTCGGCATTGCTCGCGCCAAGGATCTGCTCAACGATTTGTCGGTGAACAACAAAGTCACGCTGGAGGGCAACCTGCGAAAACCGATCTATGTGCCGGACTCCATCGCCGTACTGCCGCTGATTGAAACGCTGCGCAAGTCGAAGGGGCAGCTGGTGCTGGTGGTGGATGAATACGGCACGATTCAGGGTCTTATTACCCCTATCGACGTGTTCGAGGCGATTGCCGGAGAGTTCCCGGATGAGGACGAGACCCCCGCGATCGAGGCCATCGCCGAGAACGAGTGGCGGGTGGCCGGACATGCCGACCTGCATGAACTGGGCAGGATACTGGAATCGAGTGTGTTCGACGACGACATCGACAACTACTCCACCATTGCGGGCTTCCTGATGAGCAAGTTCGACCAGCTGCCAGACGTGGGCGCCGTGCTGGAACTGAGCGGCTTCTGTTTCACCGTGAAGCAGGTGGAAGAGCAGCGCATCGGGGCCATCGAGAT
The DNA here is from genome assembly GCA_030645995.1 of Gammaproteobacteria bacterium. Classification (GTDB taxonomy): domain Bacteria; phylum Pseudomonadota; class Gammaproteobacteria; order Pseudomonadales; family Pseudohongiellaceae; genus UBA5078. Next base: position 4,841 of record JAUSMU010000001.1, on the reverse strand, counting down.
CAGCCGGGTGCTGCAGCAAGACCTTTACATTGCTTGAAGAAGTCAATAAACCCATTTGTGGGAGCGGAACTGTCCGCGATTGATTTCAGATTAACTCGAATTTAATCGCGGGCAGGCCCGCTCCCACAGGTTGCTGATAATGAAAGTTCCATTCCAATTACGATCTCTGGTGACTGCCTGTCTGCTGCTGGGCTTGCCGACTCTGGCGGCGGCGCAGGCCAGCACTGGCGAGAACTCCACAGTGGTGTATACCGCCGACTATTTCAGTGAATACGCCCCTGTCTCTGCCCAGGACATGCTGAACAGGATTCCTGGTCAAGGGGCAGGAGGGTCCGGGCCTGGCGGGGGAGGCGGAGGACCACCCGGTGGTTTTCCCGGTGGCAACCCATCTTCCGGGGGGCGTGGTTTTGGCGGTGGCAGTGGTGGCAGTGAGATACTCATCAACGGCAAGCGCACGGCCGGCAAAAACAACCAGACGCGGGAGCAGTTGACGCGCATCACGGCCGCTCAGGTTAAGGAAATTCAAATTATCCGTGGCACCTCCGGCGAGTTGGATGTGCGTGGCAGCGATCAGGTGATCAATATCGTGCTGTTTGAGGAGCTGGACTCCAACAGCGTTTCCTACCAGGCCAGTGTCGACCGCTATCAGGATTCTGAGGTCAAAGTCGGTGGTTCGCTCTCCCTGAGCGGGCAGACGGGAGCGCTGACCTATCTGCTCAGCGGCCGTGTCGCGCAGCGCTATGAGAACTCCATCACCCGCGAGACGAGTGTGCTCGGTAACTTCGCTCCCAATGACAGGATCAGAGAAGAGCGGGTGCGCGATGCGGACGACGATGAGCTGAGTATGAATCTCAGCTATGACCTTTCGGCGGCCAGCAGCGTGCGCTTCAATGCCCTGTATGGCATCGCTGACAACCCGACCACGATCGACCGCTTCATTACCGATCTGAAGGTGCGACCAAACACGCTGACTACCGAACGGGAAAACACTCCCGGCGACAAGGACAATTGGGAACTGGGTGCGGACTATGAGCTCAGCAGTGCCAGCGGCAATCGCTTCAAGTTGCTGGGCATCGCCAACCGGGACAACAGCGAGGCAACGCGAGAGCGCTTCAAACTGCTCAGCAGCGGCAGCGAGCAGAAGAACCTGTTTCTGGCAACCAATGCCGTGACCGAGGAGCGCATCGTACGCAGTTCCTACACGATGGCGCTGATGGAAGGGCAGGATGTTGAATTCGGCATTGAGCGCGCTCAGACCACGCTGGATTCCAGTCTGGCACTGGGGCTGTTGTCATCGACAGGGGTGCCTTCTGCCGCAACAGGGGGCCTGGTGCCACAAGTAGTCTCCAATGCCAATTCCAAAGTCGAGGAGATTCGCTACGAGCCGTTCATCATTCACAACTGGACTCTCAGTCCACGCGTTTCTGCAGAAACCACGTTGCTGTATGAGACCTCGGAGATCACCCAGAGCGGCGATGTTTCCAACCAGCGGGATTTCAGTTTCGTAAAACCCAAGATCGATGTCCGCTTTGATGTGACACCGGTGCTGCAGCTGCGCGGCACCATCGAGAAAGTGGTCAACCAGCTCAGTTTTGCCGACTTCGTTGCGGCCAACGATGACCAGGACAATGACGCCGCCACCCAGGCAGGCAATGCCCAGTTGCGCCAGCAGTGGCTGTGGAAATACAACTTCAAATCCGAATACCGGCTGCCCAACGATACCGGTGTTCTGAGCGCAGACCTTTTCTATTTCGATCATCACGATGTGATTGATCGAATGGATGTCTCCACCTCAGCAACCAATCTTCTGTCTGCCAACGGCAATATCGGTGACGGATATGAATACGGTGTCAACCTCAATGCCAGCATTCGCATGGGCATGATCAAGTTGCCCAACCTATTGGTGACCACTGCGTTCAACCTTCAGGATTCCGAGATCGAAGACCCCTTTCTAGGCGTCGACCGACGCTTCCAACTCTATCAGCGGGGTCGTCTCACACTCTCCTTCCGTCACGATCTGCCCGCCCTGCGCATGAACTGGGGGATGCAGTATTTTGATCGTATTGATGGCGGCATGAAGCGCTTCGACATCGACGATATTGAATTTTCGGTTGGCGAACCGAGGGTGAATTTGTTCGTCGAATATGTGGACTCGCGCGGCCTCACCTATCGTTTCGATGCCGGTGGCATTACAGATGGCGCGCAGTGTCGCACTCGCACCCGCTTTGCCGGCAGAATTTCCGCCGGCATTCTGGAAGAGATTGAAGATCAGTGTGTCACCAGCGGACCGGTGTTCACCTTCAAGGTGAATGGGACGTTCTGAAAGGCTGGCCTCTTGACGCGCACGCGACCCGCCCAGACGCGCCTTTTAACACGATCAGGGCGCCGCGACGATCTGCAGCTCTACCCGACGGTTCTGCGCACGTCCCGCCTCGTTGTCGTTGGAGGCGATGGGCTGATCCGGGCCCATGCCTTGGGCGAGAATCCGGCTCTGGTCGACGCCGCGTCCGGACAGATAGTTCGCCACGCTGGTCGCTCGACGATTCGAGAGGTTGTAGTTGTAATCCGCTCCACCGGTGGAATCGGTATGACCAACCACCTGCACACGGGTGTCGGCGTATTTGGCCAGCACGGTGGCGACCGAATCCAGAGTTGACTGAAACTGGGGGCGCACGGTGTATTCATTGGTGTTGAAGGTGACGTTGCCCGGCATGATCAGATCGAGTTGATCGCCATTGCGTTGCACCTGTACGCCACTGCCCTGCAACTCCTGGCGCAACTCTGCTTCCTGCACATCCATATACGCACCGACACCGGCACCGATCACGCCACAACCTGCAGCGGCATTACGCGCACGTTGACCACTTTCCACCGCGCCCACCAGGCCACAGACCACAGAGCCAATCGCGCCATATTTCACCGCGTTGCTCACCTGCTTCTCGCCGGTGTAGGGGTTGATGGTAGTGCAGCCGACCATTAACAGCGGCAGGGCCAGAGTGGCGATTGTGGCTTTGAAGGTTCTGTTGAGGGTTTTATTGACGGTTCCATTGATCATAGTGCGTACTCCTGATGAAAAAACGTGAGGCGATGCAGACAAGCGCGGTGCGCGTAGTCTTTTGATGTGATGATCTTAGGGCGGGCTGTATGAACTGAGGCTTAATTGCCTGAGCGTGAAGGATGCGCTGAATGGGAGCGCAGCTCAGTGCGGTGTCGAACGCAGCGCTTGAGGGGGGTAGGTCGACTATGAGATTCCTTGATGCTCATCTTTTGCACCAGTGCGTGGCAAGCCCACCGCAGTCCTGCCGAGCTTCTTTTCCTCTGTTTTCACATGTCGCTCCAGTTTCTGGAGATCTTGTTCAGGTGACAGCTCTTCAGGCTTGATGCCGCGCTGCCCCAGCATGTCGCGCACACTGACGTTGTTCTGAATGTGCTCGCGAGTGACTGACGGTTCTCCTTGCAGATCCGCTTGCTGCACATTGTGGTTGGTCATTTCAGTGGCTAGATTCTTGGCCGCGATAGTCAGCGTGGGTAGGAAGTCCGCCAGCGACCTGGCTTTGACGATGCCGTACTTCTCTTTCATGGCCTGTGTCGTGTGGCCACCGAACAGGGCGGCGTCGCCTTTGGAGCGAATGCGGGCAAAGCCAGCATCATCCACACCACGTTCATAGATATTCTGGGATAGCGCTTTTTCGGATTCCTTGAGGCGGTCGCGGGCTTCCAGCCGTGCCTGCAACTGCATGCGCTCTTCGATCAACTCCTGCTTACGGGTCTGTACGGCAAAGTAGCTTTGGGCAAATGCCACTTCGACTTTGCGTGGATCACCATTCTGAGCGATCAAATAGCAGGCATAACGGGTGAGCATGAAGTCGTCCACGGCCCTTTCGGAGCCGCTTCCAAGGGGGACCATTTTCGTGACGCCACGAAAATGGTCTGTTTCAAAAAAACCAGTTTCTTTACAAGATGTTATAGCCTTTTGGACGGCTGTCAGGAAGTTCTCCCAGCGTGTATAACCGAGGGGGGCTTGCAGGTCGCGGGCGAACCAGAATTCGATCCCCGCCTCGGTGTCGGCTCGTTGAGCCAGCCGGTCCAGCTCTTGTTGTAAAATCAGTAATTGCTTATCCATGCCTATGCTCCGTTGAATGCCATCAGTCCCTCAAGTGTAGCTCACTACCGTTCGCCTGTTTTGTCCCCCCGAATTGCTTTAAGCTTGCCCCTTCTCCTCTCCAGAAATATGGACCTCCATGAGTCAGGCTGACTATCAGCAACGTGTGAAGAATTTGTCCGACCGCCTGATCGCGCTGCAACAACCCATTCGCATCCTCGATGCGATCAAATGGCCCGCGCGCTTCGAGAAGGAATTCCTCGCCTCCGGCGGCACGAAGATGCCCGCTGCCGATCTCGACTACTACCTGAAGCAGCCGCTGAATTTTCAGCCCGAAGCATTGCGCACGCAGTTTCGTGACTTGCGTGACGACGTGCGTCGCCAGCTCGGGCGCCGCGATGGATTGGGCACGATCATGGTCGCCACCATCGAGCAGTATCTGCTGGTGATCGATCTGCTTAGCACGCGCGGCACGGCGGGGTTTGGTCGCTGCAGCAGTGAGCTGTATGGATCGGCGAGTGATCGGCTGCGCGGTGATCGCCACAGCCTGCGTGAGTTGGGCGAGAAGCTGTGTCAGATTTTTTCGTTGCCCGCTGCCGGGCATCTCAGCCGCCCTTATGGCAAGAAGATCTCGGCGGAGAACGCCGTGCAGATTCTGCAGCAGAAGCTCAATCCCTATTTTCCGCCCGGTGATATCCGCGTGATTCTCAGCGATGGCATCGTGTCCGACGCGGCGGCC
>JAUSMU010000255.1 GCA_030645995.1 Gammaproteobacteria bacterium | reverse complement strand
ACCTTTGGTTAGGAGATAGTGCATGGCAGTATTGACGTTTTATGGGGCAGCACAGGAAGTGACAGGCTCGTGCTATCTGCTGGAATCCCCCTCCATTGGTCGAGTGCTGCTAGACTGCGGCGTGCGCCAGGGCGGCGATGCCATTGAGCGCGTGCAGGAAGAAGGTTTTCTCTTCGACCCGGACACCATCGATGCTGTCATTCTCTCCCATGCCCACCTGGATCACTCGGGCATGCTGCCGATGCTGGTCAATCAGGGATTTCGCGGACCAATCTATTGCACGCAGGCCACCAAGGGGCTGTTGCGAATTTTGCTGGAGGATGCCTCCGGTCTCTACCACCGCGACATCGAGCACGAGAATCTGCGCCGCGCCCGTAGCGGACGTCCGGCCCTGGAAGCCGAGTACAGCGAGAAGGATGTCGACGCCGTCATCAAACAGTGCAGCACGGCACCTTATAACAGCAACGTGGCGATTACCCCGCAGGCAAATCTCGTCTTTCACGACGCCGGGCACATCCTCGGCTCGGCAATTGTCGAGCTGACACTCGAAGAGAAGGGCAAGACGTCGCGCCTGGTTTTCTCGGGAGATCTGGGCAAGGCCGACTCGGTGCTGATGAATGATCCGGTCGAGCTGAACAGTGCCGATATCTTGTTGATGGAGGGCACTTACGGCGATCGCAACCATCGCACGATCGACAACACCGTCGAACAGCTGGAGAAGGTTCTGCACGAGACCTGGGAGCGCGGCGGCAACGTGCTGATCCCGGCCTTCGCTGTGGGCCGTTCGCAGGAAATCATCTATCACCTGGGCTGTCTCTACAAGAATGGCCTGCTGGACGACTGGCAGGTGTTTCTCGACAGCCCGATGGCCATCGAAGTCACTCACGTCTATGACCGCTGGCTCAACATCATGGATGACAAAGACATCAAGTGCCTGAATGATTCCGGGCGCGAATCACTGGCAGAATTTCTGCCTACGTTGAAGCTGTGCAACAGCTCCGAAGAATCGATGGCCATCAACAAGATCAAGCAGGGTGCCATCATCATCGCTGGCAGCGGCATGTGCACCGGCGGCCGCATTCGTCATCACTTCAAGCATCGCATCTGGAAAGACAACAACACCCTGCTGTTCATCGGCTTTCAGGCGCGCGGCACACTGGGCCGTCGGCTCGTGGATGGCGAAAAGAAAATCCGTCTGTTCGGCGACGAGTTCGTGGTGCGCGCCCGCATCGAGACGCTCGGTGGCTTCTCCGCGCACGCGGGTCAGAGTGAATTAATCGCCTGGGCCAGAAATTTCAATCCTGCCCCGCGTCTGATGCTGGTGCACGGAGAGGCACAGGCCTTGGAGACGCTGTCGCAGACGCTGTGGACCGAGCACCGCATACGTAGCGAGATCCCCGTTCTGGGCCAGAGCGTGGCGTTCTGAAGGGACAGCAAGCATGAACGCTCCTCACGCAAGTACGGAACAGGAACTGCTGACAGAGTTGCACAGCGGACCGCAAGGGCTGGACAGCGCCAGTGCCGCTGAACGGCTCGCCAGTGTCGGCCCCAATCGTCTTCCAGAAGAACCGCCAACACCGGCCTGGCAGCGCCTGTTGCGCCAGTTCCGCAGCCTCTTCATCTATGTGCTGATGCTCAGCGCCGGGCTCAGCGTCATACTCGGACACTACGTCGACGCTGGCGTCATTCTCGCGGTCGTCATCATCAACGGCATCATCGGTTTCATTCAGGAAGGCAAGGCAGAAGAAGCCCTGCGCGCTATTCTCTCCATGACGACAACGGTATGTCTGGTGCAGCGCGACGGACAGCTGCGCAGCATGGATGCCGCCGCACTGGTGCCCGGCGATCTCGTGCAGCTGCAGGCTGGCGACCGTGTGCCAGCCGATATGCGGCTGCTCTCCAGCAAGGAATTGCGCTGCGATGAATCGGCGCTGACCGGTGAATCCAATCCCCTGGGCAAGCACACGATGACGGTGCCCGCCGCCACGCCTCTGGCCGAACGTCATAACATGGTGTTCATGGGCACCATGGTGGTCGCCGGTACCGCGCGTGGCGTGGTGACCAATACCGGCTCCAGCACCGAGATCGGCGCCATCAACACCATGGTGCAGGCGGTTGCGATCAGTCAGACCCCGCTGCAAAAACAGCTCGCAGACCTGGCCCGCAATCTCACCATCGCCGTGATGATACTTTCCGCCGCCATCATCGCCTTCGGCATGCTGGTGCATGACTACAGTTTCGGAGAGATGCTGCAGGGAGCCATCGCCATCGCCGTCGCGGCGATTCCCGAGGAACTGCCTGCCATCGTCACCATCGTGCTGGCCATCGGGGTGATGCGCATGGCGCGCAGCAACGCATTGGTGCGCCGCCTGCCCGCCGTCGAGGTGCTCGGCTCCGTCGATATCATCTGTACCGACAAAACCGGCACGCTGACTGCCAACGCCATGACCGTACGCGTCCTTGAAAGTGCCACGCGGCGCTTTGAGATCAGTGGCGAGGGCTATTCACCCGAGGGCAGCATCGGAGAGCCCGGCGAGACGGCCATACTCCTGCTGGAGCAGGCGGCGCTTGTTGCCGTGTTGTGCAACGAATCTAATGTGGAAAAAAAAGCTGACGGCCAGTGGGTCATCAATGGCGACCCCACCGAAGGCGCGCTTTACGTGCTGGCCATGAAACAGGGGCTGGATGTCGTCGCAGTGACGCGCACCTGGCAACGCCTGGATGTGCTTCCCTTCGAGGCGGAACGTCGTTACATGGCCACGCTGAACCGCAGCCCCGAGGGCGTATCGCAGATCATGCTCAAGGGAGCACCGGAGCGCCTGCTGGGCTTCTGTTCACAACAACTCGGCGACAACGGCGCGGAGCCACTGCAGGCAGCACTGTGGCACGAGAAGATCAACGGACTCGCACAGCGCGGCATGCGGGTGATGGCACTGGCCAGCAGAAATGTCGACACGGACAAGACCAGCCTCGACCACGATGACATCAGTCACGACATGCTGCTTATCGCCTTGGTTGGCATCAGCGATCCTCCTCGACACGAGGCAATCGCTGCTATCGCTGACTCCCATCGCGCCGGCATCCGCGTGATGATGATCACCGGGGACAATCCTGTCACCGCCGCCGCCATCGGCCGCGAGCTGGGCCTGAACACGGAGCGAGTGTTGACCGGCCAGGAACTGGACGCCATGAGTGCAGAGGAGCTCGCGCTCGCTGCCGAAGAAGTGGACATCTATGCGCGCACCAGCCCGGCCAACAAGCTGCAGCTGGTGCAGAGCCTGCAGAATCAACGCCATGTGGTAGCCATGACCGGTGACGGAGTCAACGACGCCCCGGCGCTGCGCCAGGCCGATATCGGCGTCGCCATGGGCCTGAAGGGCACCGACGCGGCACGGGAGGCCGCCGACTTCGTGTTGACCGACGACAACTTTGCCACCATCGCCCGTGCCGTGGAGGCCGGTCGTACCGTCTACGACAATACCCTCAAATCCATCGTCTTCATGCTGCCCACTAATCTGGCCGAGGCCAGCATCATTCTGCTCGCCATCCTGTTCGGTTGGCTGCTGCCGATCACCGCGCCGCAGATTCTCTGGATCAACATGGTGACCACGGTGACCTTGTCGCTGGCACTGGCGTTCGAGGCTGGTGAGAAGCAGATCATGGAGCGGCCGCCGCGCCCCTACGGGCAAGGCTTCATCACGCCGATGCTGCTCAGGCGATTGCTGCTGGTTGGGGTAAGTGGCGCCATTGTCGTGTTTACGATATTCAGTTACTACCTGCAGCGCGATTTCCCCATCGACTACGCGCGCACCGTCGCCGTCAACACCATGGTCATGATCGAGGCTCTCTATCTGCTCAGCAGCCGCTTCTTCACGCAGTCCATCTTTCACCGCGACATTTTCAGGGGGATCGGCCCGGTGTTGATCTCCATCGGGTTGGTGATACTGGTGCAGTTGCTGTTCACCTATCTGCCGCTGTCGCAACGGATCTTCGCGGTCAGCGCGCTGACGCTGCTGGACTGGGGACTGATTCTGCTGGCATCGAGCGTGGTGCTGATGGTGGTAGAGGCAGACAAGGCGCTCTCCGTGGTGGTGCTCCATCGAAAGGCAAATCGAAAGGCAAATCGCGCGACCAACTGAGAGGCCTCAGAGCAGATGCTGCAGCCCTTGCGCCAGCAAGGGGGCCAGATCGATCTGATTGCTCACATCCGGGATGCTGTTACTGGTCACCACGCGCAGTCCGGCTGCCTGCATCTCGGCCAGCGCCCCGGCGGCGAAAATGCCATGCACGCCGATGCACACTGGCGCGCACAAACCAGCCGCCTGCAAATGTGCTGCCGCTTGCAGCATCGTGCGCCCGGTGCTGATGATGTCATCCACCAGCACCGGTGTGTGTGTCCGCCAGGCGTCGACGTGCGGCAGTGACACGCGCACATCGCGATCTCCGAAACGCTCCTTGGTGAGCACCTCGTAAGGGCAGCCCGTGGCCTCCGCCACCCGCGCCGCCCACTGCTCGGATTCGCCGTCCGGCCCGATCACCACGGGTTTATCGATATTGGCACGCAGCCAGGAGGCAATCGGCTGCACCGCCGTCAGCGCCAGCGCCGGAATGCTGTAGACCTCGCTGAGGGCATGAATGCGGTGCAGATGCGGGTCGACAGTCAGCAGCCAGTCCACCTGCTGACTGAGCAGGCGTGCGAAGTAGCGGGCACTGATGCCCTCCCCTTCATGAAAACGTTTGTCCTGGCGCATATAGGCCAGATATGGCGCAATCAGGCCGATGCGTCGCACGCCGAGATCGCGCAGCGTGCTCACCAGCAACAACAGCGGCAGGATCTTGTCGTCGGGATGATGCAGCTGACAGAGAATGGCGACGTCCGCGCCCTTGACGTCACTCAACACCCGCACATAACTCTCTCCATCTGGAAACCGTCGCAGTTCCATCTGTCCGGCCTGCAGGCCAGTTTGCAAATCAGCCTGTTCGCACAGGCTCTCCGCCAGCGTCGCCTGCCCCGGCATGGTCAACAACACGCGCTTCATACAACTTCCTCTTCGATGTGCAACACCTCAGGGTGCGATCGGTAGAACTCCAGCGCGTAATTCAGCTCGCCCTGCGCCTCGGCATGCAAGGTCATCAGCGGCTGACCGCGCTCTACTTTCTGCCCGAGTTGCACGTGCAGGTCCAGCCCTGCCGCCGGAGCGTTAGGAGCCCCGGCAAGGCTCGCCAGCCGCGAGATCACCCGGTTATTGAACATCGCGACGATGCCAGTTTTCTCCGACACGATAGGATACTGAAAGGCCGCCACTGGTGGCGTCTTCAACGCTCCTTGTGCCTCACATATCGCCTTGAATTTTTTCCAGGCCAACCTATTGTCCAGCGTCTGCGTGGCCAGCGCCATGCCACTGCCCTCCGGGCAGACACCGCCCATCTCCAGCAGAATGGCGGCCAGTGTCAGGGCCCGCTCGCGCAGGTCCGTCGGCGCCTGCTTGGCGCACTGCAACACGGCCAGCACGTCGCGCGCCTCCAGCGCAGGGCCTATGCCGCGCCCTACCGGTTGCGAGCCATCGCTGATGATGATGCGCACCTTGAGGCCAAGCGCCTCCCCAGTGCTCGTCAACAGTTGCCCGAGGTGGGCGGCCAGATCGGCACTGCGTACCTTGGCGGTGGCGCCCACGGGAATATCGATCAGTACATGGGTAGAACCGGCCGCGACCTTCTTGGAGATGACGGACGCCACCAACTGGCCTTCGCTATCCAGATTCAGTGCCCGTTCCACACGAATGATGATGTCGTCAGTAGGGCTGAGAGCCACCGAGCCACCCCAGGCCAGACACGCGCCTTGTGACCTCACGACCGAATGCATCTGATCGAGGCTGAGTGTCACATTGGTGAGCGTCTCCATGGTATCGGCAGTGCCAGCAGGCGATGTAATGGCGCGCGAGGAGGTCTTAGGCATGAGCAGGCCATTGGCCGCGACAATCGCCACGACGATGGGCGTGGTGCGGTTGCCGGGCAACCCGCCGACGCAATGCTTGTCCAGCACCTGCACGTCGGCGCCCCAGTTGAACCGCTGTCCACACTCCACCATGGCCTGAGTGATGGCAATGGTCTCATCGAGACTGAGCGCATTGGCCGCGCAGGCCGTCACATACGCTGACAGCTGGATGTCGGAATACTGCTCCCGGCTGATGTCATTGATGATTTCGCGTGCCGCCCGCAGCGTGAATGGCTTGCCATAGAGCTTGCCACGCACATGACTCATCGACTCCACAGGCGGCGCGTGCTTGAAGATGGCCTTGTCGCCCTCTTTCGCACCCAGCAGGCGCCAGGCGCTGTTGCTTAGTGCCGCCTTCTGATGGCTGAGGAAATCGCCGGTGACGATATTGAGCGTGGCGATGATGCTGCGATCGCCGTGGCAGATGAGCACGCGCCCCTGGGCACTGAAACCCTCCGAGCGACAAACGTGGCAATCCTCGCGCATGTAGACGATGGGCTCCTGGTGAGTGTCGATGCCGGGGCAGGTCAGATAGAGAAAATCCTCGGCACCAATCACTATTTCGGGTTCTGCTACGGGCTCTTCTACAGGCTCAACTACCGGCTCCACCACAAGCTCAATTCCCGGCTCTTCCTGAATGCTCATTCTTGTTTCCTCTTACGCTTTCTTTGACAACAGACTCTTCGTCAACAACCCTTGCGCCGCACTGACGATCCGTGGAATGTCCTGACCATTCGCAAACTGCATCCCGGCCACATCCAGCGTGCCACCGCGATTACGGTAGCCGAGTACCAGCGTGTACGCAGGCCCCGTGTCCAGCCGTCGCAGCACACCCGTCATCACTTCGGCATGAGTGTGACAGACAATCACGCGCCGCCGCACTGTTGGAATGAGTGCGGCAATGGCGTCATCGCTCAGCACATAGGCCGCCTCGCGCTCGTCACGCGGCAGGCGGAAACGCCCCGGCTCGATGATGGCTACCACAGAGCAGGCGATATGCTGCGCACGCAGCTCGGTTGCCGCCTGCAACACGGCGCTGAGCTGGTAAGAACCGATTGCCAACAGCTGCAGTTGTGCGCCCGCATCATGACTGAGCAGCAACACACCATCGCGCACTGCCTGCTGCGCCTGCGCCGCCGTGCAGTAGACGGGGCCGACATTCTTCGCGGCCACGACCGTCGCCACTCTGCCGCGCTGCTGATACAGCGATGTCAACACGGCAACTGCCGAGTTGCCGTCGAAGGGGAAATACACAGGTGCCACGTCGGCCATTTCACCCAGCCACGCCTCACACAGCGTCGGGTCTTGATGGGATTGTTCGTTCTTGCCGTTTTCCCAGGTGTGGGAGCTGACCAGCACAGGCACCGACAGCCACTGCAGCGCCCGCCCCGTCTCCAGCGTGTGGCGCGCGAAGATGGCTTCCTGACGCATGGCGCCGAGCATCTTCACCGCGAAAGCCTCGTAACTGACGGCGAGGCTGATGCCTTGCTTGTTGGCGAGTGCGGCGCTGATCACTGCCTCCTCATTGAGGGCGGTGATCACGCTGCCATGGAGCGACTCGGCGATGCCCGCCTCGGGTGAAGTGACGCGATGTTTGAGCAGATCCAGCGTCTTGTTCATGCGATTGCTGCGCATCTCGTCGGGATTGCCGACCCGCACCCGCAGGCCCGGATTGACCTGCACGAACTGGGTGAACCACTCGTCGATGGCGGCCATCGGCGCGATGGACTGCCCTATGGCGACATCGCGTGGCGCCGGGATCACGGGTGCGGCGACCTCCAGTTTGCGCAGACAGTGGTCCCGCTCCAGCACGCGCTGCTGGGCGGCGTGAGTGCCAAGCGTGCGAATCGCGCTCTGCAAGAGTTCGGGCGCGACATGCAGCGCCGCACAACCACTGTTGAAGGCCTCGCGACTGGCAACATCCAGCGCAGCGCTGCCGGGCAGGGGCAGGTTGTGTGCGGCATTGGTGCCGGCTCCGGGGAAGCCGAACCCTTTGATGGTCTCGGCAATCGCATAGGGCAGCAGCACTGGATACTGGCTGCGCCCGGCACGAATCGCCTCGTGCTGCTGTTGCAACCGCTCGGCCATAAACAGGATGGACCACGCGAACGCGGCCGGGTCGCGACCGTCGATATCGACTGGCTCGAAACCATTGAGCTGCAGATGCTCGCGGAACCAGTGCACACCGCCGGACTGCGACATGGTGGTGCGCTGGTCGATGCGCCGCCCGTTGGCGATCATCACCGGCATCACCAGCCCGGTATCCTCACCACGCCACCAGCGCGCGGCCCAGTCGCTGCCACGCTGCTCCTCGAAGGCACCGTCACTCAGAAAGCTGACCAGTTCCTGTCCCGGCAGCGGCATGTGCACGTATTGCAGGCCCGCGAAACCCAGGTATCCTCCTTCACTGATACCGCCCGCTGTGAAGACGTTGACATGGCTGCCCAGCGGCGCCACGGGACGCCCGTCCGGACCGATCTCGTAGCTGTAGAAATCCTGGCACAGACGGCTCAGACCCGCGTCGGAAAGCGGATAGCGTGCGTCCTGTTCCGGCTCCAGATTGCGAGTCAGCACATTGACGGCATCGATCGCCGCCACGCAGTGCCCCTGCCCCATCACCCACGCGCGGGTGGTGCCAGTCAGCGCATTGGCCAGCAGGTAACCCACATAGGCGGGCACGATGTTGAGGGCTCCGCCGGTGTGTCCTTCCGGGACGACCTTGAAGTCCTCTGGCGCCATGGTGCGGCCATCGAGATAGACCTGACGGGCATAGGTCATGTGGGCTGTCAGCCACAACCCCATGCTGGCCAGCCGGTCGGCCGCCAGAAAGAGATCCCACGCCGTTTCAACGCTGCACACCCCTTTCTGCTCCAGGCGTTGCACCAACTGCGTCACGCGCTCACAGGTCACGCTATCGTGTCGAATGACACCGCAGCCTGCACGCCACTGTTCGCTTTTACCGCCCATGGCGTTACCTCTCTCTATTTGCATTTGCAATACTGAATCAACGATACAGAATCTTGTATTGTCGCCACATCTCGTCCATCTCATCTACCTGGCACAACCACAGTGCCACGCCACTCTCTTTCGTGTGCAGTGCCGCATGCCCCTCGGCGCGCCGGTTGCGTTCAACATCCAGCACGATACCCAGCTCATCCAGCCCTGCGAAGACCGACTGCCGCACTGTTGGCTGATGCTCGCCGACGCCACCGCCGATGCTGATGGCATCGACGCCTCCCAACACCGCGATGGCGGCACCGACACTTTTGCGAATCTGCATGGCATAGTGGGCCAGCGCCGCGCTGGCATGAGCAGGTTCCAGCGCCAGCACCGCGCGCATGTCGCCATCGCCCGCGCCGAGTGCGGCCAGGCCCGAGCGCCGACTGAGCACGCGGTCCAATTCGTCCACCGACAATTTTTCCTGCCGCAGCAGGTGCAGAACAATGCCGGGATCGATGCTGCCACACCGGGTCGACATCACCAGCCCTTCCAGCGGCGTGAAACCCATCGTGGTGTCGATGGCCTGATCGTCACGCCAGGTGGTCACCGAGCAACCGCTGCCAAGTTGCAGCGTGATCAGGCGGCGGGGCGCTATTCTGCCCGCTTCCAGCGAAAGCCTCTGTACGCTGCGCCACTGGCTGCGATGCGCAAGGCCGTGAAATCCGTAGCGCCGCAGCGGCCAGCGTGGCGACAGATCCGCTGGCAGCGCGTAATGCGAGGCCACGTCCGGCAGGTGGGCATAGAGCCCCGAATCGAAGATGGCGTACTGGGGAAGTTGTGGCCAGCGCGCAGCGATGATGTGGATCAGCTGCAGAGCCAGATGATTGTGCAACGGGGCCAGCGGGGCCCAGTGCGCGATGCGTTCGAGAAGAGCAGCATCCAGAATGCCCGGGGTCTCCGAGACCAGTCCCGCATGCACGATTCTGTGCAGGATGGCCTGTGGCATAGGCCGATTTTCCGAGGAAAGATTTTCCAGCGTCTGGCGCAGCGACTCGCACAGGGTTTCGACGTCGCCCTCGAACCCCTGCTGCCACACGCAGCGCCCATCGCCCGCGACGACCTGCGCCAGTTTCAGACTGGAGCTGCCGCCATTGCACAGCAGTACATTTGGTTCTGAGCTCATGACATCAATCCTGATTCCTCGGCTGCACCAGCACACCATCGCCCACGGCATCGGAAGGGAAGATCACGACCCGTTCGCCTTCCTGCAGACCGCCCAGCACCTCGGCATACTCGGCACTGCGTTCGCCCGCATCGACTGCACGCAGCCGTGCCATGTCATCTTCAATCACGAATACATGCCAGCCGCTGTCGCGCCGGAACATCGCGCTAGTGGGCACGGTCAGCGCCGCAGGTTGCTCCGACGTCACGATGGCCGCCTCGATCCGATATTCGGCGCGCAGCGCGGGATTACTCGCCAGCAGCTCGCCAATGACATTGACGCGCTGCTCCTCGACGCCGAGCGCCGAAAATTTGGTGAACGCCTCAGGCTCGATGTAACGCACCTTGGCCTCCAGCGTCTCGGCACCGCCCCACCCTGAAATCAGCATGCGGTCGCCAGGGGTTACCTGCACGGCTTCCTGCGTCAGCAGATCCACCACCAGCTCCATGGCATCGCCGCGACTGATCTGAAACAGCGGGGTGCCTGCCGACACGATGCGCTCATTCTTCTCGAAGACGTGCTGCACGATGCCGCCGGTCGGCGCCAACACAGGCACCAGTCCTTCGGGGCCGGCGTCACTGAATCCGATCAACCGCGCACTGGCGCTGTCGATTTCCGCCTGCGCGGCGTCGAGGGTCGCCTGCGCCGCTCGCAACCGCGTCTGCGCAACAGTGGCGGATTGCAGATAAATGTCACGCTCTTCCTGTCCAATCAGGCGCTGCGCAAACAGTTGCTCCCGGCGCTGTGCCTCCTGCTGGGCCAGCTGCAGCGCACTCTGCGCCTCGCTCATGCCAGCCTCGGCTGCCGTGCCGCGCGCCTGCGCGGCCGCCAGAGTTGCACGCAGAACCGCTTCAGTACGTTGATCCTCCGGCGCCACGGCAATGTTGCTCAGCGCCTGTCCGGCCAGCACGCGATCGCCCTCGATCAGCACTGTGCGGAGCAGTTGCCCGCCGACAGGTGCCGCCACGATAAAGGGCTCCCTGGCACGGGCACGCCCCTGCTCCTGCACTGTCACCAACAGCTCTCGTCGCTCGATCAGCGCCGTATCTACCGTCATGGGCTGCGGCCGCATGCCCAGCACGATCAGCAGCGCCGCTCCCAGCAGCAGAAGCAGGCCCCACCACCAGCGGCTGCGGCGGCCATTCGCGGATGTTGTTTTGGGTGTGTTGTTCAAGATGTTCCCAGGCTCCTTCTTCAGACCTTCATTCAGACCTTCATTCACGCGTTTTCAAGACAGTGACCAGATCAATCGCATCGAGGCGGCGGCGCACCGCCAGCGCACTGCCAACTGCGGCCACCAAGGTAATCATTGCAGCCAGCATATAGGTTCGTGGCGAGATCACAAATGGCACGCGGAATGTGTCCGTCTGCAGCGCCTGCACCATCAGCAGACCCATGAAGTAACCGATGATCCACCCCAGCGGAATCGCCAGCAACGTAATCACTGCCTGCTCGCCCAGCAACAGGACCGCCACCTCGCCGCGCCGAAAGCCCATGACCCGCAGGCTGGCAAGTTCGCGACCGCGCTCGGACAACCCAATGCGGGCACCATTGTAGATGACCCCGACGGCAATCACGCTCGCAAAACCGACCAGAAAGCCGACGGAGATGTAGATATTCTGCGCCAGCTGTTCTTCGAACGACGCCAGCATGGAGGCCGGTGAGACGACTCCGGCCACTGCGGGAGCCAGCTTGAGTTCACTGTACAAGTTTGAGCGCTCCGATTCCTCCACGCTCAGGTAGGCGCCGGAGATCACGTCAACCTCGCCGGTCAGCCGCTGCAACGCCTGCATATTCATGTAGGCGGACACTCCCAGCAGATCATCCACGATGCCGGCGATCTGCACCGAGGTGGTCTGCCTTCGCCCTTCCAGCATCTCCACTGTCAGGGTGTCGCCGACCTTTACCCGCAGCCGTTGCGCGAGCACCAGACTCAGCACCAGACCATCGGCGGGCAAGGGCTGCACCCCACCATCGGCGGTGATGATGCGCCGCAGCTGACCGTCCTCCTCCATGCCCTGAATCACCGCCTCGCGGCTCCAGTGTTCGAAGCGCAGGCGGGCTGGCGCCATCCGATAGGTTTCCACGCGGGTAACGCCATCCAGCCGGGCGAGATCGTGACGTGCGGCACCGGGCAGATTCTGCAGAAACGAGACCGTCAGGTCTTCCCGCTGCGTCTGCCGAAACTGCACCTCCAACAGATAACTGATCGAATCGAACATGAACAGCCCGACCACCAGAATCGCCACAGAGAAGGCGACACCGAGAGACGAGAACAGCGCCTGCAGGGGTTTGCGCTCGAGATTGCGCAGGATCATGCGGCCCGAGGATGGCAGCAGCCTGCCGATGCCGAGCCGCTCCAGCGCCCCGGGTGTGAAACGAGCGGGCGGTTCCGGCCGCATGGCCTCTGCGGGTGGCAACCGCACCGCCTTGCGCACGGCACTCAGCGCTCCGCTGAAGGCCCCGGCGAGGCTGACCAGCA
>JAUSMU010000483.1 GCA_030645995.1 Gammaproteobacteria bacterium | reverse complement strand
GGCACGTGGCCTGAATCAAACAGAAGTGGCGACCATCACAGGCATGACTCAGCCCAAGGTCTCTCAGATTCGCCACTTCAAACTGCAAAATATTTCACTCGAACGCTTGATGCAGGCACTTGTGTCACTGGATCAGCGAGTAGAGATTACGGTACGTTCGGCTGATAAAACACGGCCGCGAGGTATTACGATTGCGGCCTGAAGGCAGTGACTTCCAGTTGCTGGTTAAAATCACGGCATGCCTTTATCAACAGTCGCGCGCACAGGTATTCCCGCAGGGTCAAAGCCCTCAAGACAGAACACGTTGACACCATAGGAGTCCGGTGCAAATCGTTTGCGGTGAAATGGATAAATCCCGCAAATCCTGCAGAAGAAATGTCGGGCAGTCCGCGTATGAAACTGGTACTCAGTCAGAAATGCTTCGCCGCTGAGCAATGTGAATGCACTCTCATGCACCTTCACCATCAGCGCATTCTTGCGGGTACAGATTGAACAGTCACACGTGGTTAGCTCGGGAAAATCCGTTTCAATCTGAAAGCGGATCGCACCGCAGTGACAACTGCCAACAAGGGTTTTCATCTCACGCATTATCATCACCATCGTTCACAAATGAAAACACGTCGATGTCATCACGAAGTTCCCAGCCTCGGGCGATCCAGAATTCTCTGGCAATATGGTTATCACTGAGAATATGGACATGCGACTTGCCAATGCCGGCCTGCTTGAGAGTGGCAAGACAGCGGCGTAATAATTCGCTGCCGATACCCGCATTGCGACTCTGCGCCTTCACGGCCAGATGCTGAATATAACCGCGACGTCCGTCGTGACCGGCCATGATCGTGCCGACCACTTTGCCGCCACTCTCTGCAACAAAACTTAAGCCTGGATTGCGCGTTAAATATCGGGCAATGCCTTCGCGAGAATCTGCTGAGCGCAGTTGTACGCCATCGGCACTTTGCCAGAGGGCAAGCGCGCCGTCGTAGTCATCAATCTGCATGGTGCGATATTTCACGATGCCCCTTTTCTAATTGATTGAGCTTTCTTTAACCATCAGCGCGATACTATCCGGCGTTGGGACATTTTGCTTCAAGCAAATTATAAACATGGGTGACAGAGCAAAGATACTTTCCTGAGCTATGCGTTGGTAGACTTACCAAATGAGAAAGGAGCAACCAAGCGGCGCTGCGTATTCAAAACCATTGACTGGAGCAAGGGCACGGGGATCGGATACATCGCTAAATACATTTCAAAGAATATTGATGGCGAGCATATCGACAAAGACCTCAACGGACAGGATGCAAAAAAGAGCGCCCTAAGAGTCTCGGCATGGGCATCAATCCATAAGATTCGCCAGTTTCAGCAGTTCGGTGGCCCTTCGGTTACGTGCTGGCGCGAACTTAGAAAAATCACTACGGTCCCTGAAGGGCCATTTGAGGAGGCGCATGTCGCTGCTGATTCGGGGAACTGGGAGCTATTTACCAATCTGTTCGGCGGAACCCAGATAGATAGGAAAGACCAACCAATTAAGCCATTGAGAGAATTCAGTGATGAATGTGGCAGATACGGAGAACCGAAAGGAAACCAGATCGTAGGTGTTACGAACGGCGTTGAAAATCTAGTGACGCGAATACATCAATGGACGACATTCTATCGTGTCAATCAGACCGGCATGCCCGGCCCCGCCGGGCTTGCGGGCTAATTGCACACTTGGAGTTCTGTCAATAACTGTACGTCCAAGCGCCATATGATGTTATAAATCATTGGACAGAACCTTCGCACCGTAAAAATTTATCAGTGCAGTCAGTGAGTGCGGTTTTGGGTGGAGATCCTGTTCTTATCGACCCTTGTGGTGGATTGCGATGAGTTATCAAATGGGCGAGCGTCTTGCCAATAGTACCTATATAATTGATTTATCTATTAAAAGGTGAGCCATGTACACGAATACCAAGATTTGGTCTAAGTCACTTGAGCAGCAGGGCGATCGCTACGACCATCACCGCGACAGACTCAGGCTGGCATACTTTGGGTTCCGCACGCGAGTAGGGGAACTAATCCAAACCATTTCTAGCGACATGCCTGGCTTAACAGTGCATGACCTCAACCATTTGGACGCCCTCTGGGAGATGGCTGATATCCTAACGGGAGAGAATTACGAGCTGAATCCGGCTGAGGCCTTTGTATTAGGCGGTGCTATTCTACTGCACGATTCTGCCATGACAGTCTGCGCCTATTCTGGAGGTGTTGCTGAAATTCGATCAACTGCAGAATACGCGGATGCTTTGGCTCACTTCCAATCGACGTCGACTAGGAATTCCCTAACTGCCACGCCAGACTTATCAGCTGATGCATATGGCATAAGCGAAACCTTGAGAATGAAACATGCAAGCAAGGCCGAAGCGCTTGCGTTACAACAGTGGGTATCACCGATAGATGGCACTGAGAATTATCTTATAGAGGATTCAGAGTTACGGGATCACTACGCTTGTTCGATAGGGCGAATTGCACATAGTCATCATTGGAATATTAACGATGTGCCTAAACTCCTCGGTAATACGTTAGGGGCATTTTCTGGCTTTCCCGCTGATTGGACGATCGATCAAGTAAAAGTCGCACTTCTATTGCGATGTGTAGATGCAATGCAAATTGATGATCGACGGGCTCCACGATTCCTTGCTTCCGTTCGACCGATCAGTCCCGAATCTTTGGAACATTGGAGGTTCCAAAATAAGCTGACACAACCCCACTTACAAGAGGGAAAACTTGTATATACATCAAAAAGCCCTTTCCAAGTAACCGAAGCGGCTGCTTGGAACTTGTGTTTTGACACTATACAAATGATTGATCAGGAGTTACGCGACTCGAATGATCTCCATTTGCAAAAAAATCTTTCTCAGTTCAAGGCAAAGGGAGTCGCAGGTGCTGGCTCCGCTGACAGCCTTGCAAAGTATATTGAAGTAACAGATTGGCGTCCATTGCCTCTTAATCTGAAGGTCTCTAACGTGCCGCATCTTGCACGAACACTGGGCGGTCAAGATCTATACAGCAATCCCCTTTCTCCCCTCCGAGAATTAATTCAGAATGCTGCGGATGCTATAGAGGCAAGAGCGCTGGTCGAAGAAGATTTTTCCATTGAAGACGGTTCAATTACTGTCCGCTTCAAGGAAGCTGAAGGAGAGACAACACTACAAATCGACGACAATGGTGTCGGAATGTCCGAGCACATACTGACGTCGGCTCTATTGGATTTTGGGTTTTCGTTCTGGAAGTCTTCCACTGCGCGCGTTGAATTTCCTGGAATCCAAAAAAACGCTGACCGATTCCGAGGAAGGTACGGCATCGGCTTCTTTTCAATCTTTATGTGGTCAAGTGAAATCATTGTATGTTCTCGCAGGTTCAATGCAGGCATTGACGAGACGCGCGTCTTAGAGTTTCGCAAGGGGCTCGAATCCCGCCCAATTTTGAGGGGAGCAAAAGGACAAGAAAAATCATCTAAGTGGACAACTCGAATCCAATTGAAACTGAAGCCCAACTTCTTAGACACTTTGATTCCAGATCATTCTGGAAAAGTCTACGGACGTTACATAGACCAATTCTCAGCAATTAGGAGAGGGCGGCCGTCGGAGTTTAGCAATAAGAGTTGGGTTGAAAGGATTAAGCTTCTTTGTGGGGCATTGCAGATAAATGTTTCGATTGATATACGGGGCCAAATAGAAGCAGTGAGCCTCCCGAGCTGGCGGGATTGCTCAGCAACTGAATTCGCGAAATTTTTCTCCGGTGTATTATTCGAATCAGGCAGTAACAACGATAGGTTCCTAGCAACTCTGACTTCATTATCTCAACCCAAACCATTGGGAGGCCGTTGTTATATCAACCCGTATGACACCAATAGTCATGCAGTGGCGGTTTACGAAAAGGGGATTTTTATTCAGTTCGCACATATACCGAACGTCCTAGGAATAGTGGAATCTCGAACTACAAATGCGGCGAGAGATCGCCATTCGCAAATCTCAGTCAGCGATGATTCTCTCTGGCTCAGCTCCGTACGATCAAAGGCATTTGCCATCTGTCGCCACATTGGAGAAAGAATTTCCATTCAAGGGCTGTTTTCTATAATGGGAGAGTTAGATCCAAATCAACCTGCATTTATTCGGAACCGAGAGTTCTTGTCGCTTAACGATTTAATGAGTCAAGTTATTCAGGACCGGAGCTTCGCGATAAGATTGGTGGAAGTAGAAGACAATATCTTTCGATGGAAACCAGCAGAACAGTTATCAACAATAGTGGGGCTTAATGTCGATGAAAAACGCATCCATTCTTTAGTTAATTTTAAGGGAGACATAGCACCGACTATGGATATTTCAGAGGTGGCACTTAGTTCTAGAGAACCGCTTCCTCGCTTCCTACGAATTATCTGCGATGTTCTCGGCCCCTCAAGCTCAATTCATATGGTCCACAATGAAAGGGACGGATACCACAACGACTATATCGACATTGTTGTTGCTGCAAACGAGCAGGAATAACATAGCTTGTCTGGGCGGAATGGCGGAGAAGTGAGGGTCATGTAGAGTGAATGCCGAGAAAGGTGCGAACTCCAGAACGGGTTATTGCCTACATAGCGCCTACATAGAATTCAATTTTTCCTAAGCCGAAAAGATATATTGCCTAACTTATTGATTTTATTGGTGCCCGGAACCGGAATCGAACCGGTACGACCAGTGGTCGAGAGATTTTAAGTCTCTTGCGTCTACCAATTTCGCCACCCGGGCTGGACGTGCGGAGGCTTTGCGATATTACTGTACGGAACCGGAAGAACGCCGGCAATGCGATGATCGGGGATTTTACTAATGGAGGCTGGGGTCGGAATCGAACCGGCGTACGCGGAGTTGCAGTCCGCTGCATGACCACTCTGCCACCCAGCCAAAAGTCCTACAAACTTACCTAACAGCTAGACTGGCCGACGTAAGGATA
>JAUSMU010000476.1 GCA_030645995.1 Gammaproteobacteria bacterium | reverse complement strand
GTTGCCCGCGATCAGCGCGGCAATGCGCTGACGATGCTGATGACGCCATGACAACGCCGCCGCCCCTGTGCAACAGAGTGCCATGAATATTGCCATCGAAGCCGCGTGAGGAAACTCGGCCAGCAGCAATTGCAGCCATGGTGATTCAAAGCTCAGGATCAAGAGCAACAGCAGGAAGGCACTCAGGCTCCAGCGTGCCAGGTCGTGGCCATATGCCTGCACCTTTGCGGAGGCCCGCTGCACCATCCACAGACTCGCGCTGTAGGCCAGCAAGCCGAGGGACGAAGCGATCAGAAAATGCTCGGCGCGCAGCTCCGGACGACCAGTAGCACTCCACAGGATTGCCAGCGAATACTCGATATGCAAGACCGTGGCGATGACAGTTCCCAGAAACAGCAGCGAACTGCTCTTGCCGCGCACCAGCACATACGCGATGCCTGCCAGCAGCACAGGAAACAACGCCGGATAAAACCCCGCCGACACTTCCATGAAAAACCAGATCAGGCCGAGTGCCAGCGTCTGTAGCCCGAGCAGACGAGTGGGCAGCAGCAGCGCGAATGGCAGCGCACCCAGCGCCCACCAGAACACACCATCAGCCATATGTTCACCGAGATGATAGATCTGGGCGATCAGAATGATGGACGCGCCGAAGAACAGATTGCCGAGGAAGAAAATCCGGGATGCCGCCTCCACTCTGCCGCTGCGAAAATAGTGCAGACCCAGCCCCTGCGTGGACGCGGTCAGTACGACGAGAGCGCCCATGCGCAAGCCACGGGGGATGCTTTCCCAGTTGGCGCCGATCAGCGTAATCAACGCCAGCCCGATGAAGAGATACCCCAGTACCAGCAGGACGTGATAGCCGAGCGCGCGGTGTTGAACGGTGTGCAGGTTGTGATAGTCGAGCCCATAGCGGGCGCAGATCGCCTGCGCCTGAGCCTCGTCGATCAGGCCATCGGCGCGCCACTGCGTGATTTCCCGAGCCAGATCATGCTTGAAAGTGCGACGCAGGCTCATCAGGTTCTCCGTGTGTGATGAAGTGAGATCATCCAGCCTGTCTTGCCTGTCGACCTGCCTGAACCCACAGCCAGCCAGCGTCCGAACCCGGTGTCGACCATGTACACATCTTTATCGCGGACAGCCCACTGTTCGCCAGCAGTGCCTCCGCCTGCGCCGGGCTGTACCCAATCGCCCACTCCGTTTCACTGTCGCCGGTGTTGACGGCCTCGTTGAAGTTAGTCAGCAGATTGAAGATCACCACACCATCGTCAGCGAGCACCCGTGTGATGCCGCGCAACAGATTGGCCGTGAATTCGCGGGGAATGTGCTGGAACACGGTGAAGACATAGGCCAGGGCTATCGATCCATCCGCAATATCCGCAGGCAGCGTGTCCGATTCATTGACGAGCAGGCGCACATTGCGCCGGTCCTTGAGCCGCTCCCTCGCATTGTCCAGCACCGTGGCCGAGATGTCGGTGCCAATCACCTGCGGGTACCGTTCAGCGAACCAGGTCACCGAGCGGCCGAATCCACACCCCACATCCAGAACGGTTCCCGTCTCCGGCAGCGCGAACATGCGGCCCAGCCATTGCGCCTCCGTGCGCTTCACACTGCGCTCCAGCGCGTCGGAATACGGCACGGGTATCTCGAGATGCGCCTGGCTGAAATCCAGCTGCAGCACGGCGTTGTCCAGCGCGCGGTCTTCGCGACTCAGCTCGGCGCCGAAGTGATCCTGATAATGCGGATGGCGAGCGAAATAGCCATCGCTCTGCATCTTGTCCCACATCCGGCTGAAGAGCGACTTTTCCATGGCTTGTTCCTTGGTTTTTCCGTTGGTTGAGGATAGTTGGGGTCAGAGTAAAAATACAGCCTGTATTTTTACTCTGACCCCAACTATCCCTCTGACCCCAATAATCCTACCTATCCAGCGGATCCATCTTCTCCGGGTCGATATTCAGCTTCACCACCTGGCGCCGAAACTGCGCCTTGCTGATCAGCGTCTCGCGGCACAGCGCCACCAGCGCGGCGTGGGCGATGTAGTCGGCGCTGATCTCGAAGTAATCGCGCAACGCTTCGCGGGTTTCGCTCAAGCCGTAACCATCGGTCCCCAGCACCGTATAGGCGCGCGGCATCCACGGGGCGATACTGCCGGCCAGCGCTTTCATGTAGTCGGTCACTGCGACAAACACGCCCTGCTCCTTGCTGAAGGTTGTCTCCACAAAGGGGCGACG
>JAUSMU010000028.1 GCA_030645995.1 Gammaproteobacteria bacterium | reverse complement strand
TTCTGCGAGTTCCTTGAGGCTGCCAGAGTCGGTGTCAGCGGTCAGTGCCAGCGACATCACGGTGCTGCTGGGCGAAAAGGCGGCGACGATAGGTTTCTCGATGTCGGCAGGAAAGCCGATTACGCCGTCGACGCTGCTCTTGACCTCATTCAGCACGCGATTGAGGTCTGCGCTTGGATCCACCTGGAGTGTCGCAGCGCATGCCCCCTCGCGTGCTGTCGAAGTCATCGTGTCGATATTCTCGACATTCTCCAGCGCCTGTTCCAATGGCAGACAGACGGCCTGTTCTACCTCCGCTGGGGCAGCTCCAGGGTAGGCCACGTTGATTTGAATCATGCCTGTATCGATGCTGGGGAACTCTTCCTGGCGGATATTCATGTAGGACATGGTGCCTCCTACGACAAAGACCAGCATCAGCAAATTGGCGGCAATCGGGTTGTCGACGAACCAATAGATGATTGTTCTCATTCTGTGATGACCTGTACTGCCATGCCGTCGACGACCGCCTGGATGGGCGAGAGACAGATGCGTTCGCCAGCGCGCAGGCCGGAGCTGATGAGTACACGCTCATTCTCCAGCCGCAGTATCTCGACTTCTCTGAAGCGCAGGCGGTTCTCCTCATCGACGATCAGGACGCGGTTGTTGGCGCGAATCACGTCTCTTGGCAGTGCAAAGATGTTGTCGACGCTACGTCCGTCGATAGTGGCCTCCACAAAAAGTCCCACAGGAAGCGGGATGGCGTTCAGGCTTTCCGCGCCCGGATCCATCGCTGCTTCAGCTGGCTGGGCAACACGCACGATGGCCTGCACAGCGTTGTTGGTTGCATCGATGCCGGCTTCTGTGCGGACCAGGCGGCCGGTCCAGGTGTGCATCTGCCCACCGAACATGCCTCTGAGGACTACGGCTGGTGATTGTTCTGGTGGCAACTCGCCGCGATGCCCCAGGGGTATGTCGAGATGGCCAAGTTGGGCCAGTGCCAAGGGCACGCGCACTTCCACGTCGTCTGCGCTGAGCAGCATGGCCAGCGCCTGACCACGGTTGACCTGTTGGCCAAGCTCAATGCTGGTGCTTTCCACTATGCTGGCAAACGGCGCGCGGATCTCGCTGCGGCGCAGATCCAGCTCTGTCTGTGCGAGCGCAGCATTGGCATCGCGCACACGACCATTGGCGATGTCAGACTGGCGTTGCAGTTCCTGCAATTGTGATTCGCTGATCAAGCGGCGTGCGGCCAGCTCGGTGTAACGCTCCAGTTCACTGGAGGCGTGGCTGGCTTCGGTTTCCGCCTGTGAAAGGCTCGTGCGGCTGCGCTCCAGAGCATTGAGATAGTCACTGCTGTCGAGTCGCAGTACCACTTCGTCGGCCTCGAAATATCCACCAGCTACCAGTGAAGGCGATATCCAGTCCACCGGGCCCGCCGCTGCTGCGGAGAGGCTGGCGCGGCGGCTTGCCTGTACTTTGCCTTGAGACGTGACTTGTAGAGTCACGCTTTCAGGCTGTACCGGGGTTACCCGCACTGTGGCAAGAGCCTGTTCTGGAGCCACGGCTTCCAGGCGCTTGGGGTTGTTCACCAGCAGCGTGAACAACAGCGCGGAACCGGCCAGAATGGCAACGGGTAGAATGATTCGCTTCACTTATGAGTATCCTCTCGGTTAATTTGGGCGGCGTCGGCCGGGGAGCAAATTGCAGGAGTAACCCTGTATACGTCGGCCAGCGTCTTTGGATCAGTTGCCCCAACATGGGTTCGCGGGGATTGTTACGCATTTGTTATGGAAACCCGTCGATCGAATCTTAGAGAACTTATATGCGGAACACGTACTCTCGACAAATGAAACTCTTCAGTCCCAGTTTGCTGGTGTTGAGCGCGGTGCTCAACATTCTCGCAGTATTACTCCTGATTCCTGCCCTGCTGGGTGCGGTGCTTACAACCGGCAATGAGTCTGCCTTCTACTTGAGTGCAGGGTTGGCCAGTGCGACTGGTGTGGTGCTGGGAGCCATGGGCTACAAGTATCGCGCTGCCAACCTGCAACCTCGTCAAATGTTCATCATTACTGCCACGGCTTGGCTGGTGGTGCCGTTCTTCGGCGCGCTGCCATTATGGTTCTGGGAGCATGGTGTTTCCTTCACCGATGCCGTGTTTGAGGCTGTTTCCGGATTGACTACCACTGGCGCGACAATATTCGTCGGGTTGGACAGCACTCCAGCGGACATCCTGCTATGGAGGTCGATGCTGCACTGGATCGGCGGAATGGGCATCATCGGAATGGCGATCGCCGTGATGCCGTTCCTTAGCGTGGGTGGCATGAAGTTGTTCCGCACTGAGTCTTCGGATTGGTCAGACAAGTCCTTGCCGCGCACGCAACAGTTCCTGTTATTGATGGTGCTCACGTACAGCCTGCTCACACTGGCCTGCTTCCTGGCCTATAGCCTCTTCGGCATGGACATTTTCAACGCCATCAATCACGCCATGGCAACCGTGTCCACTGGCGGGTTTTCCACCTCTGACAGCTCCTTTGCCCAATTTGATTCCCTGCCGTTGCACTGGGTTTCGATTGTGTTCATGATTCTTGGCGGCACTCCTTTTGTGTTGTTCATTCGACTGGTCAGGCACAGGCAGACCGCGATTTTCCGTGATGCTCAGTGGCGCGGGATGCTGGTCATGCTGACGGTTCTCGCCTTGCTGCTGACTTTGCCGGCGTTATCGATGCCGGGCGAGACGCTACCGTGGGCCTTTACCCACGCAACTTTCAACATTGTCTCTGTCGTGACAACCACAGGCTTTGCCAGTGCCGACTATACGCTCTGGGGAGATTTTTCTATTGCCATCTTCTTCTTCGCGACTTTCCTGGGCGGATGTTCCGGCTCCACCAGCGGCGGCATCAAGACTTTCCGTGTGCAACTGTGCTTCGCCATCATTCGCGAACAGATCATCAAAGCCGTGCACCCCAACGCTATCCTGAAACGGCAATACAATGGCAGCACTGTGAGTGACGAGATCGTGGCATCGCTGGTGGGGTTTCTGTTCCTGATGGCTATCAGTCTGACGATTATGACCTTGCTGTTGTCACTCGTGGGGCTGGATCTGGTGACCAGTCTGACGGGTTCTGCTACAGCGCTGATGAACGTCGGCCCGGGCCTGGGTGCCGTCATCGGTCCTGCTGGCAACTTTCAGCCGCTGCCCGAAACGGCCAAATGGGTGCTCAGTATGGGCATGATTCTGGGGCGCCTGGAGTTCTTGACCATCATTGTATTGCTCACACCCGCATTCTGGCGGCGGTAACAGGTATGAAAGTCCGTAGGCATGCGAAGAGGTGCTGGTGTATACTCCAGCCCCTTTTTCTACAGAACACCATACAGGTATACCACTCGTGATCGAGAAAATTCGCAATATCGCCATCATCGCCCACGTCGACCATGGCAAGACCACGCTCGTTGACAAGCTTCTGCAACAGTCCGGCACATTGGAAGACCGTGGCAAGGCCGTCGAGCGCGTGATGGATTCGAACGATCAGGAACGCGAGCGCGGCATT
>JAUSMU010000458.1 GCA_030645995.1 Gammaproteobacteria bacterium | reverse complement strand
TGTGGCACACATTGAGCAAGTATCTGTACCCCACGACCACTTACCACTACAACAGCGGCGGCGAACCCGAGCATATTCCCGACCTGAGCTACGCAGATCTGAAGGCGTTCTACGAGACTCACTACCACCCAAGCAATGCCGTGTTCATGACCTATGGCGACATTCCTGCCATAGAACACCAGCAGCGCTTCGAGGAGCTGGCGCTGTCGCGTTTCGAGAAGCTCGATATTCATATCAACGTGCGCGACGAGAAGCGCTACTACGCACCGGTGCGTGTAGAGGAAAGTTACCCGCTGCAGGAAGAAGAAGTCGATGACGTCGACGAGGTCAGCAGCAAGAACAAGACGCATGTAGTGGTGAGCTGGCTGCTCGGCAAGAGCATCGATATGAACGACATGTTCCAGGCCCAGCTGCTTTCCAGTGTGCTGATGGACAACAGCGCCAGTCCTCTCATGCAGGTGCTGGAGACATGCGGGCTGGGTTCCTCACCCTCCCCCTTGTGCGGGCTGGAAGACAGCAACCGCGAAATGAGCCTGATGTGTGGTCTCGAAGGCTGTGCCAGCGACGCGACCCCGGAGGTCGAGAAGCTGGTGCGCGACACGCTCGTGCGCATTGCCGAACAAGGCATTCCAGAAGAACAGGTCGAAGCCGCACTGCATCAGCTGGAACTGAATCAGCGCGAGATCACTGGCGACAGTCACCCCTACGGCCTGCAGCTGATTATCGCCAGCCTGTCCAGCGCGATCCATGGTGGCGACCCGATCAATCTGCTCGACATCGATCCGACGCTCGCCGCCTTGCGCGAACAGATCAAGGACCCCGCTTTCATTCCCGGGTTGATCAAGCGCCTGTTGATCGACAACCCGCACAACGTCATATTGACGCTGCGCCCGGATACACAGCTGGCGGAGCGCCAGAGCGCCGGTGAACAGCGCAAGTTGCAGGAAATCAAGAACAGTCTCGCCCCGGCCGAGGCTCAGGCTATCGTCGAGCGCAGCAAGCGACTCGCGGAGCGCCAGGAGGCACAAGACGACCCTTCCATCCTGCCCAAGGTCGGTCTGGAAGATGTGCCTGCGGATCTGCCGCAGTTGACCGCCACCAAGACCGTGATCAAATCCCCGCACCGCTCCATGCCCGTGGACTTCTACGCGCAAGGCACCAATGGTCTGTGTTATCAGCAGGTGGTGGTGGACTTGCCAGCTCTGGACGACGAACTGCTGGCACTGCTGCCCTATTACAGCAGCTGCCTGCCGGAGTTCGGCGTCGGCAAACGCGGCTACGCAGAGGTGCAAACCTGGCAGTCCAGAATCAGCGGCGGCGTCAGCTACTACGCCAACATCCGCAGTCAGATCAATGACGAGCAGAAGAGCAAGGCCATTCTGGTGCTCTCCAGCAAGGCGTTGCAGAGCAATCACGAGGCGCTTTCCGAGCTGCTCGCCGAGACTTTCACGCACTGCCGTTTCGA
>JAUSMU010000455.1 GCA_030645995.1 Gammaproteobacteria bacterium | reverse complement strand
AGGTAGTGAACGGTGCCTCGGACTGCATGCGGCACAATCTGTACTGTGCTGTAGTCGGTCTGGGCGCTGGCGAGACTGCACAAACCTGCGCCAGCCAGCAAGAGGGCGGCTTTGAGCGTATTGGAACCGGACTTTCGTGCTACGGCTGAATGGCGCATGGGAATCTCCTGTTGGGCGGATTGGAATAGCGTCTTCGGTGACATGGCAGAGAATAAGAGCCGCTTGCGGCGTTGTCTATTGCAGACGTTGTCGATGATGGCGACGCAGCACAATAAGCTAAAAATGGTGCAACACAATAAGCTAAAAATGCTCCCGTCCCAATTTCAGTCCGATCATCGATTTTGTGGGGCTCCCAATGTGACTCCCGGGGTATTGCCCGCGCTCATCAGCGACGGTCCTGCGCCGCTCCGCGGTGCCCTTACGCAGCAAAAAGCCCAAGGTCTTTTTGCTGCGTTCGGCGCTGGCCCCGATTGTCGCTGATGAGCACGGGCAATACCCCCTGGCATACTGCAAAAGCAACGCACAGTTCGAAAACCAATCCACAGGTTCAACTGGTTTACGAATGGCGTCAGTTGCTGGGAGGTACTATTTGTTGGCCAGGCGCTGGTCTGCCGGTATAGGAATCCGGCCACGCCTGACCTTCTGGTGGGGCCGTGAGTTGATACTTGAATACATACTGGACTCTTTTTACTTCCACCGCTTCTCCATTGACCAGCCGTGGCGAAAATGTGAAGCCTGGCGTTGCCTTCAAAGCAGAATTATCGAACACCCCCGCCGGTTCAGAATCCACCACCACGATCGAATCGACATCCACAGTTCCTTGCGGCGTGACGTCAAAGTGGACCTGCACCCACCCCTCGATCTTCGCCTCTGCCGCACGTCTTGGATAGAGGGGTACACTTTGATTCAGCGGGAGCATCTCCTGATCGGATGCCTGCGCCTGTACGTCAAGCAACTGCACATTGCCAAGACCCACCAGTAACGTTGCTGCCATCGCAACGCTCAGTGCAATCATTTTCCTGCTTATCGTTTTCATCATCATGGGGTTCTCCAGTATTGTCGTTATCCGATTAGAAAGTAGTTTCCTGTCCACCATCATTTGTGCCAGCAGTCTCTTCTGATTCCTGCATTCCCTGGCTACCAACAGCAAATTCTCCGCGTACTCGGTGTTGCTCTTGCCGCAGCGGATGACCGCTGCATCACAACTGTTCTCCGCTTCTTCATCCACCTTTCTGACTGCGAGCCAGACGAGTGGGTTGAACCAGTAGACGCACAGGACAACCTGACACAGCAGCATGGACAGCCAATCCAGCCTTCTGATATGACTCAACTCGTGTACCAGCACATCCTCTAGAACTGAGTCACTCCATTGCGAATACGTTATTGGCAGAATGACGCTAGGACGCAGAAGACCAAATGAAAAGGGCGAGGAGATTGCTGAGCTTTGTCTGATGGAAACCTCTCGGGAAATCTGCAGCATTTCACGAATCCTGTGTACCGATGCCTTGATGCTTTTGTCGTAGACAAGTTCGGCGTTCCTGCTGATACGCAGCACCCGTTGCAAGGACAGACACAGACGGACAAACAGAAAGATCGTTGGCAGCGTCAGCAACAGGAATCCGTACTGAGTAACATTGCGTTCTGTAGAGAGTTGCGCTGATTCTGCAAACACACTGATGTTGAAGATTTTCACCGCTTCGTCGGTTGCGCCCGGCACTGCCTCCTGCAGTAATGGGATCAGCGGCAACAAAGCCAGGCAGAGAACGCCACTGACCCACAGCAGATGCTTGTGACTGCTGCTGGATCGTTTGGTGATTACCCGAATGACCAGCAGATTCAACCCGATTACCAACGTGGACTTGAAGAGCAGATCCAGCAACATCAACAGCAGCGAAGTTTGTGCAATGTCCATGTTCCTCTCCTTATTTCTTCTTGTTGTTTTTCTTCTTTTCCTGAATGAGTTTATTCAGTCGTTCCAGTTCCTCGTCGGAGATATCGCCATCAGACATATCCAGCAGCGAGTTGACAGCCAGGAACGTGGAATCACTGAAGAATGTTTTCACGACATTGGAAAGCGCACTCACGGAAGCCGTTTGCCGTTCCACCAGGGGGTAATAGACATATTTAAGTCCGCTTTCCCGATGGGCGATGTGCCCCTTCTCCACGAGCTTGCCAAGCAAGGTACGTACAGAGGAATAACTGGGCGCGTCTTCCAGTGCCTCCATTACTTCCTTGGCGGTGGCCTCGTTCATGCGATAGATGATGTCCATGATTTGCCGTTCGCGGCGGCTCAACTCTCGGGTGCTGGTCATTTTTTCCTCTTCTCTTTCAGGTGGAGTATCCGAGCTATGTTAATTTTTTAGCATTATGTTAAAAATTTAGCACAAGGAGAATCGAAGTCAACATAAATTTTAAACATGCTGTCGATTGATGTTGCGGAGGTGTTAAGCAGAAATACGATACGGGGTGTTTTATTCAGGCAGGCAGACCTTGCCAATCGCCGGAGAGCGCATAAGGGTTCAAAAACTGTCTCTCCTTCAGCATGGCTTTGTCGACCTGACTCAGTTGCGCCTCGCCACACACAGCATCCCAGTTTGCCTGAATACTGGCGATCAACCGGACAATGATGGCTCGGGCTTCTTCGGCGCTCAGCAGAAATCTGGACGCAGCCGCGACGCACACCTCCAAACGGCTCATGTTGTTGGTGCCCATGATCAACATCGCCTGCGAGGCCTCATTGCCTGTCCTGCTTTGCGGACAGATATCGTAGGCGGGAGTGAGCGTCAGCTGCCTGCCATTCCAGAATGCGGCGTGATTGCGGGCATGATCATCGGTATTACCGCAGAGGATGTTGAAGGCGAGCCGGGAAAACAGTTCACGCAAAGTCTCAGCAGGCTCCACAAAACGATGACGAATGATCTCCGCCAGATCTTCGTAACTGGCGTAGCGCGCCATCAACTCGTTCAGACCGCATAGGGTCAGTGCGGACACCATGGCCTTGCGCTGCCAGCCTGTCTCCACCTTGATGCGATCGAAACGCTCCACCAGCAATACATCCTTGCCACTGGCGCGCACCAGCTGCACCGGTGCCACCTGCAATCCTGCCAGAGCCGCCAACCGCATCGCGACGAATTCCGCTTTCACCACGGAGTAAACGTCCGTGCTGCCGGAGAACTTGGCGATGTATTTCTTCTCATCGGTATCGATCATGGCTTTCGGGCGCGCGCCGCCGATAGAGCTGCCGTGACGCAGCGCCTGATCCAGCTCCGGCGACAATGGAATGCCCTGCTCTACTCGCTCGGCGGATGCCAGCAGTTCTTCAAGCGTGGCCTGACGTGCCTGCCGGGGAACATATTCGGTGGGTGAAAGCTGAAAATCCAGCGCGCCAATACGGTCAGATCCTGATTCCAGCAGATAGGTCAGCTCGTCCAGCGCTGTGTCCTGATGGCCTGCATGCCCGCTGTGCAGACGGTTGAGAATTACGCGCCGCCCCCAGGCATCGGGTGCGGCGTCCCGCAGGCAGCCGGGCATATTCAGCTCATTCGACAATGGCAGCAGCCCCTGCCGCAGTGGCAGCTCGGGGCTATAGATCGGGATGGCCTCGGGACGATCGAGGTAGCTCTTGCCGTAGTTGAACAGCAGCTTGCCGCCGACCTCTGCCAGTCGACCAGCGACAACGGGGGTGGTTGCCTCAGGCAGCCATATCCAGACGAACGCTTCACGAGGCGTATGGCTAGAAATCATCGTTCACCACCGGGTCCGGTTTTCGCACCGATTTCGGCAACAGCGCCAACATGTCGTCTGCCCTCTGCCTCTGTGCGCTCAACCCTGCCAGATCGCTGTCAAAGAGCCGCAGGCCGAGAATGGCC
>JAUSMU010000450.1 GCA_030645995.1 Gammaproteobacteria bacterium | reverse complement strand
TGGTATCGTTGCTCACTGGTGAGCTGATTGTAGTGCTTCATCTGTGCTCCTTTTACTTGGTCGTTTAAGAGGCTCCGATACTACCGCAGCTCGCCTCCAAATTTCCTTACAAAAGTTGCACTTCAAAGTTGAATCCGCCACATATTAAAATAGTCGCTATCGTCCATGTTGAATAAGCTGCCATCGTTGTATGGATTAAACACTATGACAAACAGGAGAACGACGATAGTCCAGATCATTGACGTGAAACACCAAAGGCGGAATTCCTTGCTTTTGCTACGCCACCAACTTACCTTCATTACTTTGGTCGATTCGTTGAGTGATGCAACGGATGAGGTAGTTTTCTCAGGAGCTTGCCAAGCCTTGTAAGTGTTTTTCACTCCGACCAAACTCATCAAATATGCTGACCATATAGCCGCAGTAGAGCAGATACCTGAAATGAATGAAGTTACAGGTAGGGTTGCTGTCTCGGAGATCTGCCACATTTTGTATGTGTTTCTCACTCGATCCGAGCGCATCAAATATGCTGACCATATAGCTGCAGCAATGCAGGTACCTAGAACACCCCCAATCATCCTCGGTATTTCATTCTCACTGTCATAAGAATCAAAAATCACAACGACAGAAATAAGGTAAAACAAGTTAACAAGTGGCCCCGCTAACCAGAGGGCAAGGATTGCAAAACGTACAGATTCTGGAGAATGAATCTTCCAAAGTCCGTAACCTGCAGAAAAGGACATGGTTGTAGATACCGCGACAAATAGCCAAGTAAACTGTTGGTAGCTTTGCCATTGTGGATTGTTTGCCAACTGCGGAAATTGCTTCAAGGCATCGTTGAGCTCACCATATGCCTGACCGTACCCTCCCAAAGGGCCAAGTACCATCAATCCAAAAACCAAGAACGCGAGCCAACCCCCAACGCCAGAAATATTTGTATTTTTTGTCATAATTGCGTATTCCGGTGAACGTGACCGCGCATTCCGGTTGAACGTGACCGTTGCGCATGAGATGGTGTTACGCGGTTAGATTGTAATGTCTACGGTCACGATGGGTCGATATTTTTCTCCTTTTTGCCGACTTTTTGTCTTTCG
>JAUSMU010000446.1 GCA_030645995.1 Gammaproteobacteria bacterium | reverse complement strand
CATGTACAGCGCAGGGGCGGCGGGAGTCTGGGCACTGCCTGCAGCGCTCAGAGCGAGCATGACGAATCCAGCGAGAGCAGGTTTCAGAAGCGATTTGAACATGATTGGAAGTCTCCGGGCACTGTGGCCTTCTTGTTTTTGAAATCATTGTTTTTGAAATCGATCACGGGGCGGTCAGTGTCGCGTCCATCTAGCGCAACGGCTGCAATCCCTCCGGATCGGGTCGGAAGATCAGGTAGCGGATATCAGAGTCCAAGCTGCTCCACCAGTGCGGCACGTTCGGAGGAATGATTACGACATCGCCTGCCGCGATCTTGCGGCTGACGCCACCCTGAATGGCGCTGCCCCGGTAATTGGGGCGCTGGGTGTTGGGACTGTTGCCGCTGCTGACTTCGTCCGTAATCGTGCCCCCGGTGACCAGCGTCGCAAAGCCTTCCAGCATGTAGTAAATCTCGGTCACGCTGGTGTCATGGCGAATTGCGTCGCCAGGCAGTGACTGTGGACGGAACACTCCGTAGACACCCGCCTTGCCATTGCCAACGGTGACGACGCGAATGGGCCGATCACTGATGGCGTCCTTCGGCAGTGCGTCGATGAAGGCCTTGATCTCGGCAGCCGTGACATCAACGGCGGGTAATGCCGACTGGGCAACTGCATGAGTGGCGAGCAACAAACCGGCTGTGAACAACAGAGCCTTGCGCATGGGAATATCCTGGTGACTTTTTGTAATTGGTTTCAGGTTGATCGCGAGCATGCCGGAGTGCTTCTGCAGTGGCAAGCGCGGGTGACTCTTACAGCAGGCATGTCGGCGTATCGCGTTATGGCAGACTCTTGACAGGCGTAAGGCAAAGCCTGATAGTGCACGTACGTATAAACTCCGTACATTTTTCACATCGAGTATTGAACCAGAAATGAATTCAACCCCTGCCGAGAATCGTCTCGACCTGCGTATCACGCCCGAGATCAAACAGCTGGCAATGCGTGCCTCCGCACTCTGCGGCTCGCGTAGCCTGTCAGAGTTTGTCGTGCAGGCCATCCGCGAGAAGGCGGCACGGGCAATGGAAGAGACGGAGCTGCTACGGCTTCAAAACGATGCGTTCGATGCTTTCTGGGCAGCATGCGAAGACGCCCCCGCCCCCAATGAAGCACTACGTGCCGCCATGAGCCGCCGTGAACAAAGGATTGAAATCGGTGAACTTGCGACTAGTGAACATGCAGCTACAACTGCTGCAGACAGACCTGCATGATCGACAAGGCTTCGATTGCGGCGTCCTTGAGGTCAACGAATTCCTGCACAAACATGCCAGACGGCAGATGGAGCAGCGAATCAACCGCACTTGGGTGCTCACCACACAGGGCGCCGAACCTTCAGCAGAGCTGGTTCCACTGCTGGGTTTCTTCACGCTGACTCACTGCAGCATTCTGCGCTCCGAGATGCCTCCCGAAACCACCAGCAACCGATATCCACGCTACCCACTGCCTGTAATCAAACTCGCCTTGATCGGTGTTCAGTCAGAGCATCAACGCGGCGCGCTGCGCATTGGTGAAACACTTCTGCTGGAGGCACTCCTGACGGCCCGGCAGATTGTGATGCGGACCGGCCTCGGGATTGCAGTGATCACCGATCCTTTGACTGACAAAAGCGAGCAATTTTTCCTGAAATATGGCTTTCAGAGAATGCAGCGCGAATTTGGTCAACGAAGAACATTGTTCCTGCCCGTCAAAACTCTGCAGAGCCTTTGACGCACGTCCGCGTCACCACGCACTCTTCACTGCACCCTCATCAACCGACTACGCATGAACACCAGAAATACCAGCGCCTGCACCACCCCGCACACCATGAACACCATGCGCGCTCCGGCGATATCGGCGAGCACGCCAGCACCCAGCAGTGCCAATGGCACACCGATCTTGAAGATGGCGCCAGTCATACCA
>JAUSMU010000230.1 GCA_030645995.1 Gammaproteobacteria bacterium | reverse complement strand
GCCACTTCGACCACATCCATTCCCACCAGGTTGATGCCGACAAGCCCACGAATAATCTCCAGCGCCTGATACGAGGACAACCCTCCCGGTACCGGCGTGCCTGTACCCGGCGCGAAAGCCGGATCGAGACAGTCGATGTCGAAGGTCAGATAGACCGGATTCTGCCCCACTCGCGCGCGTATCTGCGCGATTGCCGCATCACAACCCTGTCGATGTACATCGGATGCCGAGAGTATCTGATAGCCGAGAGTATCATCGTTCGTAGTACGAATGCCGATCTGAATCGACTGCTCGGGTAGCACGATGCCCTCTTTGGCGGCCTTGTAAAACATGGTGCCGTGATTAATGCCTGCGCCGGAGGACGGCCAGGTGTCGGTGTGGGCATCGAAGTGGATCAGGCTCAGTGGGCCGTGCACCTTGGCGTGGGCGCAGAGGCTGGGATAAGAGATGAAGTGATCCCCCCCCAGCAGCAACGAGGCCGCGCCAGCATCGAGAATGCGGGCCACATGTTGCTCGATATGCGCCACGCCGAGCAAGCCACCACCGCTGTGATTTTCGCAGTCACCGTAGTCAATGACGGCCATCTCCGCCAGCGGATCCTTCTTCCACGGCCAGGGGCGCTCCCAGGCCAGCGACAGCGATGCGTTGCGAATGGCGCGCGGCCCGAGTCTGGCGCCTGAGCGATTGGTCGTGGCGATGTCCAGCGGCACACCGCTGACGGCGACGTCTACACCAGTGAGGTCACGCGAGTACGGCACGCGGAAGAAACTGCCCGCACCGCCGAAGCTGTGCGAGCCGACCATCCCCGAACCAGGCTTGCCGACGATGGCGTTGTCCCAGCTCTGTCTGTCCTGCTCTGTCGACCCTTTGTCAGTCATCGTACCTGGCTCCAGTTGCTTCACTCTGATTGCGCTTAAAACTGATTGCACTTGTATTGCTTGCCTAACGCTCCAGCCGCAGCAGCGATGGCGTGCTGGCAGGGGCGCGTCGATACTGCGTCAGTCGTTCGAATTCATACCCCAGCGCCAGCAGACGCGCATCCGTAAACGCAGCGCTGAGCAACTCGATCCCCAGCGGCAGCCCCTCAACCGTGAAGCCCATCGGCAGCGACAGGGCAGGCAACCCGGAATTGGCGCTGAGACTGCAGTTGTTGCCAGGTTGCGGCTCACCGATGACTACTGGCAACGCGCCAATCGGTGGGTAGGCGAGCAGCTCCAGATTCTGTGCCTGCATCGCTGCCTCAACGGCAGCACGCAACTCCTCGCGGGCAAGCAAGGCAGCGCGGTAGAGTGCCGGATCCTGCGTCGCTGCGGCGCTGCGGGTGAGCACACCGTCCACAGCCTCGTTATGCAGGCCCGTGGCGACGATAGCCTCCAAGCTGGTGTAGTCAGTGCTTCCGAACTCGGCGAGCCAAGCGTTCAGGTCACTCTCGAATTCCTGTCCGATCACGCCCGAGCGGGAGATGAGGTCGCTGAAGTTGGGGATGCGAATATCCACCACCACTGCGCCCTGCTCAGTCATCTGCGCCAGTGCAGTATCCAGCAGCGCCTGCACGGGAGTCTGTGCGGTATCGTAATAATCCAGCAGACGACCGATGCGCACGCCCTGCAGCGAGGCCTTGCCCAACTGCTCGCGGAATCGTGGCGACTCGCGCTCCTGCATAGGAGCGGTGGCCGGGTCGAGAGGATCGTAACCCACGACGATATCCAGTACGACGGCCAGATCGGTGATGCTGCGCGCCAGCGGGCCAGCCACATCCTGAGTGCTGGAGAGCGGCATCACCCCATAAATGCTCGACAAGCCCTTGGTGGGGCGCAGGCCGACCAGGTTATTGAAGGCGGCGGGAATGCGGATCGAGCCACAGGTGTCCGAGCCCATGCCAATCGTCGCGAAGCCAGCGGCAACGGCGGCCGCCGAACCGCCGCTGGAGCCACCGGGGATGCGCGTCAAATCGTAAGGGTTGCGGGTCTGCCCGCCCAGCGAGCTGATGGTGGTGATGCCATAGGCGAACTCGTGCAGGTTGGCCTTGCCGAGGATCACGGCACCGGCGTCCAGCAGGCGCTGCACCTGTGTGGCGTTGGCATCGGGAATGAAGTCGGCCAGCGCCAGCGAGCCACCGCTGGTGGGCATGTCCTGAGTCGCA
This sequence comes from Gammaproteobacteria bacterium, assembly GCA_030645995.1. GTDB lineage: Bacteria > Pseudomonadota > Gammaproteobacteria > Pseudomonadales > Pseudohongiellaceae > UBA5078. The sequence goes on along the minus strand of JAUSMU010000230.1, from coordinate 10,638 downwards.
TAGTTGTCTTTGAGGATTACGGGGATGCCATGGAGCGGACCGCGCGGGCCGGTCTGACGACGCTCCTCATCGAGCGCCTGCGCCTGCTCGCGGGCCTGAGGGTTGAGATAAATGATGGCGTTGAGCGCCGGGCCCTGGTCGTCGAACGCTTCGATGCGCGCCAGCGACGCGGCGACCAGTGAGGCCGCCGTCAGCTCGCCCTTCTCCATGGCAATCTGCAGATCACGAATACTGGCATCGCCGATGTCTGGCAACTGGGCCTGCACGTGGGACATTGCCGACAGCACGAAAGCCAGGAGGAAGCAGAGAGTGGGCCAGCGCGACGCCGCGGGAGTGCTGATGACAGGTGGTGCCTGGTTCGTGTGCAACATGAGTTCTCCACTGATTTTGTGGGAGCGTGCCTGCACGCGACTTTTGAAATCGGCACAAGGCCAATCGCGTGCAGGCACGCTCCCACAGGGCTATCCTAACTGTCTCTCTTTAACTATCTCTCATGGTGCTCGCCAGGAGTTCACTGCTCATCAGCAACACCGCGACCTTCAGATACTCGACCAGCTCCGCATAGGCGCTCTCGTTACTCTCGTCGTCCTCGGTACCGAAGTCGTCGGCGAGGTTGGCAATGTTGACGATGTCCTTCAGCGCCTCCTCGGTCTCTGGGCTGAAATTGGCGATGGCACGCTGCCCGGTGGCCGTACCGAAGCCTACCAGAAATCCCTGACACCACACGGCCAGACAGCGCACGCGCTGGGACAAATCCAGCTCGTCATCGGGCAGGAACAAGGTGTAACACGAATCGCTGTTGAACATCTCGCGTTCGATGAACTCATACATCTGCAATATGGTGTGACGATTGCGCTCGGAGCAGCTGTCCGCGTCGACATGCTTGACCACCAGATTGACGACGCTGTCCGGGCGAATCTTCAGGCCAGTGGTGACGACCCCCGACAACAGGCCATGGATTTCCGAGGGTGAGACCTCATAACCGAACTCCATGAACTGGTTACAGCATTGGTCAAAGTCGAGGGCGAGGGTTTCTTCTTGTTTCAAATGTCTAATTCCTTATCGTGTACGTTTCCTCTGATCGCGAGCAGGCTCGCTCCCACAGTCATATGATTAGTTGGATGTGGTCGGGGTGGATCGCGATCTGCTTTTTCTTCAGCAACGTGCCGATGGCCTTTTTGTAATTGCCCTTGCTGACCTTGTAGACCGCGTAAATGTCGTCCGGGCTGCTATGGTCGCACAGCGATGACACACCGTCATTAGCCCGCAGATGCGCCAGAATCTTCTCCCCCAGGTCATCACGCACCGCCTGCCCCTGCAGCTGCAGGCACAGGTCGATGCGGCCATCCTCGCGAATTCGGCGTATGAAGCCTTTGAGCTTCTGACCGACACGCAGCGGCTGCAACACCTCCGTCTTGAAGATCAGGCCGAGGTGGGTCTGGTTGACGACTGCCTTGTAGCCGAGATCGGTGCGGCCGCAGACCAGCAGGTTGACCGGCTGCATCGGCTCGAAGCTGGTGCCGTCCTCACTCAACCAGGCGTCCAGACGCGAGGTGGCGGCGATGCGTCCACTGGGCTTGTCCAGATAGACATAGACCACGTAGGAGCTCTCTTCACGCATCGGCACTCGCTGTTCGCTGAATGGCACCAGCAGATCCTTGGGCAGACCCCAGTCGAGAAACGCGCCCGCGTGGTTGACCTGCACCACGCTCAGGGAGACGCACTGGCCTACCTGCGCACGCGGCCGCCGAGTGGTCGCGATCGGGCGATCCTCGGAATCGTGATACAGGAAGACTTCCACCGTGTCGCCCACCTTGCAGTTGGCCGGTACTTCCAGGCGCGGCAGCAGAATTTCTCCCAGTTCGCCCCCGTCGACATAAACTCCGAAGGCCACCTGTTTGGTCACGGGCAGAGTGTTGAATTTGCCGATCTCGGCCATGCTGGCTCCTGCTGACAGGCATCCTGTCAAAATCGATTGCAGCGGAAATAAAAATGCCCGCCATCCTTATCGGAGACGGGCATCGAATTGTGGCAGATTGATCTGCTCTTATAAATAAACCTTTGCAGGCTAATCATCGCGCGAAAGGGTCGCTCCCGAGTTTGTGACGCTCTGGATGTGAGCTTACCTTCCACGCGAATCCGAAAAATTCGTGACCCGCGTACAGTTCACGAACCTAAAATCAGCAAAAAACGAGCTTTCGAGCGAACTTTCCTACGAACTTTCCCACGAACTTTAAAACGTACCGCGGATCTTCAACGCCAGCTTCATACCAGTGTTGCTGCAAGACGTCTCGATCTCGTTCAACACGCCCGTGGCAATAGTGCCGCGAACAAAGCGTGAACGTTCACGGCAACGCTCGCCTTCCAGGGCATTCATGGCTTCGAAGCGGTAAGTCAGGCCCGCAAAGCCAATGGTCTCGGCAAACACAGTCAACATGTCGCCTGAGTTGTAATCTTCGATCTTGTCGATGTCGTAGGCCTTTCTGTCACCCTCGAACTGGTGCGCAAAGTTGAAGCCGTAGTTCATGCTCAACGCGGGCAGGTCATGACGGAAACCGAGACGCATGTTGCCGCGGCCGCCCTGACGCAGTTTGCGATCGATACCCAGGAACGGATCGGTCACGCTGGAGTCCTCAATCTGCACGCCCGAGGTCAGCAGCATCTCGGGAACGCCGATAAAGCCCAGGCGCAGACTCGCGTCCACACTGGCTCCGTAGCGCTTACCGTCACCGATGTTGCCGCTGGCAGACTGAATCGAGGTGCGCGTGGACACGTTGACCCTGTCAATCACGTCCGTCAGGTCATGATAGAAAACCTTGGAGCTGAGCACGCCAGCGTCATTGGGCAGACGGTATTCCAGGTTTGCCTCATAGCGCAGCGATTGTTCCTGCACCAGAGAAGGGTTACCGGCCAGCGCATTCTGGTCGTCGTCACCACCGGCGATGCTGGCAGTGAAGTCGGAGAAGCTCAGCTGTGCGACATCCTTTTCGAAGGAGGCGCGGAATTGGATAGCAGGAGTAATATCAAAACGGTAGTCGACCTTCGGACGAATGAAGTCGAAATCGCGCTTGTTGCTCACATCTCCACTCTGCTCGATCGTGGAGTTCTCGAACAGCAAAGTGCTCTCCAGAGACATGCGCTCATTGAGCTGCCAGTTGTGCACCACAAACGACTCGTAGCGGATCTCCTCCACCAGCGCATCGGTGTTGCTGGCTGGACGCAGACCACCGAACTGGGCCGACGGCGCAAACGGCACCGGTGGGAGACCCAGCTGCAGTTGAGAATCCAGAATGGTCTGTGCACGCTCAATACCGAATTCCAGATCCTGCGTATCGTTCAGACCGAAGGAGTAGGTGCTGCGCACGATGCGTTCCTTCGTGACGCTCTGAGTCGCCAGATACAGGAACTTGGTGTAATTGGCACCATTCACATCAAACGCATCACGGGCACTTTCGCTGTTGGCCTCGTTGACGATGAACAGAGTCTTGAAGCGGCTGCCATTCACGAAGGTGTGCTCGTAGTCACCGCCGATCTCCCAGTTGTCACTGGAGGCCGGGATGTCGTCATACTCGGTGGTCAACGTGTTCGGGGTGGCGCGCAGGTCGGTGATGTAGCGATCGACGGTCATCGGCGCATCGGAATCGGACACCAGCGCATTGAAGTTGACGCGATCATTCAACGTGAGGTCATAACCAAGGTTGGTGCTCAACGTGATGGGTTTGGAATCACGGTATTCCTGCCGCACCACGATGTCGTTCGGCGTGCCGTTGGCCAGGATGCTGGTCTCGAAGCCATCGCGAAACTCGTAGCGCGGCTCTGCGGCGGCGCTGAACTGATAGTTCAGGGCGCCACGTTGCCCGTTCAGGGAAACGGAGCCGCCCGGGTCCAGCGTGCCGTCGTGGTAGCGATCGACATTCACTTCGGCCGCGATGCTGGAACGAGTCTCAGCCGCGAGCAGGACGATGTTGATGACCTGTGCTCCGCCGCGCACGTCCAAATCCCCGGAGGTGCCACGAATAATTTCAATGTATTGCACCTGGCTGGCGGGAATGCGTGCCAGCTGAGCATTACCTTCGTTTTCCTTGCCGGCAATGCGTCGACCATTGATCAGGATCTGGTCGCCACCAGCGCCCAGGCCGCGACGATCGGCACCACCGGAACTGCCGGGGCCGCCGCTGCCACCTTGATTGCCGCCACCCATCGCCAAGGTGATACCGGGGATGCGGGAGAGCATGTCATTCACGGAAAAGGGTTCGTACTGGGCAAAAAATTCGGCGGGATATGTAACGGTGGAATCACTGGCGGCAGGCTGTTGTGCTGACGCCGCGCTGGCGAGCAGCAGGGCCGCTGCGGCCAAGGTGACGGGGCGCACTGTAGCGCGCAATCCCTTGCGAATTAAGCGATAACTCATTGGTAAGACTCCAGGCTCTATGAACGTTGTCGGCTGCAGATGCGCTGACAATTCTTTTTGTCGGTATTGAACGGCGGCAAGTATGCACACAACACAGACAGTGAAAAACCACTGCCTGTGCCGTATTTGTGACATTTTGTAATGTCCGAACGAAAGATCAGTGCGATGGAACGATGGTCTGACGTTGCTCGTCAAGCCCTTCGATTCCCAGCCTCACCACGTCACCGGGTTTAAGGTATACCGGCGGCACCATACCATCGCCGACGCCTGCCGGAGTACCGGTGTAGATGACGTCCCCGGGATACAGGGTCATGAACTCACTCAGATGACTGACGATCTTCGCTACACCGAAGACCATGTCAGCCGTATTGCCCTGTTGACGCATCTCGCCGTTGACTTCGGACCAGATGGACAAGTTCTGCACGTCCTCGATGCTGTCACGGGTGACCAGCCACGGCCCGAGAGGCGCGAAGGTGTCCGCGCTCTTGCCTTTGGTGAACTGGCCGCCACGCTCGCGCTGGAAGGCGCGTTCGGAAACGTCATGGCCGACCGCATAGCCAGCGATGTAATCGAACACGTCCGCCTCTGAAACATATTGGGCACGCTTGCCTATCACCACCACCAGCTCGGACTCGTAATCGAGCTTCACGCCGTTGCGCGGCTGAATGACATCGTCGAACGGACCGGTCAATGCTGAGGTCGCCTTCATGAAGATCAGCGGTTCGGTGGGCAGTTCCACCTGCATCTCGGCGGCGTGGTTCACGTAATTGAAGCCGACGGCGATGATCTTGCCAATGCCGGTGAGCGGAACTCCCAGACGTGGCTCGCCCTGCACAATTGGCAACTGATCCATGGGAATGGCCGCGATGCGCTCCAGGCTTTCATCGGACAGAACATCGGGCGTGATATCGGTGACGTGCGCTGACAGATCGCGCAGTTGACCAGACGCGTCGACCAGGCCTGGCTTCTCCTGCCCGACGGGGCCAAAGCGGACGATCTTGAGATTGGCGGTCAGTTCGGCGGCCTGCAGACCACCGGTACAGACGAGCAGCGTGCACAAGGCGATGACAGAGGAGATAGCAGAGGATAGCGAGCGTCGGAGCATAGAAACCTCATTATTGTTATTGATAGTCTTTCGTCGAAACGGCGTTGGGTTGGCGTTGGCTTTGACTGGCGGGCAGTGTAGCCAAATTGGGTCACCGTGTCTCTATCCGACGACCACCGAACGACTGCTCAACAGGCAAATCATTGCGCCAGACTTAATGTGATTGCCAGTACTTGGTGCTTCGTGTAAACCGGGCAACACAACGATCTCCATAACCAGACTCTTCGCCAAAAGGGCTTTCAAGATGATGAACCACACCACCCCCACCGGCCGTCGTCCGCTCGCGGCACTCAAACCCCTGGCTCTGATGGCGCTGCTAAGCATTCCTCTGGCCGTACATGCGCAGACAGATGACGAGAAGCGCGCGGCCATGAATGCAGCTTACCGTCAATATCAGGAACTGGTGGCACAGGGTCCGCAGTTCCGTGATCAGGCGGTGGAGCCCGCCCGTCAGGCCTATGAGCTGGCATTGGAGGTATTGGGAGATGCACACCAGACAACCGCCGCATTGGCGTTGAACTATGGCAACGTGGTCCGCGATGGTGATGATGCGGCCGAGATTCTGGAGCATGCGCTGGAAATCTCGGAAAATGTGCACGGCGAAGACGCGCTGGCGCTGGTCGACCCACTGATGGCACTGGGCGACTCCGCCACCGCCAACAGTGAATTCGCCGATGCCCGCAAGCATTACCTGCGCGCTTACGAGCTGGCCCGAAATCAGGAGCCACGCGACCCCTTCCTCGAAGCAATTATCGGCATCCAGCTGGGCACCACCTACTTCAGCCTGAATCAAAGAGACGAAGCCAGAGAATCCTGGCAGGCGGCGCGCGCCAATCTTGAACCCATCGACAATGACATCGCGCGCTACCGTCTCGCCACGGCCAACTTCTGGATAGGCCGTCTGGAAATGAGCCAGAGCAACTATCTCGCCGCCATCGCACCGCTGACCGCTGCCGCCGAGGTATTCGATCGCTTCCCCGAGGCGCGACCTTTCTCCGTGAACGCGCACACAGCGCTGGCCGAAGCCTTCGAGCGGCAGGACCAGCGCGCAGAGGCCACGCCCCATGTGTTGATTGTTGGGGAAGGCAACACTGCACCTGCACTCATCTATCGACGCGAATTCCCGAATGCTCTCGCCTCGGAAGGTGCTGTCAATCTGCAGTTTGATGTGGATGCGGAAGGTTTCGTTACCAACGTGCGCGTCACCGATGACGACGCGGACGCCGAGCTGGCCGCTGCCGCCACTGCGGCGGTGACCGGACTGCGTTATGCGCCGCGCTTTGAAAATGGGGCTGCGGTGGCGACTGCGGATGTGAGTTACGAGTTTAGTTTCAGTCGTCCGCCTCGGCGCTGAATGTTGGCACCAACGACCCAGCAACTCTGTGTGAGAGCGTGCCTGCCCGCGATTGATTTTCAAACAGATCAATCGCAGACGCGCCTATGCAGATTGCTGGCAGATCATGAAACCACCGAAGATGTATTGGGTCCTTATCCGGAATCCTCTCCTTCATCCCTGTACAGGGGGGCGCACAGCCCTCATGAACACCAGCACACTGCACACCGTCAGTACCGCCGCAAAGAAGAACGATGCCCCAGGGAAGTACGCCGGGGCGTTTTGCGCGGTGAAGAACGCAAAGATGCTCGTCATCAGCAACGGACTGATGATGGACGTCAGGCTCGACATGCTCGCCATCCCTCCCTGCAACTCGCCCTGAGCATTGGCCGGAACCTGTCCGGAAGTAATGCCATTGATCGAAGGCATCACGAAGCCCTGCAACGCCCCCGGAATCATGAACAGATACAGGACCCACCCTGAGCTCGCGAAGGCATAGCCGAGAAAGGACACGATGCAGAAGGTGAAGCCAATCAATGCCGCCTTGTGCTGACCGATGATCGGCAGCACTCTGCGCAGCAACACAGCCTGGGTGAGCACCATCAGGATGCCGACGAAGGCGAAGGAATAGCCAACCTCGCGCTCACTCCACGCGAATTTCTCGATGGTGTAATAGGTCCAGGTGGAGGGGAGCGCGTGGTGCCCCATCATGAAGAGGAAGTAGGCGCTGATCATGCCGATCACCATAGGATATTTGCGCAGTGCGATCAGCGTGCCGGTAGGATTGGCGCGCCGCCAGTCGAAAGCGCGGCGATTCTCCTGCGGCAAAGTCTCGGGCATTACAAAGAACCCGAAGACGAGATTCGTAAAGGCCAGACACGCGGCGGCGATGAAGGGCAACCGGGCGCCATACTCGCCGAGCAGTCCGCCGATGACGGGACCAACGATGAAACCTACTCCAAATGCCGCGCCGATCAGCCCGAAGGTCTGCGTACGCTTTTCGGGCGGAGTGGAATCGGCGATGACTGCATAACAGGTGCTATAGGTCGATGCCGCGATGCCGGCGACCATGCGCCCGACGAACAGCCAGATCAGGTTGGGTGCCCAGGCCATCACGAGGTAGTCGATGCCGAGCAACAACAACGTCAGCAGCAACACGGGGCGCCGCCCGAACCGATCCGAGACATTGCCCATAATCGGTGAAAACAGGAACTGCATCAGGGCGTAGATCATCATCAACCAGCCGCCGTAACGAGCCGCCGTGGACAGCCCCTCTCCAGAAACATCCATGATCAGTTGGGGCATGACGGGCAGGATGATGCCGAAACCGATGGAGTCGATGAGCAGTGTGACGAATACGAAGGTGAGGGTGTATTTGTGGCTCATGCTGTTGTTCTTCTTGTATTGGGCATTGGAGAGACAGTGTTCATGCAGGTAAAACTAGCGCAGCTCAGGGCAATTGACAACGTGGTTGAACAGAAGACGGCGGCACATTGGAGGCCGGAAGCGACCGCGTGAAAATTGCTTTCGCCAGTGCATCCTGACATGATCTCCCGCACGCAAAATGTTAACAGCGATGAGGCTCCACCGTGGCAATCTCCCTTCAGGAACAGTTACTCAAGGCCGGACTGGTCAAGGAAAAACAGCTCAAGAAGAGCAACAGCGAGAAGCGCAAACAAACCCGCCAGCAACAACACAGCAAGGCTGGCGTGGTCGATGAAAACAAGGAAGCGGCCATCAAGGCGCTGGCAGAGAAAGCCGAACGCGATCGCGCGCTGGCTCGTGAACAGAATAGAGTGGCAGAGACCAAGGCCATCGCCGCGCAGATACGCCAGATTATCCTCATGAACCGGCAGCCCAAGAATAACGGCAACGTAGCGTACAACTTCGTGGACGACAAGAAGATCAAATCGATGCACGTCAACGTCGCGACCGTCGACCACCTCGCCCGAGGGCGCCTGGCGATCGTCCGCCTCGATGACCACTACGAGATCGTCCCCCAGACCGCCGCACTGAAGATCCAATTGCGCGATCCATCCTTAGTCATTGTCTGCAATGCCCAGCAAAGGGCCGCCGACGGCACCCCCGAAGACGACCCCTACGCCGACTATAAAGTGCCCGACGACCTGATGTGGTAACCCCGCGCGGGTCAGACCCACGCAACCTATTGATTCAACTTTAATTACTGGAAAATACCCACCATAAAAGCCGCTTAAATGGGCTTTTTTAAGCGTAAAACTGATGCTCTTTGAGGTAGCTAATTTCGCCCCTAAAAATGCAGAATAAGTACAATTAATACAGTTTTTTAGATGGAGTTTCTTTTTAAAATCAATTTATTGCGTGGGTCTGACCCACAGACTCACAAAAAATCAATCGCGTGCAGGCACGCTCCCACAAGGCAAATAGAGAGACATGGCAACGAAAGCGACAATCCTGAAAGCGGAACTGGTGATCTCCGACATGAACCGCCACTATTACCAGACTCACCAGCTCACCGTGGCGCAGCACCCCTCTGAGACCGAGGAACGTCTGATGGTCCGCCTCGTCGCCTTCGCCCTGCACGCCAGCGAGCGCCTCGCCTTCACCAAGGGCATCAGCACCGACGACGAACCGGACATCTGGGACAAAGACCTCACCGATCACATCACCACCTGGATCGATCTGGGCCAGCCAGAAGACAAACGCATCCGCAAAGCCTGCGGCCGCGCCGATGAAGTGTTCATCTACACCTATCAGCCCCGCAACGCCGGCCCATGGTTCGCGAAAGCCGCTGAGACACTGTCACGTTTCGACAAACTCAACATCATCGCCATCGACACCGTTTCAACGACAACACTCGCCGACCTGTGCGACCGCAACATGACGCTGCAGTGCAACATTCAGGACGACGCGGTGTATCTCTCAAACGAGAGCAAGGAAGTGGAGTTGAAGCTGACGGTGACGAAGGCGGCGGTGAAGTAGCTCAAGAGCGCCGACACCACACCCATTCACACCAGCGACAACTGAATATTGAAGCACGTACCAAGCTGCTCGTTTGACGTCACCGACATATGACCCTGGTGATGTTCGGTGATGATGAAATACGGATACGACAGGCGATGCTCCACCGGACAAGTGGTTGCGCTCGCGGTGGTCGCGAAGAACGGCTCGAAAATATCCACTTGCGCCTCGGCACTCAGGCACTGGCCCTTGTGTCCCACTTTGATCCACAGTGAGTCAATGAACTGACTGATCTCGATGCTGATCCGTGGTTTGTTGTCCGGCCCCCACTCCTTTGCCTTCAGCGCATAGAACGCGTTGCGCAGCAGACGTGTGAAGACCTGCGTCAACTCATCGGGGAAGCAGGATATCTGCGGCAGCTCCGCGCTGTAATTGCGACGAATCTCCACGTCTTTGAACGCCATACCATCGGCATCCGTAAACAGTTCGGTTGCCACTTCAATGCTGCGCTCCATGATCGCGGGGATGTCGCACAGCTGTTCCGCATTGCGGTGGCTACGCGCGAGATCCAGCAGATTCTGCGCAATGGTCGTGGCCTGCTGCGCGCTCTGCCGAACAATTTCCACCTCTCGCAATAGATATTCCTGCAATGGCCCCAGCTCAGTCGCTTCAATCTTCTGCCGCGAATCGGACACGTGGTGGAATATAGTGTTGATCGGCAGACTGATGTCGTAAGCCATCGCGGAAGCGAGTTCACCGAGAGCCGATATCTTGTCGCGCTCCGCCACTTTGTTCTCGGCGTTCACCTGCTTGGTGATGTCGGAAATCAGGATGACGATACCGGTGTCG
>JAUSMU010000418.1 GCA_030645995.1 Gammaproteobacteria bacterium | reverse complement strand
ATATCGTTAAACCGGAGGCTCTTTGCAAGGTGCTGTTGTGCATGTCCGCTCGACGGAAAGCCTTATGTACCGCTGGAGTCACCACCTGAACCCTTGGGTTCAGGACTATTCTGGTAGCGGTGCTCCGGGTAGCTTCATTTTCTCTTCTGCCTGTATGCCATGACCCCATCCGAACGCGCCTCGTTACGCAAATCCCTCAGGCACTGCCGACGTCAACTGACTCCCAGAGAGCAGGACGCCGCCTCCTCACGCTTGTACGATCAGGTCGCCGGGAAACGCTTCTTCCACTGCGCCAGACGCATCGCCTTCTACCTTCCTGGCGACGGCGAGATCGACCCCGGTCTGCTGATGGCTGCGGCGCTGGAACGTGGACAGCACTGCTATCTTCCCGTGATACACCCACACAAGAAAAATGCCCTCGTGTTTGTGCGCTTTCGCAGCGGCGATGTGCTGCAAACGAATCGCTGGGGAATCTATGAGCCACGCTTGCGCAGTGCGGCGCTCATTCCGGCCCGCGCACTCGATCTGGTGCTTGTGCCACTAGTGGGTTTCGATGCGACGTGCAACCGGCTGGGGATGGGCAAGGGTTTCTACGACCGCACGTTTGGATTCAGAGCTTCCGGTGTCAGAAGCAGAAGGCGCAGCCCCAGACTGATTGGCGTGGCACACGAGTGTCAGAGGGTATCTGCGCTGAAGGCACAGGATTGGGATATCAGGATGGATAGAATCGTGAGCGACTGGCAGACCTACCAGCCGCAATGAAGTCGCACTGATGTTGCACTGATGTTGCACTGATGTTGCACTAGAGAGCAGGCCCTTAGAGCAGACCGCTCTGTACAACCCCGCTTGCAAGAACTCCCAAGGCAAACAGGACCACCACCACCATGAGCATGTCTGGTTTTTTCTTCATTAATTACCCGGCTTTCCAGTCTATTAAAATTGTAATCTGAGAAGCCTATTAAGATAGGCAGGCTAAGTGGTTGAAGATTATTACAATAATCTCTATTTGACAATCACAAAAATGGTTGATTGTGAACTAAGTCAAGATATCTGTTCGGAACACCTCTTATCTCTGTCTTGCCGAAGGCTTTAATACTGTTAATATGTACAGTATTATGCCAAATCCCGACATTCCAAAATCCCTCGAATCTCTGCTGAACAGTTCTCTTCTGTGGCGCGGAGGAGAGCATCAGCTCGCTGCCAGCTCCACACAGAACAGCCATCTGCCGGGGCTTTGCAGTGGCTACCCGGCACTGGATGCCTGCCTGCCCTGGGGAGGTTGGCCAGCCAGCGCACTGGTCGAAATCATCACCCCGCTCTGGGGCGCTGGCGAGCTGCAACTGGTGTTGCCACTGCTGCGCAACTTGAGCCAGCAAGGGAAGTGGATACTGTGGATTTCCCCGCCCTGCCTGCCTTATGCGCCAGCACTCACTCAGGCTGGCATTGCCGCCGGGCAGATCATCGTCGTCAGTCCGAATCGTGCGACACCTGTGCAGGCGCTGTGGAGCATGGAGAAGGCTCTGCAGAATGAGGCCTGTGCGCTGGTGCTAGCCTGGCCGGACAAACTCTCCGGCAAGCACATCCGCCGCCTGCAACTGGCCGCCAGCACGGGGAGGACGCTGGGCATCCTCTTCCATCATCACCATGTTCGCCATTCCAGCGCGGTGTTGCAGCTGCGGGTGGACAGTGATGAAGAGGGGCTGCAGGTGACGGTGCTGAAGGCGCGTGGTAGTTATCGTCGCGACTCGATCAGGCTGGCGAGGAGCACGCCATGAGCGGAAGACTCTACCAGTTGCCGCTGCTGCCCCGGACACTCCATGTCGTGCGCCCGGTCGTGCCCAAGTCGCCTACCGGGAAACGGCAGACAGATGGACGGCGCACGCCACTGTGGTACGCCGTCTGCCTGCCGCAACTGATGACAACCGACGCACTGGCGTGCACCGCGCGACAAGCTGCGATCGCGGAACTGCTCGGCAGCCTCAGCGCGAACGTCAGCATAGAGCCCCCCGACAGCTTCGTCTTCGAGGTGCGCAGCGCACTCAATTATTTCGGAGGGATCCAGCGCATCCGCCGTCGGCTGCAGGAGCAGTTGCTTCCGCTGTTGCAGTCCTGGGGGCTGCCCGGCGACATCCATCAGGCCGCCAGCCCCACCCCCTCCGCCAGCCTGCTGCTGGCGCGGGCAGGCTGCAACGTGCTGATACATCGCCCGGAAAATCTGCGCTCGGCACTGGGCAGGTTGCCCGTGCAACTGCTGCCTCAGCCCGCGCACAAGAGCAGGCAATTGCACAACAGCGGCCTGCGGTGGCTGCGCGATCTCTGGCGTCTGCCTCAGTACGGGCTCCGACAACGCTTTGGCGCGGACTTCGTCGGCCAGCTCGACCGCTGTCTCGGCAAGGTTGCCAGCCCGATCAAACCCTACCAGAGTCCGCCCCTCTTCCGCTCCAGCCTGGAGTTTGAGTACGCGGTGGAGAACACCCAACTCCTGCTGCATGGCGTCGAAGAATTGCTGGCCCGGCTCTGTGGCTTTCTGCGCCAGCGCGAGCTGGCCGCTACCCATGTGAGCCTGACCTTGGGGCATGAACACCGACAGGGCACAGCGCTGGATATCGAACTGCGCCAACCCAGCCGTGCGGAGGAGCATCTGCGGTTGCTCATAGAGACCCGCTTCGACACCTTGATGCTGCCGGCACCGGTCCTCGGCATCCAGATTGAAGTCAGGCACTTCGAGCCTTTCCAGGCCAGTGTTCATTCACTTTCAGGAATAGACCAGACGCACCTCTCCTCATGCCACCTCATCATCCCACTGCTGGAACAGCTCCAGGCACGCCTGGGCAACGCCGCCGTGTGCAGTCTTATCTGCAGGAACGAGCATCACCCGGAGCAGGCGGGGCAGGGGTTGGTGTACGGCTCAACAGTCGGTACGGCCAGCTCCGTCACGGCAGCTGCCACAACCAATCGGCGGCCATGCTGGTTGCTGCCCGAACCTCTCGCCTTGCGACAGGAGCAGGGCCGCTTGTATTACCGCAGCAGCCTGCGTCTTTTGAACGGCCCGGAGCGTATCGAGACAGGCTGGTGGAGCGGCCAGGAGATCCGGCGCGACTACTACGTGGCACGCAACCGGCAGGGCATGCAGCTGTGGATATTCCACGAACGTTGTGAAGAACATGGCCGCGAGCGGAACTGGTTCCTGCACGGCATCTTTGATTAGCAACGATGACTAGCAGAAATCCCGCGACCTCAGCTCCAGGGCCGCCAGCCAGGAACTGAGATCAACCAGTTCCCCTGCCAGCACATGAACCACCCCCTCGCTGATCTGCACCCGGCCACTCACCCCCAGAAGCAGTGCCTCGCGCACCGTCAGACGGTGCCGCTCCGACAAGGTTGACCACACCACCACATTGAGAAAACCACTCTCATCTTCCAGCGTCATGAAGGTGACCCCGGAGGCTGTCTGCGGGCGTTGCCGCGAGGTGACGATGCCGACTACCTTCACGAGCGAGCCATCTGCCAGCTGCGGCAGTTGCGCCGCCGTCACGACCCGATAGCGCTGCAGGTGCGAGCGCAGCAGCGCGAGTGGATGACGCCGCAGCGTCAGCCCGGTGCTGACGTAATCGGCGATGATGTTCTGTGCCTCAGTGGGTCTGGGCAGCATGATCTCCACAAACGCCTGCTCATCGGCCCTAGCCTGCAGCCAGTCGCCGGGCTCTTGACCCGCCACCTCTGGCGCCGCAAAAAGCGGCAGCTCCTCCTCATAACCGGCGACCTCCCAGAAGGCTCGGTGCCGGTCACTGACCAGTTCCTGCAAGGCATCGGCGGCGGCGAGCGCCTCGCGATCCTTGCTGTTGAGAGCACAGCGCTCGACCAGTTCCGGCACGGTGCGGAATACTCCCTGGCGCCGCGCCTCATACACACGCTGAGCGCCATCCAGCGACAGCCCTTTCACGAGCCGCAAGCCCAGTCGCAACTCCTGT
>JAUSMU010000223.1 GCA_030645995.1 Gammaproteobacteria bacterium | reverse complement strand
GATGCAGTTCATCGAGGATCATGAGAAGTCGCCGCGCCTGTGGTACGGCGGTGCCATCGGCTGCATTGGTTTCGACGGCAATCTCAATACCGGCCTGACGCTGCGCGCGGCGCGTATCAAGAATGGTCAGGCGCAGGTGCGAGTCGGCGCGACGCTGCTGATGGATTCCGACCCCGAGGCGGAGGAGGCGGAGACGCGGCTGAAGGCCAGCGCGGTGCTGGCTGCTGTGCGGGGAACCTCGCTTGCGGGAGCTGTCAGTATTGCTGAACAGTTGCGAGTCGACGGCAGCAGCCTGCGCGTGCTGATGGTCGATCACCGGGACTCCTTCGTGCACAACCTCGCCAGTTATTTCCGCGAGCATGGCGTGCAGCTGGAGACGTTGCGGGCGCCGCTCGCGCGCCAGAGGCTGCTGGAATCGCAGCACCCCCCCTTCGACCTCGTAATCCTCTCCCCCGGCCCCGGCCGCCCCGAGGACTTCGGTCTCAGCGACACACTGGCGCTTTGTGAAGCGCAAGGCATCCCGGTATTCGGCGTCTGCCTCGGGCTGCAGGGCATGGTCGAGTACTGCGGCGGCGAGCTGGGCGTGCTCACTGTCCCAATGCATGGCAAGCCCTCGACGGTGATCCACGCAGACACCCCGCTGTTCAGCGGCGTGCCGGAGCGCTTCACGGCCGGGCGTTACCACTCCCTGCATGCGCAACGCCTGCCAGTCTGCCTGCGAGTGACAGCGCAAACGGAGGATGGGGTAGTGATGGCTGTGGAGCATGACACCCTGCCGTGGTCGGCAGTGCAGTTTCATCCGGAGTCGATCCTCAGTCTGGAGCACGAGTGCGGGCGGCGTCTGGTGGCCAATGTTGTACAATGCGCGCTCGCACGGTTGCACCAACCGCAACAGAAACAAACGCCACAGAAAAAAATTGACAGAACCAAGGCATAACACCATGACGACAACGGGACACGCCCACGACAGCAGCCAGCGCTTTATCTTCGAGAATGCGGATATTCGCGGCGAGCTGGTCAGACTCAACAAGGCCTATATCGACACTGTGCACGGCAAGAACTATCCGGAGGTCGTCGCCAGACTGCTCGGGGAATTCCTGGCGGCCAGCGTGTTGCTGAGCACGACAATCAAGTTCGAAGGACGTCTGGTGCTGCAAGTCCGCAGCAAGGGCCAGATCGCGCTGATGATGGCGGAGTGCACCAGCAACGGTGAGGTGCGCGGCATCGCTCGCTATGACGCGGTGCCGACCAGTGCCGAATTCACCGAGTTGCTGCGCGATGGCACACTGGTGATCACTATCGACACCAGGAAGGGCGAGCCTTATCAGGGCGTCGTAACCCTGGAGGGCAACTCGCTGGCGGAATGTCTACACGAGTATTTCCGCCAGTCGGAGCAGTTGGGGACACAGTTCTATATCGCCACCAATCGTCATGGCGTAGCGGCCATGCTGCTGCAACAGTTACCGGCGCAATTGCATACGGACCCCGAGGTGCGCGCGCAGCACTGGGATCACTACTCCACGCTGGCGCGCACGCTCACCGATGACGAGCTGCTGGATCTGCCCAATGCCGAGATCCTGCATCGCCTCTATCATCAGGAGGAACTGCGGCTGTTCGCGCCGCACGATCTGGTCTTCAAGTGCAGCTGTTCGCGGGAGCGTACGGCCCGCGCACTGCTGGTGATGGGACGGCAGGAGATTGATGAGTTGGTGGCCGAGCGCGGCGGCGTAGAAATCTGCTGCGAGTTTTGTGGCACTGAGTACAACTTCGGGCCGGGAGAGCTGGCGCT
>JAUSMU010000025.1 GCA_030645995.1 Gammaproteobacteria bacterium | reverse complement strand
TATTGGCATTGAGCCTCGTGCTTACCGTCTTGCTGGGCCTGGCCATCCCTCGCGCCGGCTTCGACACCTCGCTAGGCGTGCTGCTCACCAAGAGCGACCCCTATCTGCAACAACGCAACCACATGGCAGAATCCTTTCCGGCGCCGGTCGAGATCAGTTTTGCTTTGCTGCCGGATTCCAAGAACGTATTCGAGCGCGAAACCTTGTTGGCACTGGCCGATCTCAATCGAGAGTTCCGCAGCATCCCGTTGGCAATCTCGCTGAACTCCCTGCTGGAATGGCAATCACCCTTCGGAGATCAAAGTCTGTTTCAAAGCACTGTGACGGAGCGGACTCAGTTTACCGAGCAGGATCTTCTGGACGCCAGGCAGCGTGTGCTGGCGGACCCATTCCTGAGTGCCGGCTATGTCGCCCCAGCTTTTGATCTCACGCTTGCGAATGTGCGCCTGCGGGTGACGAGTATTAACTCGCAGCAGAGCCGGGAGATAGTGCAGGCCAGTAATGCGCTCATCCAGAGTCTGCACGAGCGCCACCCTGGCGTGCAGTTTTACGTCAGTAGCGAGGCGCACTATGAGCAGTCGAATCGTGATGCCATGATCAGTGATTTGAGCTTCCTGCTGCCACTGGTCTTGCTGCTATGCACTACTATCATCTGCTTCAGCTTTCAATCTCTAGCGCTCGGCATTTGCATACTCGGTGTTGCGTTACTTACCGTGCTGATGACCATCGGCGCGCTCACCTGGGCAGGGCAAGACTTCAATACAATCTCGGTAATGGCGCCGCTGGTGGTTGTCACGATTGCCGTGGCCAATAGTGTGCACATCATCTCGATTTTCCGGCAATCATGGCAGCAGGGCTTAGCCCCGCCAGCGGCAATGTTGCAGAGCCTGCAGTCCAATCTTCGACCGATCAGCCTCGCGACAATCACCACGCTGATTGGTTTCGCCAGCCTCAACTTCGCGTCCTCACCCGCGATCAGTTCCTTCGGCACTGTTGTTGCTATTGGGGTCGCTTTCGCCTATTTCCTCACCTTGTGCGTATTGCCAGCCCTCGTGTTGCTGCTGCCCGCAACTCTCTTGGGCAAGCGCGGCCCGAATGGCGGCGTGGCTATCATCAATGCCAGTATCCGCATCGCGAAGTCACTGGTGGCGAAACATGGCTCGGCGCTCCTGTTGGTGTTCGCTATGCTCGGCGCGTTGTCGCTGGGCCTCAGTTTTCTCAATAGCACCGACTTCGACCGTGCGTCCTTCATCAGCGAGGACTCTCCTCTGTACGACTATTACGCGGTGGTGAGTGAGCGCATGGACAGAGGAGCACAGCTCAGTTACGGCATCGAATTAGCCACCCCTTTTGGCAGCATCGAGCCGGACTTTCTGCGTCAATTGGATGGCTTCGCGCAGTGGCTGCGTGAGCAGGAGCAGGTGCTTGGCGTGGCCAGCCTGGTTGAGGTTGTGAAGACCGTCAATCAAGTCATGAACGAGAACGATGCAGCCTTCTACGGCATACCAGAGACCTTGGCCGAGGTGGAAGATGCCCTGTTCAATTACAGCGTGGCACAGGCAAGAGATTTCCAGCTCGATACACTGGCGAATGAGGATTTCAGCCTGGTACGTGTATTCGTGTCGACGAACACACAGAGCAATCAGGCGCTACTCGAGCTGAGCGAGCGGATCGATCAGGAGTTCACAAGGCAAATGCCAGGGGCAAAACTCCTGCATGGCAGCAGCACTCTGTTGTTTGCGCGCATGGATCATGCCGTGACAGTGGAATTATTGCAGAGCTATGCCTTCAGCTTGCTGATGATTACGCTCACCGTGATTTTCGGGATGCGCAGCGTCTATTATGGGCTTCTGAGCATGCTGCCGAATCTTCTACCCGCCGTATTGGTGTTCGGTGCGTGGGGGCTGCTGGTAGGGCGTATAGACCCCTTCGTGATGATGCTGTTCAGCATCAGTATCGGTTTGGTGGTGGATGACACTGTGCACGTGCTCAGCACCTATCAGACTAACCGTGCTGCGGGGCTGATGCCGGCGGCGGCGATCGACCGAGCCCTGGAAAAAGCGGGGCCGGCCATGATCATCACAACCGCTGTGCTGGCCCTGGGCACCTGCGTGCTGATCGGCGCCAGCACTTTATATTTTCAGCAGGCGGCCACGCTGCTGGTGCCGATCGTGGTGATCGCTCTCGTGCTCGATCTCACCTTCTTCCCGGCCTTGCTTTTGCGCTTTGATCGGAAACCTTCCGTCTCTATTTGAGCATCTCCATGAGCTCTGCTTTATCCACTAAGGCTTGCAAGTCGTCCGCGCCCCCAATTAGCGTGCCTTTGACGAAAATCATTGGAAACGAGGGCCAGCCACTCCAAATTTTCAAGACATTGCGGCGACGCCAGAGACTGAAATAGCTCCCATATTCCAAATAGCAGTACTCAATGCCGAGTCCGTCGAGTAGTTTCCTGGCTTTCTTGGGGACGGGATTCTGGGCCATGCCAACAATCACAATGTCATTGCTGGCAATGGCAGCTTCCACCTCGTGAATAAGGTCGATGTTATTGTCTGCGATAGTTTGTCTTATCGCTGGATGAACCCTGCTTTCTTCAAGAATTGGTCGAGTCATTCAGTGCCTCTTTTTTTGGTTGTTGTTTTGTGCCTCGTGGAGGATGAGTCGTTTTAAACGGACGATCAAGCTTTTTCAGTGGTGGCATTTGGCTGTACTGCTCGCTGTCGAGATTTACGGAATAATTGGGAATAATTGGGGTCAGAGTAAAATTTAAGTTTTATCGAGAGACCATTCCCATCGCGTAGTTTCTCATCACTGACATTTTTGAACGCAGCACTTTTTATGATCTGCAGATTGAGAGCTCTCTGGCCAGAATTCGTGAAAATATAAGCGGATAATTTAGGGTTAAATCATTGAGATAGAGCTATAATATGTACATATAAACAGTGCTCTAAAGCCATCCAATTTGCGGCCTTTCCAAG
Source organism: Gammaproteobacteria bacterium (assembly GCA_030645995.1). Taxonomy (GTDB): domain Bacteria; phylum Pseudomonadota; class Gammaproteobacteria; order Pseudomonadales; family Pseudohongiellaceae; genus UBA5078. The sequence goes on along the minus strand of JAUSMU010000025.1, from coordinate 2,671 downwards.
GAGGAATCGTCTCATGTCACAGCTCCCGTCTTTTGCTTTCATCCCTGCAGACAATGCCGCGCTCAGCGACGAGATTACCCGTCTCGCCGGGCACATCAACGCCGCTCAACATCGCTTCCTGACACTGCTCGCTGCGCTCATCGAACGCGACGCATGGGAGGGCTTCGGCATCAAATCGCCCGCCCATTGGCTCAACTACCACTGCGGCATTGATCTGGGCGCTGCGCGTGAAAAAGTGCGCGTCGCGAAGAGCCTGCAACAACTCCCCGCCATCGACGATGCCTTCCGTTCCGGCACGATCAGCTACTCCAAAGTGCGCGCCATGACCCGTTCTGCGACGCCGGAAAATGAACAGATGCTGTTGCAGGTGGCGCTGCATGGCACTGCGCAGCACGTCGAGCAGCTGGTGCGAAAATATCGGCGCGCCGAAAGCCTGACGGATGACCGCCGCGCTGAGAGCCAGTACGAAGCGCGCGAACTCACCTGCTACTTTGACGACGACGGCATGCTGGTGCTGCGCGGTCGGATGCCCCCCGAAGACGGTGCCGTCTTCATGAAAGCTGTGGAAGCGATGCTCGTCGCGCAGAATCCACCTGTCGCCCAAGATGACGCTCCTGCAAATCTCCCGGAGAAAACGTTCCCGCGGAAACGTGTTGATGCGTTGCTGGCGTTGGCCGAGCAAGCGATGAGCACGATGGAGGAGGGCTTGCAGCCGCTGTCGTCCGCCGACAAATATCAGGTCGTGGTTCACATCGAACATGGCAATCAGCAGCTCTGCTCAATCGAGAGCGGCGCTCATCACTTGCCCTTGTCGCCAGCCACCGCCAGACGTCTGTGCTGCGATGCTTCATTGGTGCCAATGCTGGAAGATGCCAGCGGCAATGTGCTTAACGTCGGCCGCAAAACCCGCGCCATTCCGCCCTCTATCCGACGCGCTCTACAGATCCGTGATCGTGGTTGCCGTTTTCCAGGCTGCTGCGAGGCTCGCTACGTGGACGCGCATCATGTGCAGCACTGGTGCGATGGCGGCGAGACGAGGCTCGATAATCTGGTGCTGCTGTGCCGACATCATCATCGGCTGTTGCATCAGGAGGGGTACGAGATTGTGAAACATGGTGAGCAGCAGTTTGAGTTTTTGACCCCTGCTGGTGGCGCAATGCCAACGGCACTTACTCCGCAATTTGCAGAGGGTGAGGATGTTGCGAGTGAAAGCCTGGCTATCGAGCGAGAGCATGATGGGGCTGGACTGGAGATTGATTCCCGCACGGCGGTGACGCGCTGGGAGGGAGAGAAGATGGACTATGATCTGGCAGTCGGGGCGATGTTGCGAGGGCGGATGGTAGGGTTTAATGCGGGGCGGTGGTACCCAGGAGTGTCGGCCCCTTAATCATAATTAGCAACGCAGATCAAGCACTGCGATGTTCTTCAATATCGGGAAGGCGCTGAGAAATCTTTGTTGTCGATGGCGTCAGATTAGGGAGTGCAGATTTTTTGGCCTTGCGCCAATCAACATAGTCAGTTGAGTCGTGCGTTTCCCAGAAAGCGCGTTCTTCTGCCTCAGTGCCGAAGCTTGGAATTTCAGTCTTTGGTTTGCTCATAAAAAGTCCCGTTACGCCTCGCGCAACGCCCCAGACAAAATCGCCTTGGCGACATCTTTTGAAGAAGCCCCAAGTACAAGCAGTGATCTCACAATAAGGTCGATGGAAACGCTAGGGTCACCGGCCTCCATTTTTGCAACACGCGACTGGCTGGAGTTAAGCATTTTGGCCAGTTCAACCTGACTGAAATTGTTCTTCAGTCTTCTCTCTCGCAAGGAATGACTCAGCGCCAATTTCAATTCAATGTACGCAGCCTCATCGGGGGTGAGATTCAAAAACTCATCGGTGCCTCCTACTTTCCAACCGGCAGCTTCGAGTTTTGTTCGTTTACTGGTTTGCATCGTCATACATCCTGAATCTGGATTTGCAAATATTAATGATTGGTTTGGATGTCGATATAGTCTTTTTCTGAAACACTTCAGCAATCACGATTGCGTCAGAGTCAGTCCGATATACGATTCACCAAATCTTGTCACTATCGGTAATACGCAACTCATGACAACGAAACCCAATTGATGGCATTGGCCTCGAATGCGGCAGTGAGAGCCTTTCCCCCCGCTGTAGCAAGCGCAGCAGATAGCCAGCCTCTAACCTGGCAGAAACCGAAAATGGTGGCGTTTTTACTATTCCATGTAGCCAGATTAATGGCTTGTCCTTGATGTCCATGAAACGCAATATATGCCAGATATGACATAAATGCAAAGACTCGATTCTTGATGATCTCCATGCGAGTTTTCCGTACGTTAGCAACTTAGAGATACACTCACATTTCAGGTCAATACCGTCATGAGCAACGTCAAGAGTATTAAGAAGCAGAGGCACAAACCGATTATCTCGCTGGCCGGTCGGGCATTCATTGAATAGATGTTGAGTCGTGCGCTGGTCAAGAAAGGCGCCACGGTGATATCGAAAACTTCTTGAGCCCCCCCCCACCGGAATTTTCCCCCACCCCCAGCGGTCTTGTTCGCGACCCACAGTGCTCTCGTCGTGCTTCATCCTGGCATGGATTGCACGACGTCATATTCAACTGATATTGTTGCGGCCTGTTCGCGTGCCGCGCGTGCTTCTGAGGA
>JAUSMU010000399.1 GCA_030645995.1 Gammaproteobacteria bacterium | reverse complement strand
CTACCCAAAGATTCATATCAACAGGATTGTCGGTACCGATGTCGCACATGCCGTGCCGCTTACCCTGGTCGCCGGACTTGGGCACGCGAGTCTGGGTACGGTGGATTATAGTCTGCTGGGGACTCTGTTGATTGGCTCCATCCCCGGTATCTGGATCGGCAGCCATATGACCGGTGTGGTGGGCGAGCACTGGGTGCGTAACATACTGGCGCTCATACTGGTGTATGTCGGGCAGAAGCTGGCTTTCCCGGAGTTGAATCAGATTCTGGGTGTGGGATTGCTGCTGATTGTCGTGATCGCGAAACTGGTGATTGATGCTCGCAAGCCCAAGCTTGTTATGGCCGAGGAATAGGAAAGCCTAGATATATTCGATATCCCGGGGCGTTGCCGATGCCCACCGGCGACGGTCCTGCGCCGCTCCGCGGTGCCCTCTCTGCGCAAAAAGCCCAGGGTCTTTTTGCTGCGTTCGGCGCTGGCCCTTATTGTCGCCGGCGGGCATGGGCAACGCCCCCTGCGCTCGGCCGATGCAGTGCACGAATTGTAAAACCATCAGGGGATGAGGGACAGGACAAACTTCCTCAGAGGTTGTAGGTAGAATCTGTCACGCTGTTCGTATGGCATTTAATGAGGTGGCGGGAGCTGGCAGGGGGCTTCAGCGACATAAAAGACCAGCGCCGAGCGAGCAAAAAGACCTTAGGCTTTTTGCGCAGAGAGGGCACCCCGGAGGGGCGCGGTCCGTCGCTGAAGCCCCCTGCCAGCTCCCGCCACCGCACCGAAGCTGCCCGCGCGGCTCAGCCTCAATTCCTCAATCTCAGCCCTTCCAAGGCTTCAGTTTCTTTTCCACCAGCACTTTTTTCAGGCGCGCATAATCCGGCAGGCCGTCCTTGTAGGGCGGATAATCCTCGCCCTGGATCAACGGCGTGAAGTAGGCACGCGCTGCTGCAGTGATGCTGAAACCGTCTTCGCTGATGAACTCGCGCGGCATGGTTTTCTCGACGTTGGCGACATCGGCAAGCTTTGCCTCTCCCACACTCCAGCTGTATTTCTTGCCGGGCTTGCGCACGATTATCGGCATCACGGCGTTCTTGCCAGCCAACGCAAACTCCACGGCGGCCTGCCCCATGGCATAGGCCTGCTCGACGTCGGTCGCGGAGGCGATGTGGCGTGCTGCGCGCTGCAGGTAGTCGGAGACGGCCCAGTGATATTTGTAACCCAGTTCTTTCTTCACCATCTCCGCCACGAATGGCGCCACGCCGCCCAGTTGCACATGACCAAACGCATCTTTGCCACCGGCGTCCGCGAGGAAGCTGCCGTCCTTGTTTTGAGCGCCTTCCGAGACGACGATGGCGCAGTAGCCATATTGCTTCACACAGCTCTGCACCTTTTGCAGGAATTTTTTCTGATTGAAGGCGATCTCGGGGAACAGGATGATGTGTGGCGCATCGCCTTCCTGCTCGGCCGCCAGCCCCGCCGCTCCGGCGATCCAGCCCGCGTGACGCCCCATTACCTCCATCACAAAGACTTTGGTGGAACTCTCGCACATGGAAGCGACATCGAGACCCGCCTCGCGAATCGAGACTGCGACATACTTGGCGACTGAACCGAAACCGGGGCAGTTGTCCGTAATTGGCAGATCGTTGTCGACAGTCTTGGGTACGCCGATGCACTGGATTGGGAAACCCTGTTGAATACTGAACTGAGCGACCTTGTTGGCCGTGTCCTGAGAGTCGCCACCGCCGTTATAGAGAAAATAACGAATGTTATGCGCCTTGAAAACTTCCAGCAGGCGCTCGTATTCGACGCGGTTCTCTTCGATGCTCTTGAGCTTGTAACGACAGGACCCGAAGGCACCTGCAGGGGTATGCCGCAGAGCCGCGATGGTGCCTGCCAGCTCCTTGCCAGTGTCGATCAGCTCTTCGTGCAGAGCGCCGATGATGCCATTGCGGCCTGCGTAGACGCGGCCGATCTTGTCCTTGTGCAGACGAGCGGTTTCGATCACTCCACAGGCACTGGCATTGATGACGGAGGTGACGCCGCCGGACTGGGCATAGAATAGGTTTGGTTTGGCCATGGTGAGAGAACCTGCTAGTCTGACCGTTGAAAGGGAAGCAGGATGTTACCTTGCCGTC
>JAUSMU010000221.1 GCA_030645995.1 Gammaproteobacteria bacterium | reverse complement strand
GGGCTCTATCCCCTGTACGCCTCTCAGGACGTCGACTTCACCGTCTTCTCGCTGTTCATCGGCGTGGCGATGTCCGTCACGGCGTTTCCGGTACTGGCGCGTATCCTCAGTGATTTTCAGGCGCAGAAGACCCGCATAGGCGGCCTGGCGCTCTCCAGCGCAGCCGTCGGCGATGCCACGGCTTGGGTGCTGCTGGCCTTCGTCGCGGGCGTCGCCACCGCCAAGGTGTCGGGTGTAGCGTGGACCGTGCTCTTCTCTGGCACCTTCGTCGCCACGATGTTCTGGGTCGCCAGGCCGCTGCTGTACAAGCTGGCCCGGCGGGAGGAACAGAGCACCGAACCACTCTCACAGGGCGTACTGGCTCTGGTCTTCGTGGCGCTGTTGCTGGCGGGAGCCGCGACCGAGTTCATTGGCATTCACGCCCTGTTCGGCGCGTTCCTGCTCGGCGCGGTCATGCAGCACGATGGACGGCTGGCACAGCAGATTCGCACGCGCATGGAGGACATCGTCATCGTCCTGCTGTTGCCGAGCTTCTTCGCCTACACCGGCATGCGCACGGAGGTCGGGCTGCTCAGCGGCGCAACGGACTGGCTCGCCTGCCTCGCAATCATCATGGTGGCCACTGCGGGCAAGTTTGGTGGATCCTTCGTCGCCGGGCGCTTCGTCGGCCTGAGCATGCGCGAGTCCAGCATCATCGGCATCCTCATGAATACGCGCGGGTTGATGGAGCTGATCGTGCTCAACCTCGGCCTGGAGATGGGCGTCATCTCTCCTCGCCTCTTCACGATGCTGGTGATCATGGCGCTGGTGACAACCTTCGCCACCACGCCGCTGCTGCACCTGGTGCTGGGTCAGCGCGGCTTCTCGGAGGAAGCATCTGACCTGCCTGCGAGCCCGCAAGCGGACTGATCCAGACGGCGAAAGACCGCAGCCGTAAAGGTTTGCTACAATCCGGGCCTCTTTAAGTCAGCGGCCCGTATGCCGCGCACAGCCCTGGAACCGTGTGAGCAAGAAATCCAATAAATCCGAGCAACTGAGCGACTTCCTCAGCCCACGCTACTGGCCTACGTGGCTGGGCTTCGGCGTAATCTGGCTGGCTGCCCAGTTACCTTTCCCGGTGCAGATCCGCATCGGCCAGGGGATGGGCTGGCTCAGCTACCGGTTTGCGCGCGAGCGGCGCCGGATCTGCAGGACCAATATCGCGCTGTGCTTTCCGGAGCTCGACGCGCAGGCGCAGGCACGGCTGGTGCGGGAGACATTCATTTCCAATGGCATCGGCGTGATGGAAGTGGCGATGGCCTGGTGCCGCAGCCCGGAGGTCTTCCGCAAGCGCGTGACGGTGAGCGGGCTGGAGAATCTGCAGGCGGCTGCTCGGGACGGCAAGGGCATCCTGCTGGTGTGCGCACATTTCACGACGCTGGAGTTTGCGGGCAGCCTGTTGAGCCTGTTCCACAAGATGGATGTGACCTATCGGCCTCACAAGAATCCTCTGTTCGAGACGCTCATGTTCCGCGCCCGCCAGCGCCTCTACGGTGCCGTGATTGATCGCGGCGATGTACGCCTCGCGCTGCGCAGCCTGCAACAGGGGCACACCGTCTGGTACGCGCCGGACCAGGACTATGGCCCCCGTCACTCGGTGTTTGTGGATTTCTTCGGCGTGCCAGCCGCGACCATTACCGCCACCGGCCGCTTTGCGTCTTTCAACAAATCGGCCGTGATCTTCTTCAGCCATTACCGCAATGCCGAAAACTCGGGCTATCATCTGGACTTCAGCGCGCCACTGCAGGATTACCCGAGCGGCGATGACACGGCCGATGCCATTCGCATCAACGGCGTCATCGAGGCAGCAATACGACAGCATCCCGAGCAGTACCTGTGGCTGCACAAACGCTTCAAGACCCAGGCCGAGGGCAAGACAGCCAGCCCCTATAGAAGAAGCCCTCAACGTAGAAGGGAGCCAGAATGAACAGGCAATGGCGTGACCTCGATATCCGACTGTGGGCCGTGGTTGCGAGTCTGTTCTTGTCATTTCTGCACGCGCTGCTCAATCCCATCCCCAACGTCGATGCTTTCGAGTACGCGCGCACTGCCGAGATATTTATCAGTGATGGCCTCGCCGCCGCTTTTGCGTATCAACCGTCGGCGACCTACGCCGTGCTCTTCGGCACACTGCATCAGCTGACGGGTCTCGAACTGTTTGCGGCAGCTCAGGTCATCAACGCCCTGCTCTTCGCCTTGCTCGTCTATGCTTTCATTTCACTGGCGCGAGAGATCCGCGCCAGTGAGCGCGTCACACTGCTGGCAGCCATCACCGTGTTGGTTTTTCCGTCGCTCAATGAGTATCGCTATTACCTGATCCGCGATATCGGTTTCGTCGCCTTGCTGTTAGTGGGGATGCTGTTCCTGATTCGCTACGGCAAGCGTCAGCACTGGCAGGACGCCGCACTGTTCGTGGTGAGCACGGCAGCGGCCGTCCTGTTTCGCAGCGAAGCGCTGGTGTATCTGCCAATCGCGCCACTGGCACTGTTGTGGAACCGGGAGCTGACACTGCGCGTACGCGTGCTGGCGGTGGTGAAGATCGAGGCCATTTGCCTGGCGCTCGGCATTCTGGGAGTGCTGGCGCTGTTGCTGGTAGATTTCGATGTGTTGCATCTGGTGCAGCGGGCTGCCGCCGTCTATCTGCCGTTTGTGCAGGATGCGTGGACGGCACTGAGCGCCGCCAGCTCGCCCCTGAGCACAGCGGTGTTTGGCGAGTACGCGGCAGATTTCTCCGGACAGTACATCGTGCTGTTCATGACGGCCGGGCTGGCGGCGATTCTCGTGTTGAAACTGATCTCCGGTTTCGGCGTGCCGGCGCTGCTGGTGCTCGCCTATGGCCTGCGCCAGCGCACTGGCGAACTCGGCAATCCAGTCATGCGCGTGGTGCT